>KV796975.1:14293-35246 GCA_001809325.1 Neisseria sp. HMSC077D05 | reverse complement strand
ATAGTGGATTAACTTTAAACCGGTACGGCGTTACCTCGCCTTGTCCTGGTTTAAATTTAATCTACTATATTACTGATTGTGCTGGCGGAAATATGCCCATTCTTCAACGACCGTACCGTCCGGCAGATGGCAAAGCGCATATTCGCCGCCGTCTTTGTCTTTTTTCATTTCCAATTTCCCGCCCTGCTTCACGCAAAACTCAGAAGCCGGATTTGCCGCGCCGACTGTCGGCGCTTCTTGTTGGGCGGATGTATTGCAGGCTGCCAAAACCGTAGCAGCGGCAATGCTCAAAACAGCAGGTTTCATCATATTATTTCCTTTCGATATCGTGATTCAGACGACCTCAGCCCGAATTTCAGAGAACGATTCTCTAAGGTGCTGAAGCACCAAGTGAATCGGTTCCGTACTATCTGTACTGTCTGCGGCTTTGTCGCCTTGTCCTGATTTAAAGTTAATCCACTATATTTCTTCCAAACAAAAAGGTCGTCTGAAAACGGAAACAGCGTTGCCACCGCTTTTCAGACGACCTTCAACCGTATTTATCGGTTCGACCCTTTGACCATATCCATCAAAAACAGGCGGCAGTCTAAGTTGCCGTTGTAGAGCGGGATTTTGCGTTTGGGTGAAAGGCGCATGAATTTCGGCATATCGCGGTCGCCGGTAAACATTCCCGCCAGCCAGCCCGCGTAATGCTGTTTCAACCACGCGCCCAACTGCGGATAAAGGGCTTGTAAGGCTTGGACTTCGGCAAGGCGGACGCCGTAAGGCGGATTGGAAATCAAAATGCCGCCTTCCCCGTTCGGACGGGTGTCCTGCGCGTCTTTGACTTCAAAACGGATAAACGTGTCCACTTCGGCAGCTTGGGCGTTGGCAACGGCGGCGCGGATCATATGGCGGTCGTTGTCGCTGCCTGAAATCGGGGCAGGCGCGGGGCGGATTTGCGTTTCGGCTTCGTGTTGCAGCGTTTTCCAAAGGGCGGCATCGAAATTTTTCAGCTTTTCAAATCCGAAACGGCGCATCAAACCGGGCGCGCGGCGGGTGGCAATCCACGCGGCTTCGATGACGATGGTGCCGCTTCCGCAAAACGGGTCTTGAAAAGGCTGCGTGCCGTCATAGCCCGCCAGCAGCAGCAAGCCTGCCGCCAAGTTTTCGCGCATCGGCGCTTCGCCCGTATCTTGGCGGTAGCCGCGTTTGAACAAGGCTTCGCCGGATGTGTCGATGAAAATTTGAATGTCGCGCTCGTCGATAAAGGCATGGATGCGGATGTCGGGGCGGATTTTGCCGACACTGGGGCGCGCGCTGCAAGCGTCACGGAACACGTCGCACACGGCGTCTTTGATTTTCAGCCCGACGAAATCCAAACTTTTGACTTGGGCGCGTTTGCCTTCCACTTTGACTTTGAAGGTTTGTTCCAAGTCGAACCAATCCGTCCAGCGGATATTTTTCGCCGCTTTATAAATGTCTTGCTCGTTGCGGTAGCCGCTTTTGGTCAGGCGCAGCAACACGCGACTGGCAGTGCGCGAATGCAGGTTGATGCGGTATACCTGCTCCATACCGCCTTTGCACGCGACGCCGCCGTCAACGGCGCGGATGTCTTGGCATTTGAGTTGTTCGAGTTCTTGGGATAAAGGGGCTTCGAGACCGCGCGGGCAGGTAACGAAGAGGGAATAAGTGGTCATGCGAACCTTTCGGATGGGCGGCGTATTCGGATGGAGGATTAAGCTTCAATCTGGACAGGCGGAGCCATGCCAAACCCGTTTAAACTGAACCCGCCATGCCTCTGCCGCGTATTGTTCCGTCGCCGCTTGGAGGGGCGCGCGGATAAAAATGTGATGGACGTGATTATAAAGGATATAAAGGCAAAAGGTCGTCTGAAAACCCGTTATAGTAGATTTTCAGACGACCTTTTTAATGGATTCAAACAGAAACGCCGTCAATCCCCCAACGCCGCCACCATCACCGCTTTAATCGTGTGCATCCGGTTTTCCGCTTGGTCGAACACGATGCTGGCGGGGCTTTCGAATACTTCTTCCGTTACTTCCACGCCGTTTAAGCCGAAGGTTTCGTAAATCCATTCGCCGACTTTGGTTTCGCGGTTGTGGAAGGCGGGCAGGCAGTGCATGAATTTGACCTGCGGGTTGCCCGATGCCGCCATCAGTTCGGGGGTAACGCGGTAATCTTTCAACAAATCAATGCGTTCCTGCCACGCCTCTTTCGGCTCACCCATGCTGACCCACACGTCGGTATGGATAAAATCAACGCCTTTGACGGCTTCTTCCGCATTTTCGGTCAGCAAAATCTTTCCGCCGGTTTCTTCAGCGACGGCGCGTGCGCTGGCGACGATGTTTTCAGACGGCCACAAGGTTTTCGGTGCGCCGATACGCACGTCCATGCCGAGCTTCGCGCCCAACACCAGCAGCGAATTTGCCATGTTGTAACGCGCGTCGCCGACGTAGGCAAACGCGGTTTGGTTCAAAGGTTTGCCGCTGTGTTCGCGCATGGTCAGCGCGTCGGCGAGCATTTGGGTGGGGTGGAACTCGTTGGTCAGACCGTTGAACACGGGCACGCCGGCGTATTTTGCCAATTCTTCGACCACGTCCTGCCCGAAGCCGCGATATTCGATGCCGTCGTACATCCTGCCCAACACGCGGGCGGTGTCTTTGATGCTTTCCTTATGTCCGATTTGGCTGGCGGACGGCTCCAGATAAGTGACACCCGCCCCTTGGTCGCGCGCGGCGACTTCAAACGCGCAGCGGGTGCGGGTCGATGTTTTTTCAAAAATCAGGGCGATGTTCTTCCCTTTCATCCGCTGCACTTCGCGCCCTGCCTTTTTGGCGGCTTTCAACTCGGCGGCAAGGTCGAGGTAGGCGGTGATTTCTGCGGGCGTGAAGTCCAAAAGTTTCAGGAAATGGCGGTTTTTCAGGTTCATATTCGTATTTCTCCTTTCCGGCAGGTCGGGCATTGATGAACAATCTGCCGCTGCTCTATTTTAGTCAGGTCGGATTTTCGAATCCGATCATTTCAATTGGCGTTGTCTACCTCAGAATCAAAACAAGGTCGTCTGAACTTCACCGCGTTCCAAAGCAAGCAGCGACTGTTTGCGGTTCAGGCCGCCTGCGTAGCCGGTCAGCTTGCCGTCGCTGCCGATGACGCGGTGGCAGGGAATCAGGATGGACACTTTGTTCTGCCCGTTGGCGGCGGCAACGGCACGGACGGCTTTGGGATTACCCAAACGCTGCGCCTGCTCCTTGTAGCTGCGCGTTTCGCCGTAAGGAATCGCCAAGAGCGCGTCCCATGCTTGCTTTTGAAATTCGGTACCAATCTGCTCCAAGGGCGTGGCAAAGGTTTTCAGACGACCCTTGAAGTATACTTCCAATTCCTGCCGCAGAAATTGCGTTCGCTCATCTTCCCGAAACACAAACCGTCCGCGCAAAGCTTTTTGGACGGCGGTAATTTCCTGTTCCATATGCTTCTGCCCGACAAACTCCAGCAAACACAAGCCTTTACCGCTGAACACCGCCAGCATCTCGCCCAAAGGCGTGGCAATGGCGGCGGAGGTTAATTCGTTTGAGCTATCAAGATAACGTGCTTCCAACAAACGGATGGCACGGCGGATGCGGACATATTCTTCAGGCGCGCAACCGATACGGTCGATAAAATCCTGCTCGAACTGCTTGGCTTCGTGTTCCGTCAGATTGGGATACGGCATGACTTCACACTCAAAAACTTGGGTTTCGAGCCAATGGCGGATTTCATCCCATTTTGACGGCAGATTGTTTAAGGAAGGCAGGGTAATCATTCGTTTGCTCCGTATCTCTATCATGGATTTGACGGCAAAATCCCCAATTTTTGCCATTCCCGCACGCCGGCGCAGGAACGGGCTATGACGTAAATCTTGAGGGTTGAGTTGCGGCAATTTCTAAATATTCGATATTTCTAAAGCCTCAAGGAAAGGAATTAAAGATTTCAGACGACCTACAAAGGGTCGTCTGAAACCACGGATTTTTGCATTTGCGTATTTCGGCACATCATCCAACCGTTTCGGCACATTCCTGCCGCCATTGACAGCCTATAATGAATCCACTTATTCATCAAGCAAAGGAATCATCTATGCAAACCCGCATCCTCTCCTCCGTACTGCTGGCTTTTTCAACCGCTGCCTTTGCCGAGGGCGCATTCACGCTGCAATTCGACAACCCGTCCAAAGAAGGCGGCTTCACGCAAAACCAGCTTTTGAGCGCGCCTTACGGCTTTGGCTGTTCGGGCGGCAATGCTTCGCCCGCGCTGTCGTGGAAAAATCCGCCCGTAGGGACAAAAAGTTTCGTCCTGACTGTTTACGATAAAGACGCGCCAACCGGCCTGGGCTGGATGCATTGGGTGGTCGCCGACATTCCCGCCGATGTCCGCCGCCTGCCCGCAGGCATTACCGCGCAAGGCGGCAGACTGCCCAAAGGCGCGCTGCAAACCCGCACAGACTTCGGCACTCCGGGCTACGGCGGCGCATGTCCCCCCGAAGGCAGGAAACACCGCTACGAATTCACGCTCACCGCGCTGAAAGTCGCCAAGCTGCCGAACATCACCGCCGAATCCACACCCGCGCTGGTTGGTTTCTTCACTAAGGCAAACAGCTTGGGCGAAGCGAAATTCACGGTCGAACACCGACGCTGACCTGCCCCGTGCGCCGATATGCCGCCGGCTCCGCTTCCGAGCGGACCGCCGACGGTACGCAACCGAACCGCTCTTTGAAGCGCGCGCTGAAACGGGACGGGCAGTCATAGCCGACCGCGCCGGCAATCTGCGCCACCGGCCATTGCGTAACCTGCAACAGCGTCAGCGCGCGCATCATGCGTACATCCGTCAGCAGCGTACGGAAATTCGTGTCCTGCCGCGCCAACCGCCGCCGCAACGCGGCCTCGCTGCAATTAAGCCGCTGCGCCAGCATCGCCGACGACCAGTCCGCAGCCATATCGGCGGTAATCAGTTTGCGGATTTGCCGCATCAGGTTGACACCTTCGTACACGGCAAAACCGATGCCGTCATGCTGCAACCACGCCAACACGCCGCAAAGCGCGGCCTCCGCCGCATTATGCGGCACTTTTTCATCCGCCAGCACCGCAGCCGCATAATCAAACGCCGCGTTCATCCGCCCGGGGTGCGGCAGCTTCACCGCATCGCACACTGCCTGCGCCGTCCCGTATTGTGCGGCAAACCTTTCTATGGCTTCCTGTTCGAAAGCAATCCATTGCGCCTGATAGAGGTCGTCTGAATCGAGAATATTGATGACGTCAAACGTCTGCCCGCCTGCCAAGGCGACAGCCTCACCCGCCGCAATCCTCAATTCGCGCCCCGCCCACCGCAGCTTCTTGCATCCGCGCCGCACGATAACCACGGTCGGTTCATGTACCGCCACGCTGCGGTACAAGGCGGTATGATGTTGCACGATGCCGCCTAAAGCACCCAATCGTTCACGCGTATGAAAGTAATTTGACGGCACGGTTATATTCCTTAAGAAATTCTTGTGAAAATCGGCGGTTTGGCGCAGCAATCGCAGGTAGAGTAATCATAGGGATAGATCAATTTACGATAAAGGGAGGCTTGCCCCTCCCTGTTATAACGATTTATCGGCTTCTTTGCCAATATCACACCGCATCCCGCTTTCATTTCATGGACTTTTATTCCCGATAATCTACAAACCCCAACCGATTACCCGACGGATCGATAAATTCCACAGCCCATCCGGTATGATGGCTTTAAACCACTTATGTGCAGACCGGCTGAAAACTGTTGCCCCAATGAAACTCACTCATCAACCAATAAAATCCCAAAGTTGAAATTATAGAATTTTCTTTAAAACAACAAATTCTTTGTCTTTTTCTATCTTAAATTTTCCCAAGACCCACTCGCCGTTCTTTTTAAACTCTCCGTTTTCTCCACAATAGCCTCTTTGCTCAACTTTGGTTGTTTGCAAAATCACTTCGTCATCACTTACAAATCGATAAAGACCTTCTGAATGCGGAAAACAATCATTACCGCATTCTGCTGAATAACCGCTGCTAAACCTGCCATCTTTATCAAACTCAATGTGCTTTCCATAAATGTGATTGTCAGAGCCGGCTGTTTCTACCCGACTGAGATAATATGCGTTTTGGGGAGTATCCATGGGTAACTCGTCAATATGCCACAATCCCACCAGTGTATTTTTTTCTAAAATTTTTCCTTGACTGATTGAAACCACCGGGGGCTTTGGTTTGGACTCAAAGCAACCTGTCAAAGACAATGACAATCCCAATACAACAAGGGCAGAGATAAATTTCGGCATGGGGAAACCTTTAGTGAAGAAATCGATTAATGACAGTCAATGTATTGGGCAGCAAAATAAAATGATTTTTATGATAAGCATTTATTATAGCTTCGTTTCAAATCTTAACCAAATGGCGTAACTTGAAATTAAAATTCATAAAACCATGAAAAATAGCCACTATCACTCATAAAACTTTCAAACACCCCATAATATTTCCTCAAATCTCAATTAAGAAATCAGAAGAAACCGGGTTGAACCATCATTGAAATGTTCTTCAGGGTATTACCTCAAAATATGCCGATTTGAGCGCGGCAATACCCTTTCTGCTGTTTTCAGACGACCTTTTCAGCCAACAACCGCGCCAATATCCCCTCATACACCACCGACAGCTTCGGAATATCGTCCAGCCGCACGTTTTCGTTGATTTGGTGGATGGTGGCGTTGGACGGGCCTAATTCGATGAGTTCTTTTGCAATGGCTTTGATGAAGCGTCCGTCCGAAGTGCCGCCGGTGGTGGACAATTCGGTCTCTACGCCGCAGGTTTCGGCGATGGCTGCGCGTGCCACGTCGGTCAGTTTGCCCGCATGGGTCAGGAAGGGCTGCCCCGAACACGACCATTGCAAATCGTATTGCACGCCGTGTTTGTCCAAAATGGCGTGAACGCGTTGTTTCAGCCCTGCTTCGGTGGACTCGGTGGAGAAGCGGAAATTGAATTTGACGTTCAGCTCGCCCGGAATGACATTGGTCGCGCCTGTACCGCCGTTGATATTGGAAATTTGAAAGCTGGTCGGCGGGAAGTATTTGTTGCCTTCGTCCCAGACTTCCTGCGTCAGCTCTAACAAGGCCGGGGCAAAAGTGTGGACGGGGTTGATTGCCAAATGGGGATAAGCAATATGCCCTTGCTTGCCTTTGACGGTCAGGTTGCCCGACAGCGAGCCGCGCCGGCCGTTTTTAATCATATCGCCCAATTTGTCCACGGCGGTCGGTTCGCCGACGATGCAGTAGTCGATAAGCTCGTCGCGCGCTTTCAATACATCGACGACTTTGGTCGTGCCGTCCAACGCGTCGCCCTCTTCGTCAGAAGTAATCAGAAGCGCAATGCTGCCTTGGTGGTCGGGATGTTCGGCAATAAAGCGTTCGCAGGCGGTAACGAAGCAGGCGATGCTGGTTTTCATGTCCGCCGCACCGCGCCCGTATAATCTTCCGTCGCGCTCGGTCGGCTCGAACGGGGGCGAATCCCATTTTTCAACAGGGCCCGTCGGCACAACGTCGGTATGCCCTGCAAAACAGACAACGGGAGCTTTCGTGCCGCGTCGCAACCAGATGTTTTTGGTGTCGCCGAAATGAAGTTCTTCAGCCGCAAAACCGATTTTGTGCAGGCGTTCGGCAAGCAATTTTTGGCAATCTCGGTCGTCGGGAGTAACGGACGGGCGGGAAATCAACGCTTTGGCGAGTTCTAGGGATTGGGTTTCAGTCATTTTGTTCACTTGGGAAATCAGGCCGTCTGAAATGTTCTCAATCTGATTTTCAGACGACCTTTGGGTTGGGTTGATATGTTCTGAATCATTTGCCATGACAGGCTTCATAAAGCGGCAGCAAATCTTCCACTGTTTCGACTATCCATTTTGCTACATCCTGTTTGCCCAAATCATCGCGTTCTATATGTTTGCCGATGCAGAAAAAGTCTTCGTCGTTTTGCAACCTTCGGTCGGATTCGCTTTGTTGTGCGACAGTGCGGTAGTCGTCATATTCGCTTTCCGCGCCGTGCCACATATCGAATGCGGCGTATTTTTCGGTATCGAAATCATCCAGCCAGCGGTTGTATTCGGGCAGCGCAATCGGCGACACGTCGGCTTTGTAGCAGTGCCAGTCTAGGCTGACGCTCAGGCGGCGGCGGTTCAATAAAATCGATAAAATCGCGGCGGAGTTTTTGTATTGGGCGTATTTGAAGTAGGCGAAGAAATGGGCGCGAACCTGCCAGCCGTTACACCAGCGTTCGATATGTGGCGGGGCGAAAGGTTCGCCCAAATCTGCGGCGACCTGCTGTATCAGCTGCTGCCATATCTGCCAGTTTTCCTTGTAGTCGGCTTTGATTTGCGGGATGCTTTCAGGCTGGTATTTTTTGAGCTGGGCAAACTGGAAAAACGGGATATTGAACAAATCGCAGCTTTTTGGCGTCAGCATGGTTTGCTTCCTTTTCAGACGACGTGGTTGGTTTGCAGGAGGATACTGAGGTCGTCTGAAAATCTGTTTTCAAGTTTTCAGACGGCCTTTGTTTGAAGAAACGGCAATCTGTAGACGAGACCTTATTTGCGTCGGCGCGCCGCCATAATTTCGCCGATTTCGGTCAGCTTCTCTTTGGGGATAAACGTTTTGCCCATATCGAACAAGGGTTCTTCAATCGCCAGATGCACATCGTAACCTGCCACAAAGCGTTTGAACGCTTCCGCATCGGGGATATAGGCGTTGTCTGCTTCGAGTTTGGCAAATTCGGCAGCCACGGCATCCCAGTTGCCATGCAGGCTCACATGCTGGCGCAAAAGCTCGGCCACGCTTTCTTGGGCTTGCGGCGCGTATTGCAGCAGGAGCGGGAAGAAGTTTTCTTCTTCGTCTTCATGGTGCAGCGGCGCGGCAACGTTGAAATACTGGGCGATTTGGCGGATGGTTTGTAAAACAATCTGATTGCAGCCGTTTTCGGCGATATAGTCCGACAGCATGGCGACTTGGCCGCAGAAACGGCGCACTTTGCCGTGGCAGGCATACAGCATTTCAATCGGTTCGGCAAAGGTAACGCTTTTGGTTTCAAACGGATTCATGTTGGCGTGTTCTCAACGGGGTACTTTTCAGACGACCATTTTATAACAAAACAGCCTGCATAAAGCAGGCTGTCTGTATTTTGAAGCTTGGACGGATTAGTCGACCAAAGTCACTTTGCCGTTCATCAAAGCACCGTGTCCCGGGAAGGTGCAGGCAAATTTGTATTCGCCGCCCGCCAGTTTGGCAGGATCCAGAGTCAGGGAAGCTTCTTCGCCGCCGCCGACCAGTTTGGTGTGGGCAACAACGCGTGCATCGTCAGCTTTCACGTAGTCGGTTGCAGCAGCGCCGGCACCGTCTTTGAAAATACCGTCCATGTCTTCGGCTTTACCGATGACGATGTTGTGACCCATGCTTTCTTTAGGTTGGGTACCGGTGTGTTTCAGGGTAACGGTGAATTCTTTACAAGCTTTGCTGACTTGGATTTCTTTAGTGTTAAACTGCATAGCGTCGTTGGCTTCGACAGTAGTCGCGCAGTTGCCGGCGGCAGGTGCTGCTGCAGAGTTAGCTGAAGCCGCGCCGGAAGCAGGAGCATCGGCAGGAGGTGCGCTTTCTGCAGGTGCAGGTGCGGCTTCGGAAGCAGCAGATGCAGTCGGGGCAGAGGCTTCGGCAGGTTTTGAAGCTTCTTGTGAACAAGCGGACAAGCCGATAACGGCAGCGGAAATCAGAGCCAAATAAGCTTTCATGTGTATCTCCTAATGATAGGTGAGAATATGTTAAGTTCTACAAAATAAAAACTTGCGAATATATATTAATGAACCTAATTTCAGATTTCATATCCGCAAGCGAAAGAAGGATGAAAATGAAGCTATATTCTGCTACAACAAATCGAACAAATCCAAAATTCAACGGCTGTTTTACCTCAGTTTACACAAATGAGAATGGCTACTATTAATGTCGTATTTCTTTAGTATTAGATTTTATCAGTCATACGAAATACTCTTTAACTTTAATTAACAAACAACATAACCATTTCAAACTCAACGGCTGTGTTTGCGCACCAACTCCGCCAGCGCGGCAGCCAATTCAGGATGCTTGTCTTCCAATTTTGCCGCCGCCGCATCAAAACTCTCCAATGCCGCCCCACTCAAATGCAGGCTGTTGACTTTGGGTTGCGCCGGCGGCTTCGGCACGACTTTGACCGCCACATCCCGAATCCCCGCGTTCAACTCCTGAAGCTGCGGCACAAGCGCGGGCAATATCATTTTCAGGCGCGAAGCCGCCATACCGTTTGCCGCCAGCAACACCAGCCTGCCCTCTTCGATGCAGGCAGTTTGAAAGTGCGGGTGTAGGTTTGCCGGCAGGATGCGTTTGACTGCCGCATCCAGCCTGCGCCATTGTTGCGACTGCTGCAACAAACCGGCCAACCGCGCATCCCGCTTGCCCAATTGTTCCAAATTCATATGTTTCAGACGACCTTTTCAAAGTGTACGGTTGTATTATCAAGATTGAAATCCGGTAAAACTGCCTTTATTTCAAACGGCATGACTGCCTTGCCGCGAGGCTTGTGTTAAAATCCCCGTTTCGCCATTATTTTATATCAGGCGCAGGAACTATTTCATGCTGACAAACATTGCTAAGAAAATCTTCGGCAGCCGCAATGACCGGCTGCTCAAACAATACCGTAAATCCGTTGCCAAAATCAACGCACTCGAAGAACAAATGAAAGCCTTGAGCGATGCGGATTTACAGGCTAAAACAGCCGAATTCAAACAACGCCTCGCCGACGGACAGACTTTGGACGACATTTTGGTCGAAGCCTTCGCCGTCTGTCGCGAAGCGTCCCGCCGCGTACTCGGTATGCGCCACTTCGACGTCCAGCTTATCGGCGGTATGGTGCTGCACGACGGCAAAATCGCCGAAATGCGTACCGGCGAAGGTAAAACCTTGGTCGCCACCCTTGCCGTCTATCTCAACGCCCTGTCCGGCAAAGGCGTGCACGTCGTTACCGTCAACGACTACCTTGCCGCCCGCGACGCAGGCATTATGGAACCGCTCTACAACTTCCTCGGCTTAAACGTCGGCGTCATCATCGCCGATATGCAGCCGTTTGACCGTCAAAACGCCTACGGTGCCGACATTACCTACGGTACCAACAACGAATTCGGTTTTGACTACCTGCGCGACAATATGGTAACCGACCAATACGACAAGGTTCAGCGCGAATTGAATTTTGCCGTAGTGGACGAAGTGGACTCCATTTTAATTGACGAAGCGCGCACCCCGCTGATTATCTCCGGTCAGGCGGATGACAATATCCAACTGTACCAAATCATGAACAGCCTTCCTGCGCACCTTATCCGCCAAGAAACCGAAGAAGGCGAAGGCGATTACTGGGTCGATGAAAAAGCACACCAAGTCATCTTGAGCGAAGCGGGTCACGAACACGCCGAGCAAATCCTGATTCAAATGGGCTTGCTGCAAGAAAACGACTCTCTCTACTCCGCCGCCAACATCGCCCTGATGCACCACCTCATGGCAGCATTGCGCGCGCATACGTTATTCCATAAAGACCAACACTACGTCATCCAAGACGGCGAAATCGTCATCGTGGACGAATTTACAGGCCGTCTGATGTCCGGCCGCCGTTGGTCCGAAGGTCTGCACCAAGCCGTCGAAGCCAAAGAAGGCGTGGAAATCAAACGCGAAAACCAAACCCTCGCCTCCATCACCTTCCAAAACTACTTCCGCCTGTACACCAAGCTCTCCGGCATGACCGGTACCGCCGATACCGAGGCTTTCGAGTTCCAAAGCATCTACAACCTCGAAACCGTCATCATCCCGACCAACCGCCCCGTACAGCGTAAAGACTTCAACGACCAGATTTTCCGTTCTGCCGAAGAAAAATTCGAGGCCGTCGTCAAAGACATCGAAGAATGCCACAAACGCGGACAACCCGTCCTCGTCGGTACCACCAGCATCGAAAACTCCGAGCTGGTTTCCCGTCTTCTGCAAAAAGCCGGACTACCGCACAACGTCCTCAACGCCAAAGAACACGAACGCGAAGCCCTGATTGTCGCTCAAGCCGGTAAAGTCGGCGCCATTACCGTCGCCACCAATATGGCGGGCCGCGGTACCGACATCGTCCTCGGCGGCAACCTCAAGCACCAAATCGAAGCCATCCAGTCCAACGAAAACCTGAGCGACGAAGAAAAAGCCGCACAAATCGCCGCCCTTGAAAACGGCTGGCAGGCAGAACACGACCAAGTGGTCGCGGCAGGCGGTCTGCATATCATCGGTACCGAACGCCATGAAAGCCGCCGCATCGACAACCAATTGCGCGGACGCGCAGGCCGTCAGGGCGACCCCGGCTCCAGCCGCTTCTACCTCTCATTTGAAGACCCGCTGCTGCGCCTCTTTGCGCTCGACCGTGCCGCCGCCATCCTCAACCGCCTTGCGCCGGAACGCGGTATCGCCATCGAACACGGCATGCTGACCCGCCAAATCGAAGGCGCGCAACGCAAAGTCGAAGGCCGCAACTTCGACATGCGCAAACAAGTATTGGAATACGACGACGTTGCCAACGACCAACGTAAAGTCATCTACCACCAACGCAACGAAATCCTCAACAGCAAAGACGTCAGCGACCTGACTAAAGGTATCCGCGAAGAAGTCATCAGCGATTTGGTCGATTTGTACATACCGCCCGACAGCATGGAAGAGCAATGGGATATCCCCGCACTCGAAAGCCAGCTTGCCGCCGAATTCCGCCTGCACGAAGACATCCAAGCATGGCTCAAAGCAGACACCACATTGGATAATCAGGACATCAAAGAACGTCTGATTAAACGTGTGGAAGAAGAATACGCAGCCAAAGTCGAGCTGGTCGGAAAAAAACCGATGGCAGATTTCGAACGCAACGTCATGCTGCAAGTCATCGACCTGCAATGGCGCGAACACCTTGCCGCCATGGACTACCTGCGCCAAGGCATCCACCTGCGCAGCTATGCACAGAAAAATCCGAAACAGGAATACAAACGCGAAGCCTTCTCCATGTTTGAAAACCTGTGGCGCGGCATCAAGCATCAAACCGCCGCCCTCTTGACCTCCGTCCAAATCGAGCGCAACACCGATGTAGAAGAAATTGCCGAACCCGCACCCGTCGGCATCCAAACCATCCACTCCGAAGCGCCCGACATGGAAGAACTGCTCGGACAATCCCAAACCAATTTGGTTACCGAAGCGTTCGATCCCGACGGAACGGATTTCAGCCCCGAGGCACTTGCCGCCCAAGGCCAAGTCGTCCACCGCAACGACCCCTGCCCTTGCGGAAGCGGCCTGAAATACAAACAATGCCACGGCAAACTGAGCTGATGACAGCTTAAACAAAAGGTCGTCTGAAACCTCGAAAGGTTTTCAGACGACCTTTTTCATCACCCAAGTTACAGAACCGCGCCACCATAAAAAAATACCATCGTTATTAAATTGTCAGGCGGTCACGATACGGTATAATCCCTAAATCTGCTTCGTACAGCATCATCGAACGCTTATGGACAATACGCAAAACCCTCAAAACCTGCAACGCAATTCATTGCGCCGCAACAGTATCTACCTGCTGCCCAACTCCTTCACCATCGCCGCCCTGTTCTGCGCCTTCTTCGCCATCACCCAATCCATGCACAAGCACTTTGAAATAGCGGCGATCGCAGTATTCCTCTCCATGCTGCTTGATGGGATGGACGGACGCGTGGCACGACTGACCAACAGCCAAAGCGCATTCGGCGAACAGCTCGACAGCCTTGCCGACATGGTCAGTTTCGGCGTTGCGCCTGCATTGATTATTTACAAATGGCAACTTTCGCAGTTCGGCAAAATCGGTTATTCCGTCGCCTTCATCTACTGCGCCTGCGCCGCCCTGCGCCTCGCCCTCTTCAACACGCTTATCGGCAAAGTCGATAAACGCTGGTTTATCGGCGTCCCCAGTCCGACCGCCGCCGCGTTGATTGTCGGCCTGATTTGGGTCAACCACAGCGTCGAACGCTTCCCCGGCGTACATTGGTGGGCTTTGGGCATCACGCTTTTCGCCGGCATTTCCATGATTGTCCAAATCCCGTTTTGGAGCTTTAAAGAAATCAACATCCGCCGCCAAGTCCCGTTTATGGGCATGGTACTCGCCGTGTTGATCCTCCTCTTAATCACATGGAAGCCCGCCCTCGTCTTATTCCTCTTCTTCTTGGGGTACAGTCTCTCCGGCTACATTATGGCGGCACGGCGTTGGCTGAAAAAACGCCGCAGGAACAAAAAGGTCGTCTGAAAAATGTGGACTTGGGATATTATCCTCGCCCTACTCGCCGTCGGAAGCGCGGCGGGCTTTATTGCAGGATTGTTCGGCGTAGGCGGCGGTACGCTGGTCGTCCCCGTCGTCTTGTGGACACTGCAACTGCAAGGCATCAGCAGCCACCCCTACGCCCAACATCTCGCCATCGGCACATCCTTCGCCGTAATGGTGTTCACCACCTTCTCCAGCATGTACGCGCAGCACAAAAAAAGCGCCATCGACTGGCAGACTGTCCGCCGTATGACCCCTTCCATGATATTCGGCGTACTAATCGGCGCGGTAACCGCCAAATACATGCCTACCCGCGCCCTGCAAATCTTCTTTATCGCATTCCTAACCCTTATCGCCCTCAAAACCCTGACAGACTCCAAACCCAAAGCCTCGCGCCACCTGCCCGCCCTGCCCGGTCTGAGCGCAGTCGGTACATTGTTCGGCGCAGCTTCAAGCTGGGTCGGCATCGGCGGCGGCTCGCTGTCCGTCCCCTTCCTGATGTATTGCAACTTCCCCGCTCACCGCGCCATCGGCACATCCTCCGGCCTCGCCTGGCCGATTGCGCTCGCCGGTACAATCGGCTATCTCGTTACCGGCTGGAACGTTCCCGACCTGCCCCACGGCTCCGGCGGCTTCCTCTATCTGCCCGCCGTCTCCATCCTCAGCATCGCAACCATGATTTTCGCCCCTATCGGCGTCAAAACCGCGCACAAACTCCCCGCCCGCCAGCTCAAAATCTCCTTCGGCATCATGCTGCTGCTGATTGCCGTCAAAATGGCTTGGAACCTTATGCGTTAACCATGCTGGCAAATACCGTATAACAAAATTACCCCCCCTTTGGCATCATGAATCTTCTAAAAACCGTTTAATCTTTCCCAAAGGCAAGCCTCTGACCGTTTATTCGCCTGCAACGGCAAACATTCATCAGAATGCCAGTCAACACAAAAAGGTCGTCTGAAACCCGAATCCGGATTTTCAGACGACCTTTTTTCTACATCAATAAACGATGTTCAGCAGGCAATCAATAGAAGCCTTCGCGTTCCTCGCGGGTGGAAATGTAGATGTTTTTCACCTGCGTGTACGCGGCGAGCATCATTTTGTGGGTTTCGCGGCCGATACCTGAAGTTTTGTAGCCGCCAAACGGTGCGCCTGCGGGCAGGCGGTTGTAGCAGTTCACCCAGACGCGGCCGGTTTCCAGCGCATTGGAAACGCGCAGGCAGCGGTTGATGTCTTTGCTCCAAACTGCGCCGCCCAAGCCGTATTCGCTGTCGTTGGCCATTTTGATGACTTCTTCTTCGGTTTTGAATTTAATCACGGTAGCAACCGGGCCGAAGATTTCTTCTTGGGCAACGCGGGCGTTGTTGCTGTCGGCTTCAATCAAGGTTGGTTCGACAAATTCGCCTTTGCCCAACGCGCCTTCGATTTTCTTACCGCCGGTAATGATGCGGCAACCTTCCTGTTCGCCGATTTTGACGTATTTCAAAATGGTTTCAAGCTGGCCGGCGTTGACTTGCGAACCCATTTGGGTATCGTCTTCCCAAGGCAGGCCGACTTTGATTTTTTTGAACTCTTCCGCCAAGGCGTTGACGAATTTGTCGTAAATGCCTTCCTGAACGAAGATGCGCGAACCGGCGCAGCACACTTGGCCTTGGTTGAACAAAATACCTTTTTGCGCGCCTTCGAGCGCTTTGTCAAACGGCATGTCGTCAAAGAAGATGTTGGCGGATTTGCCGCCCAGCTCCAAGGTAGCGGGAATCAGCATTTCGGCAGCGGCGATGCCGATGTGGCGGCCGATTTCGGTCGAACCGGTAAAGGCGAGTTTGTTGAAGCCTTTGTGGTGCAGCATGTATTCGCCGGATTTGGAACCGCGTCCGGTGATGATGTTCAACACGCCTTTAGGCAGCAGGTGGTTGATTTTTTGGGCGAACGACAACAGGCTCAGCGAAGTGCTGGAAGACGGGTGGATGACGATGGTACAACCTGCAGCGAGCGCGGGGGCGATTTTCCAAGCCGCCATTAGGAAGGGGAAGTTCCACGGAATAATCTGACCGACGACGCCGATGGGTTCGCGCAGGACGATAGACAGGTCTTCGGAGTCAAGCTGGGTGGCAGTGCCTTCTTCGCCGCGGATCACGCTGGCAAAGTAGCGGAAATGATCGGAAGCCAGCGGGATGTCGGCGGCGCGGGTTTCGCGGATGGGTTTGCCGTTGTCCAGTGTTTCCTGCAAGGCGAACAATTCCAAGTTTTCGTCAATTACATCGGCGATTTTGTTGAGGATGGCAGCGCGTTCGGTGGTGGTGGTTTTGCGCCATGTTTTGAACGCTTCTTGCGCGGCGGCAACCGCAGCATCAACATCGGCATCGGATGCGTCGGTAAATTTGGCTAACAATTCGCCGTTGGCAGGATTGTATGAATCCAAAAGCGCTCCGGGTTTGGTCCACACGCCGTTAATCAAGAGGCCGTACTCTTTATCAAACACATTTAAATCTTTTGCCATGATGCTGTCTCCTTGGTTGTCTTCTTGAGGTTTCGGACGTATCTCCAACGTCGTCTGAAAATAGAATAGTATTTTTTCTCTTTCAGTTCAAGCACTAAAAATGATAACGTTCTCAAAATTCCAAATATGTAATTTTCTAAAATAGGAAATCCAATCCGATAAGGCTTGACCCCGCATGGAAATGAAGCGGGTTTGTTAATGTATTTAAAGTTTTCAGACGACCTTTTTTACATGATATGTGTAAGAATTTTTCAGCGTCTTGGTGGGCATATTCTCAGGCAGGCAAAATGTTATGGTATAACATTTTATTTCTTATTTTTCAAAAAGATAGGGTGTTGACACGGCGAAATGAAGGGGAGTATTCTCATTTAGAGGAAGGGCGTTATTCCGATTCCGCCTGTCCCACCATTTACGGATTTCTTACGAATGCCAAGGAGAACACCATGAAGATGCAAGCAGTTGTTGTGAATCAAAATGTAGCAGGCGATGTAGAAGTTGTAGAACGCGAACTGCGCCCGTTGGAATACGGCGAGGCGTTGGTTGAAGTCGAATATTGCGGCGTGTGCCATACCGACTTGCACGTTGCGGCAGGCGACTACGGCGAAAAACCGGGACGCGTGTTGGGACACGAAGGCATCGGTATCGTCAAAGAAGTCGCTCCGGGCGCGAACGCCCTGAAAGTCGGCGACCGCGTCAGCATCGCATGGTTGTTCCAAAGCTGCGGTTCGTGCGAATACTGTAATACCGGTCGCGAAACCTTGTGCCGTTCCGTATTGAACGCAGGCTACACCGCTGACGGCGGCATGGCGACCCACTGTATCGTCGATGCAGACTACGCTGTCAAAGTACCCGACGGTCTTGACCCTGCACAAGCTTCCAGTATCACCTGCGCCGGCGTAACCACTTACAAAGGCGTGAAAGTTTCCGGCGTGCGTCCGGGACAATGGATTGCCGTTTACGGCGCGGGCGGTTTGGGCAACTTGGGTGTCCAATACGCGAAAAAAGTATTCGGCGCACACGTTGTCGCCATCGACATCAACGATGAAAAACTGGCATTCGCTAAAGAAAGCGGCGCAGATTTAGTCATCAACGCCGCCAAAGAAGACGCAGCCAAAGTGATTCAGGAAAAAACCGGCGGTGCACACGCAGCCGTTGTTACCGCCGTATCCGCCGCCGCGTTCAACTCTGCCGTGGACTGCGTCCGCGCTGGCGGCCGCGTCGTTGCCATTGGTCTGCCGCCCGAATCTATGGACCTGTCCATCCCTCGTCTGGTCTTGGACGGCATCGAAGTGGTCGGCTCGCTGGTCGGTACGCGCAAAGACTTGGAAGAAGCCTTCCAATTCGGCGCAGAAGGCTTGGTGGTACCGAAAGTCCAACTGCGCGCCTTGGACGAAGCTCCGGCGATTTTCCAAGAAATGCGCGAAGGCAAAATCACCGGTCGTATGGTTATCGACATGAAAAAAGAATGCGGTTGCGGTCATCATTAATTTGATGTAGGCAGTTGACTAAAAAGGTCGTCTGAAACCTTGCTTTGGGGTTTCAGACGACCTTTTGTTTGATTTGAACCATCGCGGGTTCATATAGTGGATTAAATTTAAATCAGTACAAGGCGACGAAGCTGCAGACAGTACAGATAGTACGGCAAGGCGAGGCAACGCCGTACTGGTTTAAATTTAATCCACTATACAATCAGAGTAATTGGCGCAGCCGAATCATTTCATGCCGAAAAAGTGCAGGATGGCGATATCTGATTTGACGTTGCCGCTTTTATAACCAACGGCGGACGCGGCGGCAGTACGCTTCATACTCGGCACCGAATTTCCGCGCCAAAACACGTTCTTCGGGCATGATTTGAAAACGCGTCATATAGGCGGCAAATACCGCTAAAAACAGCCACGGCAGCGGATGCGCCAAGTGTCCCGCCCATGCCGCCAGCCAGAAGCCCATACCCGCATACATCGGGTTGCGGCTGAAACGGTACACGCCGTCTGAAACGAAATGTTCGGTTTCTTCGGGATTGAACGGGCTGACAGTCGTGCGCACACGGCGAAAAGCCCACACACCCAATACGCCCAACGCCGTCCCAAACACGATCAAAACAGCCGACAGCCATATAGGAAAGCGTGGCAGTATGCCTGCCAGCGCGGATACTTGCGCAGAGGCATACATCAGCAATGCGCAGATAAAACATACCGCCGGCGGCGGAATTTTGGTTTCTAAATTCATATTCTTGTCTTTATAAAACAGATACAGTGACGTTTTCAGACGACCTCTTGCCGTCATTCCCAAGTTCAAATCCAATCAAAACGATTCATCCGCCCGCAGGTAACGCCATTTGCCGGGCGGCAGTTTGCCCAGTTTGACTTTACCCATCCGAATCCGCTTCAACCCGACAACGCGCAAACCGACGAGTTCGCACATGCGGCGGATTTGCCGCTTTTTGCCTTGTTTCAACACGAAACGCAGTTGGTCTTCGTTTTGCCATTCGACTTTGGCGGGACGCAGTTTCTCGCCGTCCAAACTCAATCCGTGGTTGAGCAAGGCAAGCCCTTTTTCGTCCAATTTGCCGCGCACGCGCACGAGATATTCTTTTTCGCTGCCGCTGTTTTCGCCGATAAGCTGCTTGGCGATGCGCCCGTCTTGCGTCAACACCAGCAACCCGACGGAATCAATGTCCAGCCGTCCGGCGGGCGCCAAGCCGAATTTGTGTTTTTCGTTGAACGGAATGCGGCTGTCGTCGCCTTCCCAACGGTTGTCCGCAGTAATCAGCTCGGCGGCGGATTTGTAGCCTTTTTCCGCCTGCGCGCTGACGTAGCCGACGGGCTTGTTGAGCAGGATGGTAACGCGCTCTGCCTGTTTTTCATGCGCTTGCCGGTTGAGGTCGATGCGGTCGCGTTCGGTTACTTTCTGACCGAGTACGGCGGTTTGCCCGTTGACTTTGACCCAGCCTTGCTCGATGTAGCTGTCTGCCTCGCGGCGCGAGCATAAGCCCAATTGCGCCATACGCTTGGAAAGGCGCATGGTTTCGTTTGAATCGTGTTCCATAATGGTCTGCCTGAAAAGAATGAATCAGATTATAAAGCCAAACAGCCGTTTTCCCTACCGACATTATGCTTATTCTGTCGCGCGAAATGCCCGCCCATGTCGGATAAATACCGCCAAACCCGTTTTATGACAAAGGTCGTCTGAATCAAACTATACTTTCAGACGACCTTTTTCAAACACGGAGCTTATCCATGCCCATCCGTCTGACTACATTATCCCTGATCCTTGCCGTCGCAGCCTGCACGCCCAATGTTTCCCCATCCGCAGAAACTTCGCCGACCGTAAACAAATCTACCATCGACACCGCCTACTGGACCGAACAGCCCTATTGCAGCGGTCGCTATCAATTGCGCCTGCCGTCCAAACGCCGTCATGGCAGTACGCACCTTGATTACAATGGCTGGAGTGTGATGGTCATGTTTAACGACTGGAAGAGAAACGTTAGGACCATCAATGAGAATCAGCAATATGGTTATGATGGAACCGATATTGTCGTCGATACCCGTACCCTGATTCCGAATCGGGCGATGATGCAGGTTACACGCGGAGGGTTTGATTGGGAAGATCTTGTTGGGGATGACGGTATGCCCTACGAAGCCGATTTATATTTCAAACTGGATAATGATGACGCCTATATCGTACGCAGTTTTTTCTATATCCCTGCCGACAATAAGAAAGCCCCTGCCAACTGGAAAGCCCAAGAAAAAGAAGCAATAAACACCATGGAGAAAAAATTCCGCCAAGAAATCCTCAATGGGTTGAAAACCAGGCAGGAATTTGAAGTGCCAAATAAACATGGCATCTGTCTGATAGGCGGTTTTATCGCCGATGACGGCAAAAAACCGTTTGAAGTCCATAGCACCGTCGAATTTGCCAAGCAACACGATATGAGTCTGGAAATCATGCACGGCGATGTGCTGAAAGCGGGCGAAGCGACACTGCTGAAACGCAAAGTCGACCCAGAAAAAGGCTTATTGGTTAAAGCGTTAACCCGCACCATCCGCCAAGGCAAACGCACCATCAACGG
>KV796975.1:0-14193 GCA_001809325.1 Neisseria sp. HMSC077D05 | reverse complement strand
TGGGGCGGTAACAAATATATGTTCTTTTGGGAACGCGACGGCGGAGACCCGCGCATCATGATGCAGTTTGGCGCGGAGAAGAAAGACGGGACGAAGCGCAGTGAAGCCGAAGTGCTGGCGATTTGGGATACGGTTTTGCCGACTTTGAAGCCCGTGAAGCAATAGCGATGAAAAAGGTCGTCTGAAAATTTTCAGACGACCTTTTTACTGCAAAGCAACTTATCGCCGCCCTTATTGGAAGAAGAAAATCGGGGTAATGTCGTTTGAGATACGCAGCAGAAAAACCTACGCCCTCTTCTTTCCTTTGACGATAGAGAAAAAATCCCGAAGCGGATTATGCAGACAAGTCATGCTTTTTTCGCTGCGTAAACGAAAAACCTGCCGCTTCGGGCAGGTTTTTTATCGGATGATGTGCTGTATTACAGGCCGCTCAGACGGGCGGTGTCGTGTGCAATCATCAATTCTTCGTTGGTCGGAATCACAACGGCGACGGCTGCGCTGTCGGCAGTCGTAATCACGCCTGCGTTACCGAAGCGGGCTTTCAGGTTGGCTTCGTGATCGGCTTTCAGACCGAGGAAGCCTAAGTAGCAGAGTACGCGCTCGCGGATGATGTCGGAGTTTTCGCCGATACCGCCGGTGAAGACAAGTGCGTCAAGACCGCCGGCTGCGACAGCCATGCTGCCGATGTATTTGGCGAGGCGGTAGATGAAGATTTCCAGAGCCAGTTTGGCACCTGCGTGGCCGTTGGCGGCTTCTTCTTCGATGGTACGGCAGTCGTTGGACAAACCTGAGATACCGAGCAGACCTGATTTTTTGTTCAGCATGTCGGTGATTTGGGCGATGGTCATGTTGGCATTTTCAGCCAAGAAGCTGAACACTGCGGGATCGATGTCGCCGCTGCGTGTACCCATGACCAAACCTTCCAGCGGGGTCAGACCCATGCTGGTATCGCGTGATTCGCCGTTGGCGACGGCGGTAATAGATGCGCCGTTACCCAAGTGAGCAATCACCATGCGCAGGTCTTTTTTGTCTTTACCGAGGAAACGGGCAGTCTCATCAGAAACGTAGCGGTAGCTGGTACCGTGCGCGCCGTAGCGACGCAAGCCGTATTTTTCATACAGTTCATGCGGAATAGCGTAGGTGTAGGCATGTTCCGGCATGGTTTGGTGGAAGGCGGTATCGAATACGACAACGTTGGGCAGACCTTTGAAAATGCTTTGTGCGGCACGCAGACCCAAGAGGTGTGCAGGGTTGTGCAGCGGAGCGAGCGGAATACATTTTTCGATGCCGGCGATAACTTCGTCGTCAACGAGGATGGATTCGCTGTACAACTCGCCGCCGCTGACGACGCGGTGGCCGATGGCGCCGATGCGGCTGTCGAGACCGTGGGCTTTGAGTTCTTCCATCAGGGCTTCAACTGCGCCGGTGTGGTCGGGCTTGGCAGACAGGTCTACTTTGTGTTTTTCGCCGTTTACTTTGAACGTGATGTAAGCGTCGGGCAGGTTGAGTTTTTCGGCAAGGCAGCTGAGCAGGACTTCGCCGCTGTCGTTATCCAGTACGGCGCCTTTGAGGGATGAGCTGCCGCAGTTCAAAACTAAGATGAGTTTTTGGGTCATTTGTTGTGGCTCCTGAAGGTTTCAGACGACCTGTGTAGGCAGTATCGGCAATCTGTTCTTTGTCGTCGATATCCCGCCAAACATCTCCCGCAGGCATAGTGGATGCGTTGAGGGCGGCGCCGAGCGTCTGCGCGACGTGCCGTATTGATTTGGTGGCGTAAAATCTATGAAAGAAAAAATTATCGTTACATTCGGAATGGCGGCAACTTTATGAATGTTGCTTTCCTTGTGGCTTCTGCCGCCGCTGATTCGGCGGGGTCGTCTGAAATCGGTTGATGAATGTAAACCGCGCTATTCTAGCAAAAAACGGGGGCGGCTGCTTGGCTTAATGTTTGACTTGGAACAGTCTGGAGACGATAAAGGAAGATATTGATGTTTAAAGGGAAACGGTTTGTTTTCAGACGACCCGTCGAACGCGGGGGCGTAAAGCCCTTTGCAGGGGCGTGTCAAACTGTTACATTTAGACAGTTTTTGTGTTCACTATGTCGTCTGAAAACAGCGGCAGCCTTTTAAGATTCTTTGATATGCACTACTTCAGTATCCATACGCAACAAGGCGCCCATGTGGGCTTTTTCATCATGCTGCCGGATGACGAATCCGAAACGCAGCCGCAGAGCGGGCGTTTTGCCGTCAAGCTGCAAAGTGAAGAAGGCGTGGCGGCGGAGGCTTTGGCTCCTTTCGAGCAAACGGAGATTCCGCAATATTGGCGCGTCGTGAAAGACCATATCGAGCTGTTTTTCGACGACGCCCTTGTCGGCTCGCTGCGCAACGAATATCTGACCGTATCGGGACAGACTTTCGTCTTAACCGATTTGACCGGAGCGATGTGATGGAAAGTATGTTTATTTTGGTGCCCATCAGCATCATTTTGGCATTTGCCATCGGCTATTTTTTCTGGTGGTCGGGCAAAAACGGACAGTTTGACGATCTCGAAGGACCGGCACACCGCATCCTGATGGACGATGATTCCACCGACAAGCTGCTTGAAAACGAAATAGAAAAAGAAGAACAAGAATCCGAAAAATGAGCCTCAAAAAAGACAATCTGAATTTCCCGACCAGCCGCCGTTTCGCCCCATTATTCGGCACGCAGTTTCTGGGCGCGTTCAACGACAATATGTTCAAAACCGCGCTGTTTGTGATGATCAGCTTCTACGGTTTGGGCAAAAACAACTTTCTGCCCGCCAGCCAAATGCTGAACTTGGGCGCGTTGCTGTTTATCCTGCCGTATTTCCTGTTTTCCGCGCTGTCGGGACAACTGAGCACCAAATTCGACAAAGCCGTCTTGGCGCGATGGATCAAAGTATTGGAAATCGCCATCATGGCGGTGGCGGCGTTCGGCTTCTATATCCAGTCCGCCCCGCTGCTCTTGATCTGCCTGTTTTGCATGGGCGCGCAATCGACGCTGTTCGGCCCGCTGAAATACGCCATCCTGCCCGATTATCTCAACGACAAAGAGCTGATTATGGGCAACAGCCTGATCGAATCAGGAACATTCATCGCCATTTTGTTCGGTCAGATTTTAGGCACGTCCGTCGCAGGCTTGCCGCCCTCCGTCGTCGGCATCTTAGTCTTGCTCGTCGCCATCGGCGGCACGCTGACCAGCTTCTTCATGCCTAACGTCCCCGCCAAAGCCCCCAACACCAAAATCGAATGGAACATCGTCAAAGGCACGCACGCGCTCCTGCGCGAAACCGCGCAATATGATTCCGTCTTCACATCCATCATCGGCATTTCATGGTTTTGGTTTATTGGCTCGGTTTACACCACCCAACTGCCGACTTTCACGCAAATCCATTTGGGCGGCAACGACAGCGTCTTCAACCTCATGCTCGCCCTATTCTCCATCGGCATCGCCGCCGGCTCGGTGTTGTGCGCCAAACTCAGCCACGAACGCTTGCTCTTAGGCTTGGTAACCGTCGGCACGACGGGTTTGACTGTATTCGGCTTGATTTTGGTATGGCTGACCCAAGGGCAACGCTTTACCGAACTCAACGGCATCACCTGGTTCCTGTCGCAAGGCATGGCGTATCCCGTCATGCTCGTCATGACGCTGATCGGCTTCTTCGGCGGCTTCTTCTCCGTCCCGCTCTACACTTGGCTGCAAACCGCCAGCAGCGAATCCTTCCGCGCCCACGCCGTCGCCGCCAACAACATCATCAATGGCGTGTTCATGGTATCGGCTGCCATTTTAAGCGCGGTACTCTTGATGCTGTTCGACAGCATTTCCCTGCTTTACCTGATCGTCGCCATCGGCAATATCCCCTTGATTGTTTACCTGATCCAGCGCGAACCCCGTTTCTTAAACGATATGGGCAAGATATTTCACAATATCGGCAAACGGTAAGCCTAAGCTTAAAAAAGGTCGTCTGAAAACGGAAATTCCATTTTCAGACGACCTTTTTGTTGTTCTTGAATCCGTCCAAAGCGGTCGGTATTCAATTATGAAGTCAGCGCAGCTTTAAGGATTTTGTTGACTTCACCCATATCGGCTTTGCCCGCCAACTGGGTTTTCAACACGCCCATGGCTTTGCCCATGTCAGCCATGCCGGAAGCCCCGGTCATGGCGATCACGGTTTCCACGGCAGTGCGGATTTCTTCGGCAGACATCATTTGCGGCAGGTAGCGGTGCAGGATTTCGATTTCGGCATTTTCTTTGTCTGCCAAGTCCTGACGGCCTGCTTCGGTGTAGATGTTGGCGCTGTCTTTGCGCTGTTTGACCATTTTGGTGATGATGGCAATCACTTTGCCGTCATCGGCTTCGGTGCGCTCGTCTACTTCAAATTGTTTGATGGCGGCATTGATGAGGCGGATGGTGCTCAAAGTAATTTGATCTTTGGCACGCATCGCGGTTTTCATGTCTTCGGTTAATTGTGCTTTCAGGCTCATGGGATGACTTTCGGGAAAAGATGGAAGATGGTATTGCACATACTGCCTTAGGGATTCTCTATTTTTCAGACGACCCCTTGCCTTGCAGGTCGTCTGAAAAACAAAACACACCGCAGGTCAAGCCTTGCGGTGTGTTTCGGCATCACAGGGCAGACCTGCAATTGATGTTTAGTACATTTTAGGAGGCAGTTGTTGGCTGCGCAGGCGTTTTTGCAGGCGTTTTACGGCTGCGGCTTTTTTGCGTTTGCGCTCGGTAGTCGGTTTTTCGTAAGCTTCACGGGCGCGCAGCTCGGTCAACAGACCGGTTTTTTCTACGGCACGTTTGAAACGGCGCATGGCTACTTCGAAGGGTTCGTTCTCTTTAACGCGGATTGCAGGCATTTTATTTCCTTTAAATTGAATTCTGGTTTCAAACCGCCGAAAGGGAGAAAGGGGCGGTTTGTCAAAAAAGTGGTTGTTTGTATCTCGGGTGTCTTGCGACCGGCGGGATACGCGCCGTGATGTAAACATCACCTCCTAACAAGTCGGCTTGGCGCCGGATATGCCGTCGATGCGGCTGCAAATGAATTGCGGGATTATCTTTGATTGCGTCGTTTCTGTCAAGTTTGAAGGTCGTCTGAAAACCTTGAACGGCGGTTTTCAGACGACCTTTGTGGTATTTCGCGCGTCTGTGGTATTTCGCGCGTCTTGTTGATTTTGCGAAAGTATCTTCCGGATTTTAAGAAGGCTTAAACCCTATCTGGCAGCAAAACGGCATCGGCTTTACCACCCTTCTTCCGTTAGCTTCGAACCACTTTGCGCACTTGGGGAATGGCGTGCAGGTTGTGAATAATTTGGTTGATTTGCGCCAAGTCCTTCACTTTGATGATGAACTTGAATTCGACAAAGCCTTCCGTGCCTGCCAGCGCTTTGTTGGGGGTTTCGACGGATTCGATGTCTGCGCCGGAGTTGGAGATGGCTTGCGCCATAAGGGCGAGCAGGCCGTGGGCGTCTTCGGATTGGATACTGAGTCCGGTGCGGTAGGTATGGCTGCCTATGCCTTCCCAGTTCGCATCAAGCTGCTGTTCGGGGTCGGATTTGAGCAGGGTCGGACAGGTATCGCGGTGGATAATCATGCCTTTATCTTTGACCAAAAGAGCGCGGACGGAATCGCCCGGGACGGGGTGGCAACATTCGGCAAAATGGATGCGGCCGGTTTCTTGGTCGTTGACTTTGATGGGGCTGAGTTTGACTTCGCTGCCGAAGTGCTGCCCTGCCAGTTCGGCGATGTGCATGGCGACGTACACGGGCAGGGTATGCCCCATACCGACGTTGTAGAGGACTTCTTCAAACGAGGTTTGTTTGTCGTTGAGGTCGGCGAGGTATTTTTCTTTGAGGTCGTCTGAAAGCAATACGTCTTTGGGCAACAGGCTAGACAGGGCTTTTTGCAGGAGGTTTTCACCGAGGATGATGGCGTCGTGGCGGTTGAGGTTTTTGACGTATTGGCGGATGGCGCTGCGCGCGCGGCTGGAAACGGTGAAATTCAGCCATGCCGGATTGGGCTTGGCGTGTTCGGATGTGATGATTTCAACGGAGTCGCCGGTTTTGAGTTTGGTGCGCAGGGGCATCATGGTGTTGTTGATGCGCGCGGCAACGGTTTTGTGGCCGATGTCGGTGTGAACGGCGTAGGCGAAGTCTATGGGCGTCGATCCTTTAGGGAGGGTGAGGATTTTGCCTTTGGGTGTCAGGATGTAGACTTCGTTGGGGAACAGGTCGACTTTGACGTGTTCGAGGAATTCGATGGCGTTCGCGCTGCTGGCTTGCAAATCGAGGATGTTTTTAAGCCATTGGTTGGTATGGAGGACGGCTTGATCGACGGTATTTTCGCCGGATTTGTATATCCAGTGTCCTGCGATGCCGCCTTCGGCTACGGCATCCATTTCGCGCGTGCGGATTTGGACTTCAATGGGCAAGCCGTAAGGACCAACTAAGGTCGTGTGCAGGCTTTGGTAGCCGTTGCTTTTCGGGATGGCGATATAGTCTTTGAAGCGGCCGGGTTTGGGCTGATAGAGATTGTGCAGCGCGCCCAGTGCGGCGTAACACGCGGGAATGCTGTTGACGATGACGCGGAATCCGTAAATGTCCATGACTTCGGCAAAGCGCAATTTTTTCGCCAACATTTTTTGATGGATGCTGTACAGGTTTTTTTCCCTGCCTTTGATTTTGGCTTCGATGTTCACGCCGACCAAACGCTGACTGAAGGCACGCAAAACTTTTCCGACGACGTCGCGGCGGTTTTTGCGACTGTTGTCCATCGCTTTTTTAAGGGTTTCGTAGCGGCTCGGGTGGAGGTTTTGAAACGATAAATCCTGAAGCTCTTGGTAAGCGTTATTCAAACCTAGGCGGTTGGCGATTTGTGCGTAGATTTCGAGGGTTTCTTTGGCGATGCGGCGGCGTTTGTCGGGACGCATGGAGCCGAGCGTGCGCATATTGTGCAGGCGGTCGGCAAGTTTGACGACAATCACGCGCACGTCTTTGGTCATGGCGAGGATGAGCTTGCGGAAACTTTCCGCCTGATGCTCGGCGTGATCTTCAAATTTGAGTTTTTCGAGTTTGGAAAGTCCGTCCACCATCTCGGAGATGGTTTCGCCGAATTCTGCCGCCATTTCGATTTTGGATACGCCCGTGTCTTCGAGTACGTCGTGCATCACGCCCGCGCACAAGCCTTGAATGTCCATGTGCCACAATGCAAGTTGCGTGGCGACGGCAAGGGGGTGGGTAATGTAGGGTTCGCCGCTTTTACGGGTTTGTCCGTCATGGGCGTGAAAGGCGTAGGCGACGGCTTTTTCAAGCTCGACCTGTTCGGATGGGCTGAGATAGGAGGCGGTGCGGAACAAAAGTTCGCGGGCTTCGGCAGTCAGCGCGTCGTAGGGGGCAGTGGGCTGGGGGGCGGGCATTTCAGACGGCCTTCGGTGTGTGTTTTGTTTTGAGCCGTCAGACTGTATCGGTCGGATGTGTCGCGCCGATACAATCCGCGCGGCGGTTGGGCAGATTTTGCCTGCCGGTATTATTTGTTGCGGGTCAGCAGTTCGGTACCGATTTGACCGGCGGCGATTTCGCGCAGGGCGGTAACGGTCGGTTTGTTGTTGCGAATGTCGTCAACCATAGGGGCGTTGCCGTTTTCAAGCTGGCGTGCGCGGCGGGCGGCGACGAGGGTCAGGTCGAAATGATTGGGGATTTTGCCAGTGCAGTCTTCGGTGGTGATACGGGCCATTTGTTTGCTTTCTTTCTATTAATTTGTGATGGAATGTAAATGCGTATTTTCGCTGTTTTTCAGGAATTTTCCAACAGGTTTGAGATAAATCCTTGCTGGGAAGATTTTTTCAGACGACCTGCTTTGATGATGTGAAGCAAATCGGCTTCCGCCCTATCTAAATCATCGTTGACGACGATATAGTCAAACAGGACGGATTGTTCGATTTCGTGACGCGCTTTGGAAAGGCGGGTTTGGATGACTTCCTCGCTGTCGGTGCCGCGCCCGATAAGGCGTTCGGCAAGGACTTCGAACGAAGGCGGCAGGATGAAGATGCTGCTCGCTTCGGGCAGCGATTTGCGCACCTGCGCCGCTCCTTGCACGTCAATTTCCAAAATCACATCGTAACCCTCTTCGCTAAGAGAATTGACCCCAGCGATGCTGGTTCCGTAATAATTACCGAAAACGTTTGCGTGTTCGAGGAAGGCTTTTTGTTTGATTAAAGACTCAAATTCCTCTTTGGGAACAAAATGATAATGCACACCATGCTGCTCGCCTTCGCGCGGCTGGCGGGTGGTGTGCGATACGGAGACGCGCAAATCGGCGTTGTTTTTCAAAAGACGGGAAACCAGCGTGGTCTTGCCCGTGCCGGAAGCGGCGGAAATGATGAAAATATTGCCTTTTTTATGGGGTTTCATGATTTTGGTACCGATGGGATTATCTGTTGATTGTAGCATACGGAGCGTGTAATTTCATGTTCAGACGACCTTTACATGCATCCCCAAACGCCGCTTCCATCGGCAAGCAACCGCTTAACGGCGATACCCGACCTCCGGCAGGAAACCCACGTCTTTCTAAACTCTTGCTATAATTGCCCGCTATACACAAATAAGCCTGCAAAGACATACCATGAGCCACACTCCGCTACTCGATACCGTCGGCAGCCCGCAAGATTTGCGCCGTCTGGATAAAAAACAGTTGCCCCAAGTCGCCGCCGAGCTGCGGGAGTTTCTGCTGGATTCGATAGGCAAAACCGGCGGTCATTTCGCCAGCAATTTAGGCGCGGTCGAGCTGACCATCGCCCTGCACTATGTGTACGACACGCCCGAAGACAAGCTGGTTTGGGATGTCGGCCATCAAAGCTATCCGCACAAAATCCTTACCGGCCGCAAAGATCAAATGCACACCATGCGCCGCTACGGCGGTTTGGCGGGTTTTCCCAAACGCAGCGAGTCCGAATATGACGCGTTTGGCGTAGGGCATTCCTCCACCTCCATCGGCGCGGCGTTGGGCATGGCGGCGGCAGACAAGCTCTTGGGCAGCGACCGCCGCAGCGTCGCCATTATCGGCGACGGTGCGATGACGGCGGGTCAGGCATTTGAAGCCTTGAACTGCGCGGGTGATATGGACGTGAACCTGCTGGTCATCCTCAACGACAACGAAATGTCGATTTCCCCCAATGTCGGTGCGCTGCCGAAATACCTCGCCAGCAACGTCGTGCGCGATATGCGCGGCGTGTTGAGCACCATCAAGGCGCAATCGAGCAAGGTTTTGGACAAGCTGCCCGGCGCAATGGAGCTTGCCCAAAAAGTCGAGCACAAAATCAAAACGCTGGCGGGCGAAGCCGAACACGCCAAGCAGTCGCTGTCTTTGTTTGAAAACTTCGGTTTCCGCTACACTGGCCCCGTGGACGGTCACAACGTCGAGCATCTGGTTGACGTATTGAAAGACTTGCGCGGCCGCAAAGGCCCGCAACTGCTGCACGTCATCACCAAAAAGGGCAACGGCTACAAACTCGCCGAAAACGACCCCGTCAAATACCACGCCGTCGCCAACCTGCCCAAAGACGTTTCAGACGACCTCAAAACCGCAACTTCGTCTGAAAAAGAAAACAAGCCCGCCGCCAAACCGACCTATACGCAAGTGTTCGGCAAATGGCTGTGCGACCAGGCGGCGGCAGATTCCCGATTGGCGGCGATTACCCCCGCCATGCGCGAGGGCAGCGGACTGGTTGAATTCGAACAACAATTTCCCGACCGCTATTTCGACGTCGGCATCGCCGAGCAGCACGCCGTTACCTTTGCCGGCGGCTTGGCTTGCGAAGGCATGAAGCCCGTCGTCGCCATTTATTCCACCTTCCTCCAGCGCGCCTACGACCAACTGGTGCACGACATCGCCCTGCAAAACCTGCCCGTTTTGTTTGCCGTCGACCGTGCGGGCATCGTCGGCGCAGACGGTCCTACCCATGCCGGTTTGTACGATTTGAGCTTCTTGCGCTGCGTGCCGAACATGATTGTTGCCGCACCGAGCGATGAAAACGAATGCCGCCTGCTGCTTTCGACCTGCTATCAGGCAGACGCCCCCGCCGCCGTCCGCTATCCTCGCGGCACGGGAACAGGCGCGCCCGTTTCAGACGACCTCGAAACCGTAGCCATCGGCAAAGGCATCATCCGCCGCCAAGGCGAGAAAACCGCATTCATCGCCTTCGGCAGTATGGTCACCCCCGCATTGACAGTTGCCGAAAAACTGAACGCCACCGTCGCCGATATGCGCTTCGTCAAACCGATAGACGAGGAACTCATCATCCGCCTCGCCCAAAGCCACGATTACATCGTTACCGCCGAAGAAAACGCTGAACAGGGCGGCGCAGGCAGCGCGGTGCTGGAAGTGTTGGCGAAACACGGCATCTGCAAACCCGTTTTGCTTTTGGGCGTTGCCGATACTGTAACCGAACACGGCGATCCGAAAAAACTTTTGGACGATTTGGGCTTGAGTGCCGACGCAATGGAAAAACGCATACGCGGATGGCTGCCGGCGGTTTGAGCTGAAGCTGCAATGACATATAGTGGATTAACTTTAAATCAGGACAAGGCGACGAAGCCGCAGACAGTACAAATAGTACGGAACCGATTCACTTGGTGCTTCAGCACCTTAGAGAATCGTCTCTTTGAGCTAAGGCGAGGCAACGCCGTACTGGTTCAAAGTTAATCCACTATAACGCCGCCGTTGCAAATAATGAATAAAGGTCGTCTGAAAACGGATTTTCAGACGACCTTTAATGCATGAACCCCTACCCTTTTGAAAGGCGTTTCAGTGCCAGACTCAAAGCATTACCGCCAAACGGAAAATCGCCCAGCCCGCGACCAATAGCCCGGCGCACAGACGAATGGCTCTGCGTTGTAAAAGTGTTTTCAATTGTGCTGCAAAAATCCCCATTGCCAACAAATTCGGCAACGTTCCCAGCGCGAAAGCCAACATATACAGTCCGCCCTGCACTGCATTACCGCTGCCCAAAGCATACAATGAGGCGCTGTACACCAAGCCGCAAGGCAGCCAACCCCACAACATGCCTACGCCGAAACAAGCCGGAACAGATTTAATCGGCAGCAGTCGGTTCAGTATTGGATTCAAACGTTTCCATATCGGTCTGCCTATGCGCTCAATCTGCGTAGCAGCCGTAGAAAGACCCGCCAGATACAGTCCCAACAGCAACAACAAAACATTCGCTGCAACATACAGGCCGTTTTGCAGCCAGCGCGTATCATCCAAAGAAATACCGATTTGTCCGACCAGCCCGACAATCAAACCTATCAATACATAGCTGCTGATGCGTCCCAAATTCAATAGGACAATCAGTCCCAGCCGATTAAGATGCGGCGGAAGCTGCAACGCAAACGCACTACTCAACCCGCCGCACATTCCGACACAATGTGTACCGCCGAAAAAGCCGAGTAGAAATAGGGTGAAAAAAGTGATGTCGTAATTCATTATTGGAAAGGCGATGTATCGATAGAAGTATGATTTGTCAGAAAAACGGAGAACGATATGATGAAAGCCATATCTTTAAATATTTTCAAGAAGTTGCCATCTTGATTTTCGCGTTGATTTTAAACCCATCCATGACTATCTGTCCGCTTTTGCACTGGCTTTCTTGTGATACTGATTTTATCGATGACTTCCGCCATCTTCCATTTTCTGCCCAACAAAATTACCCAGTCTGACTGTCCACTTATATAAATAATTCCAAATTTCAAAAGGTCGTCTGAAACGCTAGATAAAGCATTTTCAGACGACCTTTTTTCTATTCGAATCAAACACGAATATCGGGTACTTTATTGAACAGACGATAGAAATTGTCGCTAGTGTAAGCGGCAAGCGTTTCTACGGGTTCGCCGCGCAGTTTCGCCACAAATTCGGCGGTATAACGGACATAGGAAGGTTCGTTAGGCTTACCGCGTTTGGGGACCGGGGCGAGGAAGGGGGAGTCGGTTTCGACCAGCATTCTGTCCGCGGGGACGTATTTGGCTGCTTCCTGAATTTGCGGCGCATTTTTGAAGGTAACAATACCGGAGAAGGAAATGTACAGCCCCAAATCCAAAGCGGCTTTGGCAAAAGCGGTATCTTCGGTGAAGCAGTGGATAACACCGGAATTGGTTTGACCTTCTTTCAGAATCGCCAAAGTATCGGCGGCGGCATCGCGGGTGTGGACAATCACGGGCAAACCGCCTTCGTTGGCGGCCTGGATGTGTTCGGCGAAGCGGCGGTGCTGCCATGCCAAATCGCCTTTGCACCAGTAATAATCCAAGCCCGTTTCGCCTATGCCGACGACTTTCGGGTGTTTTGCCGCTTCCACCATTTCAGCGACGGTAAATTCTTCGGCTTCTTGGCTGTCGGGGTGGATGCCTATGGTGCAGTAAACCTGCTCATTGGCTTGGGCAATGTCGAAGACTTCGGCGAAACTCTGTCTGCTCACGCTGATGGCAAGCGCCTGCTTGACGCTTTGTTCTTCCATGTTGGCGAACACTTCAGGCAGGCGGTTGCTTAAGCCTTCGAAATTGAGGTGGCAGTGCGAATCGATTAAATGCATAGTTTTAAAGCGTGAAGGTGACGCGGTCGCTGCGCAGTTTCGGTCCCAGCTCGCCTTCAATCAGGGTTTTCGCCTGAAGGCAGCTTTCGTGTTCGGAAAATGCCAGCCCGACGCCTTTAGGGCGGTGGGCGGAAGTACGGGCGGGGTTGATCCAGACAACTTTGGTAGGCAGGAAGCGTTTGGGATAATCGGCGATTTCAACGGCGAGCAGGATGTCTTCGCCCAAGGAAAATACGTCTTCGGTCGGAACGAAAAGTCCGCCGTGTTCGAGAAACGGCATATAGCAGTTGTAGAGCAGAGTCGGGTCTTTAAGCTGCAACGCCATCATTTTCGCCGGAATGTCTTTATTGTTGTTTACCATTTTGTTTTACCTTATCTGATTATTTGTTTTGCCAAAATTCGAGATATTCAGTCAGCAGATACTCAAGCTGCATTTTAACACTCAAGGTGTGGTATCCGTAAGGGCTGAGTGCGTTCAGACGACCCGTCAGCGCAAACAGGCGGCGCGGATCGGTTTTGGAAGCCGTCTGCGACAATGCCTGCGCGTAATTGGGATAATAAAGCGGCGGCATTTGTTGTTGCGCCAAGCCGACATCCAACAGCCATTTCTGCATCCAATCGATGAAGACTGCCAACGGCTGCTTGTGTTTATCGAACGCAGCGGCGTAGTCGAGTATCGTCAACAGCCGCGGCGCGGCAAGCAAAGTGAGCAGCTCTTCACGCAAATCATCGATTTCGGGCGTATGCGCAAACAGAGGCGCGCCGCTGTGAAAAGCCAGCAGCGATTCCGCATAGTCTACACCCTCTTCGCGAAGATATGCCAGAGCTTCATCGCGCGAAGGTGCGGGCAGAACCATCTGGCGGCAACGGCTTTTAATGGTCGGAAGAAGCTTGTCGCGTGCATGCGTAACCATCAAAAAAACAACGTGTTGCGGTGGCTCTTCCAAAACTTTGAGCAAGCCGTTTGCTGCCTGCACGTTCATACTTTCAGCGGGATGCACCAATACCACCCGCAATCCTCCGCGCACAGCCGTCAGATAAATGTTTTCCACAATATCGCGCACGGCATCGATTTTAATCTGCAACAATTTTCGCCCGACCGCACCGTCTTCGGGGATTTCAGGAGTGAGTTCGTAAAAATCGGGATGGCTGTTTTGCGAAAACAAATGACACGAAGCGCATACGCCGCAAGGCTGATAATCTTCCCGAGGCGATTCGCACAACAAAGCCTGTGCCACAAACCGCGCAAATGTTGTCTTACCGGTGTTTTCCTTGCCGGTAAACAGCCAAGCGTTTGGACGGTTTTCCCAATGGCCAGCAAGCTGCCGCCACTGGTTTTGATGCCACGGATAAATCATATTAGAAAGTACAAGCGTCTGAACAAAAGCGTGATTATACAGGGGAATGTTAGAGGTCGTCTGAAACCGAGAATACAATTCGAAACGTTTATAACATCGTTTCTATCCTCTTTCCGCCTCTTCTCAGCCTTTTTGACTCTCCCTTCTCCTCAAAAGGTTCCCTACCCCTATTCCCCTAGCGTCATCTACCGCAACGGACGGTGAACGCGCTATTTGGTGGGGACGTAGTCGG
>KV796974.1 GCA_001809325.1 Neisseria sp. HMSC077D05 | reverse complement strand
TGCCCGACGGGGTGAAAAATACAGTTGCTACACCTTGGTTTTAAAGTTTGTGCCATCCTCAGGTGGGGTGTGTGGCGCAGCCACGAACGCGGTTAGCGGGGATGCAGGCTACGGCTTGCTTTTTTGTTGTGTGCTTTAAGCCATTTTTGCATTTGTTCAATTTCCGCTTGTTGTGCGTTAATAATATCCTCAGCAAGCTTACGCATCTCAGGATCCTTTCCGTATTTTAATTCAACTTCCGCCATTTTTACTGCGCCAATATGGTGTGGCAACATACCTGCTGCAAAAGCAACATCAGGATCTTTATATTGCGCAGCTGCCATCATGTCTTGATTCATTTGATCCATGCCTTGCATTAATTCTTGTTGCATTGCAGAATCTGTCGACATTGGCATATTCATGTGTGCTTGATGCGGTTGTTCATTAGCTTGGGCATAATTTGAAATTGCAATAGCGCTAAGTGTGATAAAAGTCATAAGTTTTTTCATGTTTTTCGCCTATGTGATAACTGAATGAGCACAAAATATAAACTTTGACCTAAGGTTAAAGTCAATATTTATTCCGAAAATTTTTGGTGAGGTGCTAAAATAAGAGAATATTTGATATGAGGGACAGCAAAATGTAGGTTGGGTTGCAAACCCAACATTTCGTAAAATTTAACAGTTTTGTTGGGTCTTGACCCAACCTACGCTTGCTGAAATGAAACAAAGGTCGTCTGAAAACAGAATCACGGTTTTCAGACGACCTTTTTATTATGTGCCACTTGAGCAAAATGTAGCAACTGTATTTTTCACCCCGTCGGGCA
>KV796973.1 GCA_001809325.1 Neisseria sp. HMSC077D05 | reverse complement strand
TTGGGGGGAGGAAGGAATTTTGCAAAGATCTCTATATCATTGAATCAAAACGAATACTGCTGGTAACGAAAACAGTATCAACAATGAAACGATTGACCACGAACCTAGGTACTCCTCCGGTCATTAGGGGAGATAGATGCCGGTCGTCGGTATCATCATCACTGCTTTATTAGGTTTCACTTTTCACTGAGTGAAAGAACCAGGTTCTTGCAATCATCTTTCAGCCAAGCAAAGCTGTCTGCCTCAATCCCCCTTTTGATTGCGGACTTGGTCTCGGCAATCTGCCCATTGCCCGTCGGTATGACTTTCTGCATCGGTGCGGATATGCTGTAAGCAAGCCTTAAAGTGCCTTTAACCTGGCATGCATCACAGTCGTTGCCGGTAGTGACTGCTGTACGGATTCCATTTGCACTAATACGCTGATCTGATTTTGTCAGCCGCCGATAAACCAGGTCCGGATAACGCTAGCGATACCTACATCGGCGCACAGAATATCGGAACCTTGTCCGCTCAATCGGTGCTTGATTAGGCTCAACAGATGGGGAAGTGTGCCTGACCAGGTTTTCCGGTTAGTAAGTTTTGCCAAAGTCTCGGGCAGAAACCACTTCAAAAATATCAATCCATTGATATTTAATATTATTTCTACTTTATATTAAAAACCATGCGGCGCTCAGCATTAACAGAACCTAGTTCCATTACATGAATACACTTGTGGCCATCGTACTTTTTATAGGGATAACCAGCTACGCCAATCCAAAGTAACCTGTTATTCATTCAGTGAACAAAGGTTTTTCTACGTTTCAAACCGCCATATAGTCTGCCAATATTCATCCTCCTTTGAGAATGGGCTGAAAAAAATTTTAGGGCTTTTTACTGCTAATATAGTTGGTACCAATATAGGCAAAGGCAATGGATGCGCACCTGACATTGTTGCTTATCCCACCGGTAAATCACCCTCCCCCACGCAGTGTAGAACACAATCTGCCGTGGACAATGGATTATAGTCAATTAAAAATAAAATAGTACAAT
>KV796972.1 GCA_001809325.1 Neisseria sp. HMSC077D05 | reverse complement strand
GGGGCCAGTTCAGTTTTCAGACGACCTTTTTGTATTAAGCGTGGTTAATCGGTAGCGTGAATATGAAAAACAGCCGCATATGCCTCAACAAATGAAAGGAGATTTTGTTCATATAAATATAGTGGATTAACTTTAAACCAGACGGCGTTACCTCGCCTTGGCTCAAAGAGAACGATTCTCTAAGGTGCTGAAGCACCAAGTGAATCGGTGCCGTACTATCTGTACTGTCTGCGGCTTCGTCGCTTTGTCTTGATTTAAATTTAATCCACTATAAATACTTCATCCAACCCTCTGAAAAACTTTTCAGACGACCTGTAAACCTATATGATTGCACGGCAAGACAAACAAAGGAGCAAATTCAATGTCAACAAACGAATACACGCAAATCGGCTGGATAGGTTTAGGTCAAATGGGCAATCCGATGGTAACGCGGCTTTTGAACGCCGGTATTGAAGTCGGTGTTTACAACCGCTCGCCCGATAAAACCGCCGACCTTGCCGATAAAGGTGCGAAAGTGTACGCAAGCACCGTCGAGCTTATCCACGCTTATCCCGTTATTTTTCTGATGGTTTCCGACTTCGCGGCTGTGCGCGATATTTTGAGTGAAGAGGTTCGCAAGGAGCTTGCGGGCAAAATCATTGTCAACATGAGCACTATTGCTCCTTCTGAAAATCTTGCCGTTAAAGAATTGGTCGAAGCTGCGGGCGGTCAGTTTGCAGAAGCGCCTGTTTCCGGTTCGGTCGGTCCTGCTACCAACGGTACGTTGCTGATTTTGTTTGGCGGAGAAGAAAGCGTTTTAACGCCTCTGCAAAAAGTGTTTTCCATTGTCGGTAAACAAACTTTCCATTTTGGCGGGGTAGGGAAAGGTTCGGGTGCAAAACTCGTGCTCAACTCCCTGCTGGGTATTTTCGGCGAAGCATACAGCGAGGCTATGCTGATGGCTCAACAGTTTGGTGTCGATACGGGTACTATCATCGAAGCTATCGGTAATTCCGCTATGGATTCGCCTATGTTCCAAACCAAAAAATCGCTGTGGGCAAACCGTGAATTCCCACCTGTCTTCGCACTCAAACACGCTTCCAAAGACCTTAATCTGGCTGTCAAAGAGCTGGAGCAGGCCGGTAAGTCGCTGCCTGCCGTCGAAACCGTTGCTGAAAATTATCGTCAGGCGGTAACGGCAGGTTACGGAGAGCAAGACGTTGCCGGAGTTTATTTGAAATTGGAAGAACGTTAGAAATAGCGTTGTCTCAGAATATGGGTTCAAGGTCGTCTGAAAACCGTATAGAAGTTTGAACTGCACCCCAAAAGTTGGACATCC
>KV796971.1:13877-26506 GCA_001809325.1 Neisseria sp. HMSC077D05 | reverse complement strand
TATTGTACTATTTTGTTTTTAATTAACTATATAAAAGAGCCATCCTCTCAAGTCCAATGTATTCGGCAATGAAGCAGGAGACTGAAATATATAGTGGGCACAATGAGAAAACCGCCTCCCCCGCCATCCCCATAATACTTAATGGCAACAAAATTCCCTGCCTCTATTTCAATTCACATCCACAAAAAAAGGAAGAAACCAAAGTTTCTTCCTTTTGTATTTGAGGTCAAATTTTAACCGCCGAAGTCATCCAAGAGGATGTTTTCATCTTCCACACCCAAGTCTTTGAGCATTTTGATGACGGACTGGTTCATGATCGGCGGGCCGCACATATAGAATTCGCAGTCTTCCGGTGCTTCGTGGTTTTTCAGGTGGTTTTCGTAAACCACGTTGTGGATGAAGCCTGTGTAGCCGTCCCAGTTGTCTTCCGGCAGCGGATCGGACAAGGCGACGTGCCATGTGAAGTTCGGGAACTCTGCTGCGAGTTGGTCGAAGTCTTCAACATAGAACATTTCGCGTTTGGAGCGTGCGCCGTACCAGAAGGTGATTTTGCGTTTGGAGTTCAAACGTTTCAACTGGTCGAAAATGTGGGAGCGCATCGGCGCCATACCTGCACCGCCGCCAATGAATACCATTTCGGCATCGGTGTCTTTGGCGAAGAATTCGCCGAACGGGCCGGAGATGGTTACTTTGTCGCCGGGTTTGAGCGACCAGATGTAAGACGACATTTGTCCAGGAGGCGCATCGGGTACGCGCGGAGGCGGTGTCGCGATACGCACGTTCAGCATGATGATGCCTTTTTCTTCAGGGTATGAAGCCATGGAGTAGGCACGCAAAATCGGCTCGTCCACTTTGGAAACGTATTGCCACAGATTGTATTTGTCCCAGTCTTCGTGATATTCCTTAGGAATGTCGAAGTCTTTGTAAGCAACGGTATGCGGCGGGGCTTCGATTTGGATGTAGCCGCCGGCGCGGAAGGGAACTTCTTCGCCTTCGGGAATGGCGAGCTTGAGCTCTTTAATGAACGTGGCTTTGTTGTCATTGGAGATGACAGTGCATTCCCATTTTTTGACACCGAACACTTCTTCAGGGACTTCGATGTCCATGTCGGTTTTGACGTTGACCTGACAGGAGAGACGGCAGCCTTCGCGTGCTTCGCGTTTGCTGATGTGGGACAACTCGGTCGGCAGAATGTCGCCGCCGCCGCTTTTCACGACAACGCGGCATTGTCCGCACGAACCGCCGCCACCGCAGGCGGAGGGAACGAAGATGCCTTGGCTGGCAAGCGCGCCCAACAGTTTGCCGCCAGCGGGCATAGTCAGCTCTTTTTCATCATTGACTTTGATGGTGATGTCGCCTTCGCTCACCAGCTTGGATTTGGCAAACAGAATCATCAGTGCCAAAGCCAAGACGATGACGGTAAACATCACGATACCTAAAATAATTTCCATGCCGAATCCTTTCTTATAACTGGATGCCGGAGAACGACATAAACGCCATCGCCATCAGGCCGGCGGAGATGAAGGTAATGCCCAGTCCTTTGAGGCCTTTGGGAGCGTCCGAATATTTCATTTTTTCGGTAATGCCCGCCAAAGCGACAATTGCCAACATCCAGCCCAAGCCCGCGCCGAAGCCGTACACGACGGATTCGCCGAAGTTGTATTCACGTTGCGCCATAAAAGAAACGGCACCGAAAATCGCGCAGTTTACGGTAATCAGCGGCAGGTAGATACCCAGCGCGTTATAAAGGGCGGGGAAGAATTTGTCCAAGAACATTTCCAAAATCTGCACCAAAGCCGCAATCACGCCGATGAAGGTGATGAATTTCAGGAAGGTCAAATCCACGCCTTCGACAATCGCGCCGTCTTTGAGCAGCGAGTAAACGAGCTGGTTGGCAGGGACGGACAGACCGAGTACGAAAGTAACGGCAACGCCCAAGCCGAATGCGGTGAATACTTTTTTCGATACCGCCAGAAAAGTACACATGCCCAAGAAGAAGGACAGTGCCATGTTTTCAATGAAGACGGATTTCACAAAAAGGCTTAAATAGTGTTCCATGTCTTATTCCTCCGCCTGTTCGGGTTTCCATGTGCGCAAACCCCAAATCAAAAAGCCGATGATGAAGAACGCGCTCGGTGCCAGCAGGAAGAGGCCGTTGGTTTGATACCAGCCGCCATCCTGCACGGTTTGGAAAACGGTGTAGCCCAAGAGTTTGCCTGAACCGATAAGCTCACGGATGGTTGCGATGATAATCAGCATCATGCCGTAACCTGCGCCATTACCGATACCGTCCACCAAACTTTCCAGCGGCGGCTCTTTCATGGCGAAAGCTTCGGCACGACCCATCACGATACAGTTGGTAATAATCAGGCCGACGAATACGGAGAGCTGTTTGGACAATTCGTAGGCATAGGCCTGCAATAATTGGTCAACCAGCGTAACCAGCGACGCGACAATCGCCATCTGCACGATAATGCGGATGCTGTTTGGAATGTAATTGCGCACCAGCGAGATGAAGAAGCTGGAAAAACCGGTTACCAAACTGACGGAAATACCCATCACGATGGCCGTCTGAAGTTTGGTGGTAACCGCCAGCGCCGAACAAATACCCAAAACCTGCAAGGCAATCGGGTTATTGTCGATAAAGGGTGAAAACATTAAATGTTTCAAGCGTTTCATATCAGCCATTATTGTGCTCCTGCTGATTTCAATTTGTTCAGGTAGGGGATATAGCCGTTTTCGCCGAACCAGTAGTCGAACGAGCCTTGTACGCCTTTGGAAGTCAGCGATGCGCCGGAGAGTGCATCTACGCCGTGTTCTTTATCTGAACCTGCGCCTTTGCCGACGTGCAGGGCAAGTTTGCCTTGTTCGTCAAAGAGTTTTTTGCCGACGAATTTTTGTTGCCACAACGGATTGCCGATTTCGCCGCCCAAGCCCGGAGTTTCGCCTTGGTCGTAGTAGGTAATGCCGTTAATGGTGTTGCCGTCAGGTTGGATGGCGACGAAGCCGTACATGACCGACCACAAACCGTTGCCGTGCATAGGCAGGATGATTTGGCTGACTTTGCCGTCATCGCCTTTTACCAAATAAACTTCGGTGTATTTGGCGCGGCTTTTGATACCTGCCAAATCGTCTTCAGGTTTGATTTGGATGCTTTGCGCAGGGTCTTTGGCGGCAACACGCGCGCTGAAGTCTTTCGGCGCGTCTTTCACATATTCGCCGGTCGCCAAATCGACCACGCGTTGTTCGATGCGGTCGGCAAAGGTTTTGCTGATGTCGGTATTTTTATCGAGCAAACCGGCAACGCTCAGGATGTAGCTTTGCTTGTCCTGAACCTTTTGTTTTTCCTGCACCGGTTTCAAGCCGACAACCGCGCCCGCCACGATGACCGAGCAAATCAGGCTGACCGCCAACACCACAATCAGCGTGCCGCTGAAGCTGTCTTTATCGAATTTCTTAGCCATTGCTGCGCGCCTTTCTGCGTTTGATGTTCGCTTGTGCGACGAAATAGTCGAAAATCGGGGCAAACAGGTTGGCAAACAGAATCGCCAACATCATGCCTTCGGGGTAAGCCGGATTGACCACGCGGATTAACACGCACATCACGCCGATTAGAGCGCCGTACCACCATTTGCCGACATTGGTAAAGGAAGCGGAAACAGGGTCGGTCGCCATAAACAGCATACCGATGGCGAAGCCGCCGACGACCAGATGCCAGTACCAAGGCATGCTGAACATCGGGTTAGTGTCCGAACCGATAACATTAAACAGCGAAGACATCGCAATCATACCGATCATCACGCCGGCAATAATGCGCCAAGAAGCGATGCGGGCAAACACGATAAACGCGCCGCCGATTAAAAGTGCCAAAGTGGATACTTCGCCGATAGAACCGGGCAAGTTGCCGATAAACGCATCCATCCAAGTGATCGGTTGATTGGTAACGGCATTTTTCAGACCTTCCGAACCGTGTGCCGCCCATTGCGCCAACGCAGTTGCGCCGGAATAGCCGTCAACCGCCGTCCAAACAGTGTCGCCGGTAATATTGGCGGGATAAGCGAAGAACAAGAAGGCACGGCCTGCCAACGCAGGGTTCATAAAGTTTTTACCCGTGCCGCCAAATACCTCTTTCGCAACCACCACGCCGAAGGTAATACCCAATGCAGCCTGCCACAGCGGCAGCGTAGGCGGAACGATTAAGGCGAACAAAATCGAAGTCACGAAGAAACCTTCGTTAATTTCGTGTTTACGCACGGTGGCGAACAAAACTTCCCAGAAACCGCCGACGGCAAATACGGTCGCGTAAATCGGCAGGAAGTAAATCGCGCCAAACAGCATTTTGCCCAACACGCCTGCTTCAGACGACATATTGATGCCCAAAGCGTTGGCAAGGGCGTAATGCCAGTCGTTGGCGATGCTTTGTTGCAGCAAATCAGGCGTCAGCGCGCCGAATGCCTGCGCGCCGACGTTGTACATACCGAAGAACATGGCGGGGAACAAAGCCAGCCACACCAAAATCATCATGCGTTTGGAGTCGAGCGCGTCGCGAACGTGCGCCGCTTTGCGCGTTACCGCACCGGATGTATAGAAAATCGTCGCCGCAGCTTCATAGAGGGCATACCATTTTTCATGTTTGCCGCCCGGCAGGAAGTGCGGTTCGATTTTTTCCAGAAAATGTTTCAAGCCCATAATCAGCCTTCCTTCTCAATGGTTTCCAGCACCTTGCGCAACAGCGGGCCGTATTCGTATTTACCCGGGCAGACGAAGCTGCACAAAGCGAGGTCTTCTTCGTCCAATTCCAAGCAACCCAAAGCCTGCGCGCTGTCGGTATCGCCGACGATTAAATCGCGCAGAAGCAAGGTAGGCAGGATGTCCAGCGGCATCACGCGCTCGTAAGTACCGATGGGAACCATGGCGCGGTCGCCGCCGTTGACGGCTGTCGTGAACTTGAAGAGTTTGTTTTTCAGGAAATGACCGAGGGTCGTACGCGTAATCGAGTATTTGTCCGGCTGCGGCGCAACCCAGCCGAACAGCTCTTTGCTGCGGCCTTCTTCGATAACGGAAATCTGATTGTGGTAGCGCCCCAAATAATCATGCGCGCCTTGTGCAATCGCACCGTTCAATACCGAACCGGAAATCACGCGGTTGTCTGCGTCAACCAATTCGCCGGCGGTAATTTGCGACACCTTTGCACCCAAAACGGTACGCAAGAGGCGCGGTTTGTTGACTTGCGGGCCGCCCAAAGCAACCACGCGCTCGGCGTTCAGACGACCTGTTACGAACAAACGTCCGATGGCAATCACGTCTTGATAATTGATGGTCCAAACGGTTTTATTCGCACCGACAGGCTCGATGAAATGAATGTGCGTACCGCTCAAACCCGCGGGATGAGGGCCGCCGAATTCGTGCGTTTTAATATTGGCGGCGTTTTCAGACGGCACGTCCGCACTGGCTGCTTTACAAACATGGATTTTGCGTTCGGTCAAACGGCTCAACACCAGCAAACCTCGTCTGAAATCCTCGGCGGCTTCTTTGATCACGACCACAGGGTCTGCCGCCAGCGGATTGGTGTCCATCGCATTGACGAAAATGGCGAACGGCTCGGCATCAACGGCGGGAATCTTGCTGAACGGACGGGTGCGCAGCGCAGTCCACAAACCGGATTGAATCAGATTGCGGCGCACTTCTTCGCCGCTTAAGTTTGCCAACGCATCGGGCGCATAGCGTTCGAACTCGATTTCGTCATCGCCCTCAACGGCAATCACGACCGACTGGAGCACACGCTTTTCGCCGCGGTGAATCGCGGCGATTTTGCCGGAAGCCGGCGCAGTAAACACCACGCCCGGATTTTTTTTGTCTTCAAACAGCACTTGGCCTTTTTTGACGGCATCGCCTTCCTTGACTTTCATCGAGGGGCGCATACCGGCATATTCTTCGCCAAGCAACGCGACTTCGGTAATGGCCGGACCGTCGTAAACGGCTTGCTCCGGTCTGCCCGCGATGGGCAGGTCTAGGCCTTTTTTGATTTTAATCATAGATTTGCATTACTTGTGATGAGTTAAACAGAATAAAATGTTCCAACTTTTCAGACGACGTTTGAAATGGCAAAGCATGGGGGAGGTCGTCTGAAAGTAAAGCCTTACTTACGGAAAACAACAATTAAATGAAAACTGTAAAACGTTTGATTTTAGCAGGAACAGCCCGCCTTATGTCAGATTTACGAAGATTTTTTCCAGCTTCCTGCCCCGAATCCCGCGCAAATCAGCCCTCCAATAAAATTATAGTGGATTAACTTTAAACCAGTACGGCGTTGCCTCGCCTTGCCGTACTATCTGTACTGTCTGTGGCTTCGTCGCCTTGTCCTGATTTAAATTTAATCCACTATACAATATTGATGCCCAAAATTAATCCCTTCGAAACAAGCGGCAGAATACAAAAAGGTCGTCTGAAAACCGATGACAAGAATCAGGTTTTCAGACGACCTTTTAAGGGCAGGCAATTATCAGAACAACTGCCAAACAAAGAAAATCAGCGTATGCAGTATAAACAGCGGAATCAATATCCCTACCGACCACATCATATAACCAAAGAAAGTCGGCATTGGAATACCGCGCTGCTCGGCAATCGCTTTAACCATAAAGTTCGGCGCATTACCGATATAAGTGAGCGCGCCCATAAACACCGAACCCATGGATATAGCCAGCAGCGAATGGAACAAATGCCCCGTCATCAGAGCCTGAGCATCGCCGCCCGCCATATTGAAGAACACCAAATAAGTCGGCGCATTATCCAAAAAGGCGGACAACAAACCGCTCATCCAGAAATACATCGTATTAATCGGATTACCCGAAGCATCATGCACCAACGATACCACCGCACCCAGCGCACCCGCTTCGCCCGCCTTCAAAATCGCCAAAACAGGGGAAATCGTAATGAAAATACCCAAAAACAGTTTGCCCACTTCGGCAATCGGGTCGAAATTGAATTCATTGCCCGCCCTGACCTGCTTAGGCGTAATCAGCAGCGAAACAATGGTCAACACCAGCAAAATCACATCGCGGACCAAGTTTTGCAAAGCATAGTGGCTGCCAAAAATTTCAAATCCCGGATGATTGGGCTTCCACAAGCCGGACAGCAAAACCGCACCGACCACGCCCGCCAGCAGCAGGAAGTTCCATTTACCGGAAATCCGCAAATCTTCCTCGACTTCCTCTTCCTGCTGAATCTGTTCCACAGTAGTTTCACGCGCGTGATAGCGGCTGTCGATAATATAAAACACCAGCAACAGCACCACCGTACTGATCAATACGGGCATCAACATGTGTTTCACCGTCCACATGAAATCCACGCCCTTCAAGAAGCCCAAAAACAGCGGAGGATCACCCAACGGCGTCAGTCCTCCGCCGATATTTGCCACTAAAAAAATAAAGAATACAACGATATGTACTTTTTTCTTGCGGTAATGATTTGCTTTCAGCAGCGGACGAATCATAAGCATCGCCGCACCGGTCGTTCCCATAAAGGAAGCCATCACCGTACCCGCCGCCAACAACCCGGTATTCAGCGCGGGCGTACCGTGCAGCTTACCCCAAACCAAAATCCCGCCCGAAATCGTGTACAAAGCCAAAAGCAGCAGGATAAAGGGGATATATTCCTCAACCAACGCATGGGCAACCGTATGCACACCCGCTCCGAAACCGAATACAGCGGCAAACGGAATCAAAAACAGCAGCGTCCAAAACGCCGTAATCTTGCCGAAATGGTGATGCCAGGTATGCGCGAAAAAGAGCGGGCCCAACGCGATAGACAAAAGAATCAACGCGAACGGCGCACCCCAAAACAGACTGAGCGTCGCGCCGTCAAAATCAGCGGCGTGAGACACAGCGGGAAGCAGGATGAGGGATAGAATTGGTAAGCGGCGCATTGTTTTTCCTTGTTTTTCCTTGTTTTTCTTACAGACAAAAGCCCGAACAAACACGCCCGCACAATGCCGAGAAGTCAAACAGAAAACGCCTGCGACCCATCCTGACATTGAACGGAGAAATGTTGCCATACGTAAACCTTGTTTGATTGTAAGTGAAAACCCCGCCCCAAACCAGTCAAAATAACCGACCGCCCTACCCTGCCTCCCAATCTTCAAGTACCTGTTACGCCCTATTCAGCCAACCATATTTTCAAAATCCTTTTGAAAATAAAATGCTAGGCAAACAACAATGTAAACTATCGAAATATAACTTTAGATTTATTTTTCCAAACATTTACATTCAGTCCATTGGACAGGAAATCATCGGTCGCCGAAATCCGCTTTCCACCCAAAGCAGCAAACCACAGGCAAGACAAGTCTACTGCGGCAGTGCAACCCAAATGATCAATATAAAGCCGGTCGGCAATAGCAGACACATTATCTTTTTCAGACGACCTTGTAAGCGGAATAATTTATGATACAATACGCCCCTACTCTTGAACGGGTCTGTAGCTCAGGGGTTAGAGCAGGGGACTCATAATCCCTTGGTCGTGGGTTCGAACCCCACCGGACCCACCAATCAAATCAATGCCTTGCGTAAGCAAGGTATTTTTTCATGTCGCAATTGTGTCCAATTTGTGTCTTAATATAGTCAATTCCGTCCAATACCGCGACATGGACCTACAGATGTTCCGCCGACAAATTCTCCAAATCATTCCCTGCCTGATTTGCCTACATCAGGGCAAACCCATGCAGCCCCTAGTGCCAATCTAGTGCAATCTAATCAAAACGTCGTCTGAAAATCGACAATTCGTTTTCAGACGACGTTTTATGAGAAATGCAACGAATCCCTTTCATCTTCCCTCAAAATCAATCTCCTCCCTCGCTCCTCCCCTCTTCTCCCGCCAAACCGTGCAGCAGCAATCCCAATATATCCTGCGGCAGCTTTTGCGGCGCAGCGGCATAAAGCGCGGCCAGTTGCGGATGGCGCATCAATATATCCGCCTGTCGGATGAACAGGTCGATGAGTTCCACCGGCAAATCGGGCTGAATCAGGCGGCGTTGTTGCAGGGTATGGAAGAAACCGCACATAAAGGCGTATTTTTCTTCGTTCAATTCGTGGAAAAACCGCTCCAGCTCCAAATCGGTATTCTCTTCGATGTCGCGCAAGAAGGCGGCGGAATAAAGCTCGTCGAACGACTGCCGTTGCAGGGCGAAAACGGCTTCGGCGGCTTCACGCAGGCTGCATTGCCGTGCAAGCAGCGCCTCAAATTCGGCACGGACGCGGTTTTTCTGTTCGGTAACGATTGCCTGCAAGAGCGCGTTTTTGCCGCTGTAATATTTGTAAAAGGTAACGCGGCTGACGGCGGCCTCGGCGCAGATTCCACCCACGGATACGGCGGAAAAGCCGTGTTCGCGGAACAGGCGGCGGGCGGTGTCGGCGATGGTTTGTTGTTTGCTGGCGGTCATGACGGTAGAAAGGTTTTGATTTTGTTCATAAAGGGTTTCATTAAAGTTATCCGCAAGTCGGATACTCATCATATTTCCCCACGGCGGCAATGGCAATACGGCGGTGTTTCAGACGACCTCTTTCCTTGTCCCTCCGCTACGCCCTACGAATGAGGGGGCTGTCGGATGCTTAGCAAGCCAAATTCATAAAGGCCGCAGAATCGCCCTCCCCCAACCTTTTCCCGCCGAATGGGAGAGGGAATTGTTTTGAGATGGTTCACTATAAAAAGGGGGGGATGTAAAGTGAATGATAAACACTTGCATTCCTGTTTTTTGTTTCTTATACTTTACATTAATAGTTTGTTTTATGTAAATGTGTAAACAACAAATATTTGCATACTGACGGAGCGGTTGGATTGCCTGATGGTCAATCCGCTCCGACGTATGCCGTCTGAAAGGATAAGGAAATGCAGAAACACACCCTCCGCCGCCTCCCCCTATTGATTGCCGCCGCCTTTGCCTCCGAATGGATTTATGCCGCCGATGCGGCGCAAGACGCGGAACAAGTGCAGTTGGAAGAAGTCGTCGTCACCGGCGAACGCACCAACCGCAGCGGCTTTGAAACCGCCACATCCAACCGCGTTTTCACCACGCCGAACATCGACCGCAGCGGCCACAACCTTTCTGCGACCGACCTGCTCAAACAGACTGTGAACACGGTGGACTTGGGCAGCGGCAACGATTTGCCGACCGTGCGCGGCGTGGACGGCTCGGGACCCGCCGTCGGCGCGGTGGCGTTTTTCGCGGGCACTAGGCCGCGCCTGAACCTCTCTATAGACGGCCGCTCCGCCACTTATAACGAATACGCCTTCGGCACGCAGTCGCTGTGGGACATGCAGCAGGTGGAAGTCTTGCGCGGACCGCAAAGCCATGTGCGCGGGCAGAACGCGGTGGCGGGCGCGGTGGTGATGCGCTCCAAAGACCCGACCGACGAATGGGAAGGCGCGCTGCGCTTGGGTTTGGGCAACCAGAAAACGCGCAACATCGCCGGCGTAGTGTCCGGCCCGATTGTGAAAAACAACCTTGCCTTCCGCCTGAGCGCAGAACGGCAGCAGCGCGAAAGCTATGAGCCGTTCGTGTCCTACGAGCCGACCGGCAACCCGCGCCGCGTGGAAAACACCAACGTGCGTTTCAAACTCCTGCTCACGCCCGAAAACCATCCCGATTTTTACAGCCGCCTGACGCTGAACCACATCCGTTCGCGCGCGCCGCAAAACGAAATCATGGGCAACACCGCCAGCCGCCGTTTTTTAAAAGAAAAGCCCGTGTTCGTAACCGGCTCGACATCGGGCATCTGGGACGTATCGTGGCAGCTTAACGACTATCTGAAACTGGAAAACAAACTGGTTTACGGCCGCTACCACAACGAGCGGCTGCACCTGCCGATGACCGTCAGCCCGCAAGGCGTGCCCGCCGAACTCAAAGGCCGCGAACTGCAATGGGAGCCGGTATTGCATTTTTCCAACAAAGGCCGTCTGAAAGGCCTTGCCGGACTGCACTACTTCCGCAGTAAACAAGACGAATGGGTGGATATCCGCAGCGTCGGCGGCCGCAACACCTTTGACGACCGCAACAGCGTGCGCGCCCTGTTTGCCGAAACCACATACAGCCCCAGCGAAAAATGGGACATCACGGCCGCCGCACGCCTTGAAAAAGAAACGCACAAACGAAGCGGCGGCAGCGGCGCGCTGCACCTTGATTTAGACAAAGGCCAGACCGTGTTCCTGCCCAAAATCGACATCGCCTTCAAACCCACCGACCAATGGGTCAGCGGCATCAAAGCCGCGCGCGGCTACAACCCCGGCGGCGCGGGCATCACCTTCGGCCGCCCTGTCGTAACCTACACTTATGAACCCGAATATGTGAACAACTACGAGTGGTACACCCGCTGGCGCAGCGCAGACCGCCGCCTGCAACTCTCCGGCAACCTGTTCCTGAACCACTACCGCGACATGCAGCTCCCCTTCTATCTCGGCACCAACTCCGTCGTCATCCGCAACGCCAAAAAAGTCCACACCTACGGCGCGGAACTCGCCGCCGACTGGCAGGCGACCGACAGCCTGAAACTCACCACCGGACTAGGGCTGCTCAACACCAAAATCAAAAGCTATCCCGACAGCGGCATCGAAGGCAACAAACTCGGCCGCGCGCCAAAATACACCGCCAACATCGGCGTGAAATACCTGAACGACAAAGGCTGGGAAGCCGGCGGCGACGTGCGCTTCTACGGCGGCTACTACTCCGCCGCCGATAATGCCGAATCGGGCAAAATCGGCGCATACAACCAAGTCAATCTCTACACCGCCTACAACTTCAAACAAGGCCGCGTCTCACTCTACGCCGACAACGTGCTCAACCGCCGCCGACCCATATTCATTTCCAGCGCCGACCGCCAAGACGCACTCTACCAACGCCCCAGAAGCGTGGGCGTGAGCGCGGAATGGAAGTTTTAGGCGGAGCTGAAATGATGGAGGTCGTCTGAAACGGCCGTAACAACCGATTATCGTCATTCCCGCGCAGGCGGGAATCCAGACTCATCCGTACAGAAACTTATCAGATAAAGAAGTACCTTCGAGTCTCCATTCTGGATTCCCGCCTACGCGGAGGTAGCAAAGCGGACTTGCGTAACTAATGACGGCACAAGAAGTCTAATCATCAATGTCCAACCTACCCTGCTCCCCAAAAACACCCAAAGGAACCCCATGCACTACTTCACCCCCGCCAAAACCCTGCCCGAAGGCACCATCTACCTGACCGACCTGACCCACGTCGCCGACTTCGCCGACTGGCTGGCCGAATTCGAAACCCTGTTAAATCAAAACACCCGCTTCGCCACCGTCTGCACCCCCATGCGGCGGCAGGTAAGCGACGAACAGCGCATTGCCGACCGCAAAACCTACATCGAATGGATAAAGGCACACCGGTCGCAACTCGCCGAACGCTGCGCCGCCATGCTCCTCATCGAACCCGACGCGGCGCAACTGCAATTCTTCCGCGAACAATCGTCCAAACTCGCCCCCGCGCTGGGCGTGAACTACATCGTCGAAGCCGACGAGCAAACCGCCCTGCTGCGGGCGGAAGAAGCGTTGAAGGTCGTCTGAAAACAGAATCCATGCTCCGACAGCGGCTTTATAGTGGATTAACTTTAAATCAGGAC
>KV796971.1:0-13777 GCA_001809325.1 Neisseria sp. HMSC077D05 | reverse complement strand
GAATCGTTCTCTTTGAGCTAAGGCGAGGTAACCGTACTGGTTTAAAGTTAATCCACTATATCATTCAGCCTTGCCTGCCCGATACGGATTTGAGCAAACCGACATTCGTTTGATAGCATGGGAACACTCGGCAACTGACTTTCAGGAGTACAAAAATGTCATTTACCACAATCATTTATGCCCATCCCTACGATCAAAGCTTCAATTACGGCATTTTGCGACGCGTGCAGCAACTGTTGGACGAAAAGGGCGAAAAATACCGACTGATCGACTTATACGCAGACGGTTTCAACCCCGCCTACACCAAAGAAGAGCTTGCCCTGTTCAACCAAGGCAAAGCCCTTGATCCGCTGGTTTTGCATTATCAGGAACTCTTGAAAACCACCAACCGCCTGATTTTTATCTTTCCGATCTGGTGGGCGGATATGCCCGCCATCGTCAAAGGGTTTGAAGACAAAGTTTTCCTAAAAACATTCGCCTACGTCCCCACTGCCACAGGCCTGAAAGGCAACCTATCCCACATCAAAGAAGCACTGGTCATCAGCACGTCCACCGCCCCCACATGGTATCTGAAATGGTTTGGCGGCAACGGCATCGGCAAAGCGATGGTGGGACACACGCTCAAAGGCATCGGTATCGCCAAACGCCGTTGGCTCAACTTCGGCAATATGGACAAATCCACCGCCGAACAGCGGCAGGCGTTTTTGGCAGATTTGAGCCGAAGCGTTTAATCTTCAGGCGGTCTATTACTTCACCGCCGAATTTCCGCCGTCCGCAAATAACGCCGTACCCGTTACAAAACTACCCATCGGGCTAATAAGGAACAAAATCGCGGCGGCGATTTCTTCGGGTCGGGCGATGCGTTTAACCGCATGCAACCCTTCCGCCCATGCCCGCTGCTGCGGGTCGGTAGTCATCATTTCCGTATCCGTACCGCCGGGAAGCAGGGCATTGGCGCGGATACCTTGGGCGGCATAATCGGCGGTGATGCCTTTTGCCAGAGCAGCAAGTGCGGCTTTGGCACAGCCGTAGGCGGTTTTGTTCGGCAGGGCACAACTGGTGCCGACAAAGCTGGACGTGAACACAATCGATCCACCGCCGCGTGCGAGCATAGCGGGAATTTGGCTGCGCGCGCCCAGAAAGGCAGCAGTCAGGTTTCCGTCCAGCGTTACCCGCCACTCTTCGGGCGAAAGTTCCGCCAAGGGTTTGTACGCTCCGATGATGCCCGCGTTGTTCACGGCGATATCCAAGCTGCCGAACTCTCGCTCTGCCGCATGGACGACGGCTTCGTGCGTTTCAGGCAGCACTGCGTCACCTGCCACGGCAACAGCCCGTCCGCCGCGTGCGCGTATCAGTGCGGCGGTTTCTTCCAGTTTGTCGGCACGGCGGGCACATAAGAGAACGTTTGCGCCGTGCTCCGCCAACAGCAGTGCAACCGCGCGACCGATACCCGACGACGCGCCGATAACGGCGGCGGTTTTATTGTTCAAATTCAATAAGCTTGACATAACGTTCCTTACATGTGCGGTTAAAGACGATGCAAGTTTAAGGAAGCCGCGATATAAAGACGACCCGATTATTGATGAATTTCAGACAGACAAACAATTTTTCCATCAACAATCGGGTCGTTTCTTGTCGGCTTTCAGGCTATCCTATCCCATACAACGACAGGATAATTTATGAACTTAAATCAAACCCGCCAATTCCTCCGCATTGCCCGCGCCATCGAATACCTTTACGATCATGCCGCCGAGCAGCCCGATTTGGCGCAAGTGGCGGCGGCAGTGCACGTCAGTCCCGAACATTTGCAGCGCGAATTTTCCGCATGGGCGGGCATCAGCCCGAAAAAAATGCTGCAACACATCAGCATCAGCCGCGCCAAGGCCGCCCTGAAAAACAGCGAAAGCGTGGCGGAAGCGGCGCATTGCGGCGGACTGAGCGGCACGGGGCGGCTGCACGATTTGTTTATAAACATCGAAAAAATGACTCCGGGAGAATACAAAAACGGCGGTGCGGGCTTGCAAATCGATTACTGTCTGATTCCCAGCCCCTTCGGCGACCTGTTGGCAGCAGCAACAGACAAAGGCATCTGCTTCATGCGTTTTTCAGACGCCCCTTCCGCCGCACTGGACGAATTGCGCGCCGAATATCCGAACGCCCGCCTAATCGGGCAGGAAACGGCATTCCACCGCCAAGCCGCCGACATCTTCCGCACCCGGTGCGGCCGCATTACCCTGCACATCAAAGGCACACCCTTCCAGCTCAAAGTCTGGCAGGCACTGCTCGATATTCCCGCAGGCAGCCTGCAAAGCTACGGCACAGTGGCGCAGGCCGTCGGCTCGCCCAACGCCGCGCGAGCCGTTGGGACGGCCATCGGGCAGAATCCCGTTGCATTACTCATCCCCTGCCATCGCGTCATCCGCGAAAGCGGCATCATCGGCGGCTACCGCTGGCAACGCGGGCGCAAAATGGCGATATTGGCGCACGAATTGGGAGACACTGATGACGTTTGACCTCTTCCCCGAAACCGCCAACCCGCACGCCAACCTGCTTCCCTACGACGGCATCGTCAGCAATTTCGGACGGATTCTCACCGTTGCCGAAGCTGACCGTTATTTTGAAATTTTGCAGCGTGATATTCCCTGGCGGCACGACGAAGCCGTGATATACGGCAAGCACATCATCACTGCCCGCGAAGTCGCGTGGTACGGAGACACGTCCTACAACTACGGCTATTCCGGCGCAAACCGCATCGCCCTGCCGTGGGATGGCGTCTTGCCCGAACTCAAAAACCGCGTGGAAGCCGCCATCGCCGACATCTGCCCCACCCGCTTCAACTCCTGCCTGCTCAACCGCTACAACAACGGCAACGAAGGCATGGCGTGGCACAGCGACGAAGGGCAGGGGCTGGTCAAAGACAGTGCCATCGCCTCCCTCAGCCTCGGCGCAACGCGCAAATTCGCCTTCAAACACAAAGAAAGTAAGGAAAAACGCGAAATGTGGCTGGAACACGGCCAGCTCATCGTCATGCACGGCGAAACGCAGAAACACTGGCTGCACACCATCCTGAAAAGCACCCGCATCCAAGAGCCGCGGATTAATCTGACGTTTCGGGTGATGAAAGGATAAAAAGGGGCTGCTTTTTTCCATTTCAGACAGCCCCCGAAAGTCGTCTGAAAAACTACTTGAAAATGTAAAACAGAAAAGCCGTAGGTCGTCTGAACCGTTTTTCAGACGACCTACCGCACCCACATCATTCCCGTACACTCGCAATAGGGAGCCATCCATGTCCCAACAAACCCCGACACCCCCCGCCCCGCGCGACTGGCTGCTGCTTATCGGCGGCAGCACCTACAAATTCACGCTGACCGGTTTTTATCTGGTCGCGCTGGTCGCCATTTTGAAAAACCACGGTTACAGCCTGAACCAACTGAGCTGGATACATTTAATCGGCGGTATCGAAGCGGCGAAGGTGTTGTTTGCCGCGCTGATGGAGCGGCGGCCGGCGGGGCGGTTCGGGCGGTTTCGCGGCTGGCTGCTGGCGGCGACGCTGGGGCTTTCGGCAGTGTTCGGGCTGATGGCCTGTACCGACATCACGCAGAACTTCCCGCTGCTTTTGACCTGCTGCGTACTGCTCTCGGCAATGTCGGCGGTGTACGGCTGCGCAATGTTAGGCTTGTCGTGCATCGTCCTGCCGCACCGCGAACGCGGTTTCGGCGGCGTGATTCAGACGATGGCGGCGCGCGGCGGCAAGATGATCGGCGGCGCGCTGGTGTTGTGGCTGTATCAGGAATACGGGCAGACGGCGGCGGCGGGCTTTATGCTGGCGTTCACCCTGCTGATGCTGCTGCAACTCTTGTGCTACCGCGAGCCGGAAAGCCCAACGGCGCAAGGCGGTTTGACGGCGTTGGCGGCGCGGCTGGTCTCCTTTTGGCGGCGGCCTGAAACGGGCTGGCGGTGGCTGGTTTTGCTGTTTGCCGTTGCCGCGCCGTATGCGTTTGCGGCGGCGACTTTTGTGCCCAAGCTGGCGGATTTGGGCTTTACCCCGAAGCAGACGGGCGGGATTCTGGCGGTGGGTATTCCTGTTGCCTGCCTGATTGTAACGCCGCTGTCGGGCTGGTTTTCGCGCAATTATCCGCGCCGCAAACTCGTGTTCCTGCTCTACGCGCTGCAACTGCCGCTTTTGGCGTCCATGACCGCCATCGACGCGCTCGCCCGCGTCCACCCTTGGCTGCCGCCCGCGCAAATCATCGCCCTGAGCCTGAGCTACACGCTGCTGCTGCCGGTGATACTGGCGTTGGTGATGGACAAATCCGACCGTGCCACCGCCGCACTCGACAGCAGCCTGCAATTTTCCGTGGTTCTGCTCGGCAGTTACGCGGCCGGTTTCGCCGCCCTGCGGCTGGCAAAGGCAGTCGGCTATGCCGATGCGTACTGGGCGGCGGTGGGCCTGGCCGTATTGGCGGGCGGGCTGCTGTATGCGTGCCGAAGCCTGTTTGATTCAGACGAGCCCTCATAAAAGACCCGTACCTTCGTATTTGAAATGCAACAATTTCCCGAATAAAAACAAGACACATCATCTGCAATCCTTCGGAACGATACAGTCATTCAGCCGACGTTTCCTTTTAAATCGAAATAAAACTTTTCAGCGGTTGCATTGCCTATTATGTTTTACCGTTCAAAATGACAGATCATTTCAAAAGGAACATATTAATGCCAGAAACTGTTACCTACGATTCGTCCCGCTACGGTGCCAAAGCCGCATACACGACTTATGAAGCCGACCAAGGCACACTCTCAGCAGGTGCAACAGTCAAAAAAGCCTCTTCCCCCCACTCCACCGCCTACGAAGCAAGTAAACAGTCTTACGTTGACCTGCCGGCCAATGCCGCCGTTTCGTTTACAGCAAAGGCGGATGCGGATGCCGCCACCCTCCGCTATACCGTTCCCGACGGGGCAACCGGCAAAGTTGAAATCCAAGTAAACGGTAAACCCGTAGCCAACCTTGATTTATCATCAAAACACAACTGGCAGTATTTGGAAAATTATGAACACCACAAAGGCGAAGACATCAAAATCCACGATACGCCTGCTGCCGACCGTGTCGCCCGCTTCCAGTTCGACGAAGTGGGTACGCTGTTGAAAAATGCACCCATCCAAAGCGGCGACACCGTTACCATCGTCAACAAATCAGGCAACACCCCGGTCGGTATCGACTTCGTTGAATTGGAAAAAGCCCCTGCCGCGATCAAACAGCCTGCAAACAGCGTCAGCATTACCGATTTCGGCGCAAAAGCAAACGACGGAATCGATGATTCGAAAGCCCTGACGGCGGCAATCGAATCGGCAAAAACCTCTGGAAAATCCGTTTACATTCCCGAAGGGCAGTTTGATTTCGACCACCAGCTCCACATCTATGCCCCTAAAGGAATCAGCATCGGCGGCGCCGGCAGATGGCATACCAAACTGCATTTCACGAGCGAGGAACCGCCCGTTTTTGAAAACGGCACAGTGAAAAAAGGCGGCGGCATCGTGTTTGAACACGGCAGCAACAATATTGATTTCGGCAATCTGTCGATGGATTCAAATTTGACATCCCGTTTCCATCAACAAGCCAACTACAAAGGCATTTCCGGCACTTTGGGCAAAGGCTCGTCCATCCACGACATCGCCATTGAGCATTTTGAAGTAGGCATCTGGACCGGCGATTACGCCAAAGTGGACAATGAACATCCACTGCACTACACAGACGGACTGACCGTCTCCAACGCCCTCATCCGGAACAATCTCGCAGACGGCATTAATTTTGCACAGGGAACCAACCATTCGACCGTCATCAATTCCAACATCCGAGGCAATGGCGACGACGGTCTGGCGACATGGTCGAGCATTGCAGACCAAACAGAATCAAAAGTAGCCGAAAACAACCGTTTCCTAAACAACACCGTCGAACTCGGCTGGCGCGCGGCAGGTATCGGCATCTTCGGCGGCGCCGGACATGAAGTAGCCGGCAACCTGATTCGCGACAATGCCGCATGGTCGGGCATACGCCTCAACACCGTTTTCCAAGGACACAATTTTGACCTGAACAAAAAAGGTATTTCGGTTCGGGACAATCTGTTAATCGGCAATGGCACCCGAACCGACACATACGGACGCGAAAAAGGCTCTATCGACTTTGAAGAAGAGCATGGCGCAATCAAAAACGTCAAAGTCGAAAACAACATCATCGCCGACAACCTGTCCGACACAGCCATTACTCAGACATTGCCGATTTCAAACGGCAAAGGCATCGCCCTATCCGGCAACAACATCATCGGAAATGCGACGGCTTCTGACCCGTCCGCCGTTGATCATCCGGAAAAAGTTACCTCCATTACCCGTCAGGAACTCAGCAATATTCCCGATCAAAATTATTATTACGCCAACGAAACCGCCGGCTTCAAATCCGTCAGCGTGACCTATATTACAGGTACGGCAGGCAACGAAAGCATCAAAGGCACTGACGGCATAGACCATATTGACGGCAAAAGCGGCGACTACAACATTTATGCCGGCGGCGGCAACGATACCGTATTCGTCAGCGGTGGAACCAACTTCATCAGTGGCGGCGATGGCAACGATATCGTCAGAGGCGGCGACGGCAGAGATACCGTCAATGGAGATTCGGGAAACGATGTGATTTTCGGCAACGGCGGAGACGACCATCTCAATGGCGGGGCGGGCAATGATACGTTGTTCGGCGGCGAAAACAACGATGTCTTTTATGGCGAGTCGGGCAAAGACGTACTGTATGGCGGCTCCGGCGACGACTTACTGTTTGGCGGTTTAGACGACGATATCCTGTATGGCGGCGCAGGGAATGATACCTATGTCTTCTGCTTCGGAGAGGGACACGACACCATTTCCGACAATCACGGCAACAACGCCCTCCAATTCGGACAAGGCATCGCCGTCAAGGATTTGCATATCCATGCAAGCACCGACGCAAACGGTTCAATCGATTGGGAAATCACCATTGCCAATTCAGGCGGTAAAATCACCATCGACAACCAATATCTCAAAGGCAGCAACACCGCTTCTGTCGGAGAATTCCGATTTGACGAAGGGACATTTACCGTAGAAACCCTGCTGGACAAACTGTCGGCAAGCGGTCAAACCGGCGGATTTGAAACGGTCAACAACGGAGTCGGCAGCTTTAACTACACTGCCGATACGGCAAACGTACAGCACTACGATGCCGTAACGCAGCCGACAATTTTATAGCGGCCTGATGGAAATTCAGAACCGGCGTGGTTTGGTTCTGACTTCCACGCCCCCTCGCAGGATATTAAGCTGCTGTAACAGTATGCCGAAGTTAGGCTGAAATGTTCACGCTGTCCGCACAAACAAGAGGTCGTCTGAACCGGCTTTCAGACGACCTCTCTCAATCTTTGGCATAAAATATCTTTTTTTACACATTTTAATTTAAATCATTTCTCAAATCATAGCCATTTAAAAAATTCACGCCAAAAGCTTATCGTTCTACGCACCATCCATGCGTTATTTTCCGCCGCGTCCGCCATCCAGTATTATCCCCGACTACGCTTTGTTACAATTCAGCCAATTTTATTTCTCGACATATCCCGCTATGAGTCATTCATCCTCTTGGTCTTCCAAAATCGGTTTCGTCCTTGCCGCGGCAGGCTCTGCCATCGGTTTGGGTGCGATTTGGAAATTCCCTTATACCGCCGGCACGAACGGCGGGGCAATTTTTGTCCTTCTGTTTGTCATCTTCACGATTATCGTGGCGTTGCCGGTACAGCTTGCCGAGTTTTATATCGGGCGCACAGGCGGTAAAAACGCCATCGATTCGTTCAAAACCCTGCGTCCCGGCTCGCTTTGGCCTTGGGTCGGCAGGATCGGCGTGGCTGCGTGCTTCATTTTATTGTCGTTTTACAGCGTAGTCGGCGGCTGGGTTTTGAATTATGTCGTACACAGTTTCACCGGCGAAATTGCCCCGAACGTTGATTTTGGCGCCCTATTCGAAAAAACAATTTCCAATCCGACAAGTTCGATTCTTTATCAGGGGCTGTTCATGTTGATTACCATTTGGGTAGTCAAAGGCGGAATCTCTGACGGCATTGAAAAAGCAAACCGCTATCTGATGCCTGCTTTGTTTATTTTGTTTATCGTTTTGGCCATCCGCTCGCTGACCTTGCCCGGCGCGATGGAAGGCGTCAGTTTTTTATTGAAACCGGATTGGTCGAAAATCAAATCGGAAACGATGCTGACCGCGCTGGGTCAGGCTTTCTTTGCGTTGAGTATCGGTGTATCGGCAATGATTACCTACGCCTCGTATTTGGGTAAAGATCAGGATATGTTCCGCTCGGGCAATATCATTATGTGGATGAACCTGCTGGTATCGCTGCTGGCAGGCCTGGTCATCTTTCCGGCGGTATTCGCATTGGGTGCCACGCCCAGCCAAGGTCCCGGTCTGATTTTCGTGGTCTTGCCTGCCGTATTCATGAAAATTCCGTCCGGCAACTATCTGTTTGCCGTGTTCATGATGCTGGTTGTCTTTGCCACGCTGACTTCAGCGTTTTCTATGCTGGAAACCGTCATTGCGGCAACCATCCGCCAAGATGAACGCAAACGCAACCGTCACACTTGGGCCATCGGCATTGCCATCTTTATCGTCGGCATCCCTTCTGCCCTATCCTTCGGCGTATGGAGCGATGTGCTTATTTTCAATAAATCTATTTTTGATTTATGGGACTACATTATTACTGCCATCATTATGCCGCTATGCGCATTAAGCATCTCCATCTTTACCGGCTGGATTCAAGACAGGCAGTCCGTTTTGACCCATGCCGGCATGGGCAGTACCGTACCGAAAACGCTTCTATATCTATGGCTGGGCGCGTTGCGCTACATCGCTCCGATTGCCATTATCGTGGTCTTCATTAATTCTCTTCAAATCATCTGATTTGCCACTATTTTCGACAAATAAAAAAGGACGGAAGCAAACCCGTCCTTTTTATATTTCATCACCTTATCCCTCATCCTCAAACAAAAACCCGCTTTGCGCCTCCACACCGACTTCGGGCGCTGCCATGGCATCAAGCTGGCGGTTGCGGATTTTGGTTTTCCTCATACTGAGAAGACGCATGACCTGATGCTTTTGATCATCGGTCATTTTTTGCCAATAAAGCCTTTCTTCGCGGCTGCGCAGGCAGCCTTTGCAATAGCCTTTGGCATTGGCTTCACAGACGCCGATACAGGGGCTGGGGATGGGGAAAAAATCAGGTTGTTCCATATTTTAAAAACGTTTGTGAAAAGAGGTCGGCGCGAACCAAAAATCCGACTGCGTCCGTTTCCGTCCAAACACGACGTATATCCCGTAGGGTTTCTATATAAGACGTAAGACAATAAACGGCAGAACGCGTAAGAATTTTACTATAGCCCGTTTTAAGAACAAATCAATTTGATTTTCAGACGACCTATGCCCTGCCCTGACTATCTGTATTTTACGACTAAATCAGTTGACGCAAAGACGGATTGTTGTATTTGATATCGGCAATCATTCGGTCGTATTGGTGCATTCTACGGAGCGATCGGGTTATCAGATAGACCGAGAAAAAAATCAAACTGATGTTCATCAAACTGACCAACACAAGCAAAGGCCAAACATCCACAGCCTCGTACCATTTCGATGTCGCAATCAAGGCACTGAAAATAGACAAAGGCAGCGCGAACACGGCAATACCCGTACGCATGACGGCAAGTGCCGTGCGTTTTTCAGCAAGGAGAAGCTGCACTTGATTGATGCTGAGGATATCGTTTTGCTGTTCGGTAATCATAGGATACGCGCCCATACAAATTGACTTTGAATCACGGCAAACCGGCAAATATGGTTTGATGTTACCCGAAAGTATTGAAAATAAAAACAAAGGTCGTCTGAAAATTTTCAGACGACCTTTTCCGTTCCTGTTTACACTGTTTGCGAATATTGGGCTTTAGTTTCCCTGTGGCGCAGGTGGTAGTCGAACACCATGGCGATATTGCGTATCAGGAAGCGGCCTTTGGGGGTAACGGTCAGTCCGTGCGGTTTCAGGCGGACGAGTCCGAGGGAGGCAAGTTGTTCCAAGTCGGCAAGTTCGTCTTTGAAATAGCGGTCGAACGGGATACCGAACACGCTTTCGTAGATTCGGTAATCCAAGGAGAAACGGCACATCAAATCTTGGATGATATTGCGGCGCAAAAGGTCGTCCTGATTGAGTTGGTAGCCGCGCATGATGGGCAGGTGTCCGGCATCGAGCGCGGCATAGTAGGCGTCGATGTCGCGTTCGTTTTGGGAGTAGGTGCTGCCGATTTTGCCGATGGAGGATACGCCGATGGCAACTAAATCGCAGTCCGCGTAGGTCGAGTAGCCTTGGAAGTTGCGCTGGAGGAAGCCTTCTTTGAGGGCGATGGAAAGTTCGTCATCGGGTTTGGCGAAGTGGTCCATACCGATAAAGACGTAGCCGCGTTCGGTCAGGGTTTGGACGCAGTATTGCAGCATATCGAGTTTTTCTTCGCTGTCGGGAACGGCTTCGGTATCGATGCGGCGTTGCGGCTTGAAGATATGCGGCAGGTGGGCGTAGTGATAAAGGGCAAGGCGGTCGGGATCGAGCGACAAGACAGTGTCGATGGTGGTTTTAATGCTTTCGGCGGTTTGATGCGGCAGGCCGTAAATCAAATCGACGCTGACGGATTTGAATCCGGCTTCGCGGGCGGCATCGATGACTTCTTTGGTTTCGTCGTAGCTTTGGATGCGGTTGACTGCTGCCTGCACTTTGGGATCAAAGTCCTGAATGCCGACGCTCATGCGGTTGAAACCGAGCTTACCGAGCATGAGGACAGTTTCGCGGCTGACTTTGCGCGGGTCGATTTCGATGGAGTATTCGCCGCCGGGGATAAGTTGGAAATGTTTGCGTATCATGCGGAATACGCGTTCGATTTGGTCGTCGCTTAAGAAGGTCGGCGTACCGCCGCCGAAGTGCAGTTGCGCGAGCTGATGCCGTCCGCCCAGATGCGGGGCGAGCAGCTCCATTTCTTTTTCAAGGTATTCGATGTAGGCATCGGCGCGGCTTTTGTCTTTGGTGATGATTTTATTGCAGCCGCAGTAGTAACAGATGGTATTGCAGAAAGGAATGTGGATATAAAGCGAAAGGGGCTTGTTCAAAGCCCCCATACTGCGCTGATTCAAGGCATTGATATATTCGGCTTCGCGAAATCCGTCATGGAATCGGTCGGCTGTCGGGTAGGAAGTGTAGCGCGGACCGCTGGAAGGAAGGCTGGCAATGAGTTCGCGGTCAAACTCAGGTTTGTCATTGTTTCTATTGTGATTATTTTGTATTGGTATTACTTTCATGGCGTGTGCGTGATTAGAGTAATGATGTTAGGCAATTTTCGGATAGTTTGGTAGAATGCCACAGTATGATAAACCTGTCTTGATATGTGTCAATAACTTACGTAATCATGACAGGATAAAAACCTTAATTTTAAGGGTGTTTTATGACCACACACAATGCTATGCATCAGATGAAAACCCTGTGTTCTTCCTGTTCGCTGCGTGAACTCTGCCTGCCTGTCGGGCTTTTGCCCAATGAGTTTGCACAATTGGACGCGGTCATCCGACAGAGCCGCCGCTTGAAGAAGGGTGAATATCTGTTCCGCACCGGTGAGCCTTTCGCGTCGCTGTTTGCCATCCGTGCCGGTTTTTTCAAAACCACGGTTGCCAGTCAGGACGGTCGCGATCAGGTTACCGGCTTTTTTATGTCCGGCGAACTCATCGGCATGGACGGCATTTGCTCCCATGTCCACAGCTGCGACGCGGTGGCTTTGGAAGACAGCGAAGTGTGTGAGCTGCCCTTTACCCACATCGAAGAACTGGGACACAACATCCCCAGCCTGAGAAGCCATTTTTTCAGATTGATGAGCCGCGAAATCGTACGCGACCAAGGCGTGATGCTGCTTTTGGGCAATATGCGCGCCGAAGAACGTCTGGCGGCGTTTTTGCTTAACCTGTCCCAACGCCTTTACTCGCGCGGATTTGCCGCCAACGATTTCATTCTGCGGATGTCGCGCGAAGAAATCGGCAGCTATTTGGGGCTGAAACTGGAAACCGTCAGCCGCACACTGTCCAAGTTCCACCACGAAGGCTTGATTTCGGTCGAACACAAACATATCAAAATCCTCGACTCGCAAGCCCTCAAAAAAATGGTGTCTGGCTGTTCGCACGCCATCTGATGAATACTGAGACCATTTTCAAACAGAACCCAAGGTCGTCTGAAAAATTTTCAGACGACCTTCTTCATAAAACCCAATTATGAAACACAAGAAAAAACTCATTACCTTGACCGCTGCCTGCGCCCTGCTCACCTACTGGCTTTATCCCGACCAACATCCCGTTTACCCCGCAAGCGACCACTACGACCCGAAAACGCAAACCTTCTTCAACCCCGAACCGCAGCAGAAACCGACCGGCCTCGTCAGCGCATTTTGGAAGATCCTGACCGACCCGCAGGCAACGCGCCCGCCTAAACCTCTGCCTACAGTCAAGCCCGATTGGCAAACCTTCCTCGCCGCACCCGAAGGGAAAAGCCGTTTCGTCTGGTTCGGACATTCCACCCTATTGATGCGGATCGGTGGGCAAACCGTCATTACCGATCCCGTTTTCGGCAATTCCGTCTCCCCCATCCCCATCACCATGAAACGCTTCCAGCCTGCGCCCGCAGAAATCGACGAACTGCCGCCTGTCGATGTCATCCTGATTTCACACAGCCACTACGACCACCTCGAAAAAGACAGCGTGCAGGCACTCAATTCAAAAGGCAGCAGCCACTTTGTCGTCTCACTCGGCATGGGCGTACTGCTGAAAAAATGGGGCGTGCCGCAAGAGCGCATTACCGAACTCGATTGGTGGCAAAGCACCGAACGCAACGGCATCCGCTACACCGCACTACCTGCCCGCCACGATTCATCCCGAACCCTGACCGACCACAACCAAGCCCTGTGGTCCAGCTTTGCCATCGAACACGGCGGCGAAAAATTCTATTTTCACGGCGACTCGGCACAAGGCAGCCATTTCGACAAAATTGCCGAAAAATTCAACGGGTTCGATATCGCGTTCATCGAAAACGGGCAATACAGCAAACATTGGCCCAACAACCACCTCTTCCCCGAACAAACCGCCCGCTATGCCGCGCAGCTTGCCCCCAAACGCTTCATGCCCATCCACTGGGGCGCCTACGCCATGGCACTGCACGCTTGGAACGAACCCCTGCTGCAAAGCATCCCGCTGGCACGCAGTTTGGGCGTGAATCCGTTGACCCCGCTGATGGGGCAAGTCTTTGATGCCGATACCGCCACGCAAGACTGGTTTGCCGAACCTTTACAATAAAGCTGCCCAAGGGTCGTCTGAAAACAAATACAGCAAGTTCCATCAAGTCATAAATATAGTGGATTAACTTTAAACCAGACGGCGTTACCTCGCCTTGGCTCAAAGAGAACGATTCTCTAAGGTGCTGAAGCACCAAGTGAATCGGTGCCGTACTATCTGTACTGTCTGTGGCTTCGTCGCCTTGTCCTGATTTAAAGTTAATCCACTATACCGACGAAGCGGAAGCTGTTTTCAGACGACCTTTTTTGAATTTACCTGTTGCAGCATTTCCAACATTTCTCTCCTTCTCCCGTTTATCCGTTTTGCAATATTCTGATAATATAGTCAATTAAAAACAAAATGGTACAATAC
>KV796970.1 GCA_001809325.1 Neisseria sp. HMSC077D05 | reverse complement strand
TACGGGTGTTCCGATATACAAGGTCGGATTCTTGAATCCGACATCGTAGAGTAACAGTTGTGTCGGATACAAGTATCCGACCTACGGCTGCTACGACCTGTGGCTGCTGAAAAGATTAAAATTCTGCCTATTCTAAAGGTTTATTTCTTTCAACAAAATCAAACCACATATCGTCCTGTGCTGCATTTGCGAAAATATTTGAATAATTATCCCCAAAAATATAACCAGTGATGAATTGATCAAACGGGCATATTATTTCGACATCCACTTCAAAGCGGATTTGCTTTGAAATTCTATCAAGAAATACAGGTTCATAGAGGACTTGACCTATTTCATACGCCTTATCCTTGAAAATACTTGGTACGCGAAATTGGTTGTCTAAAATTTCATCCGTACTCCAAAGGACAATATCTCCGAATGCCCCTCCATTGCATATCTTAAGAAAGTCCTGATGTTCTAAAACTAAAAATTTCTTTAATTCATCAGGAATTTCACCTATTCCCTCCGGTATTTCCCCAATCAAAACCGCATCAGAAAGAATATCCAATTTAGCTCTGTAATGATTAACCAGCTCCGCTAATTTCATAATAATTCCTAAAATTTAATTTTGATCGCAAGCCGTAGTTCGGATACTTGTATCCGACACAGCCGTCCAAGATGTCGGATTCGAGAATCCGACCTACGGCACTGCGCGGGAATGACGGCAAGAGTACGTTCTATTTTAAGCTACATAAATATGTGTCGGTATTAAAAAAGGTCGTCTGAAACCTAATGTTCGGTTTCAGACGACCTTTTCCTATCTGCGGGTAAGCCTATTTCGCCCCTTTAAACCCGCGCTTCAAATGCACCATCAGCAATGCCACTGCCGCAGGCGTTACGCCGGAAATGCGGCTGGCTTGTCCGACGGTTTCAGGTTTGTGCTGGTTGAGCTTCTGCTGCACTTCGGCGGATAAACCTTTGACTTTGCTGTAATCGATGTCGTCGGGCAACTTTAGGGTTTCAATGTCGCGGCGGTTGTCGATTTCTTCGTTTTGGCGGTCGATATAGCCTTGGTATTTGACTTGGATTTCGACTTGTTCGATGACTTCGGCGGAGAGGTTTTCAGACGACCTTGCGCCTTCGAGCGTCATCAGTGCGGCGTAGTCGAGGTTCGGGCGGCGCAGGAGGTCGTGCAGGTTGGCTTCGCGGCTGAGTTTTTGTCCGAACACGCGGATTTGTTCGTCTTCGGCGAGTTTTTGCGGCGTGTACCACGTTGTTTTCAAGCGTTGGATTTCGCGCTCGATGGCCTCGCGTTTTTCGTTGAACATGCGCCATTGCTCTTCGGATACTAGGCCGATTTGGTAGCCGTCTTCAGTCAGGCGCATGTCGGCGTTGTCTTCCCTGAGTTGCAGGCGGTATTCGGCGCGGCTGGTGAACATGCGGTAGGGTTCGTTTACGCCTTTGGTGATGAGGTCGTCCACCAATACGCCGAGATAGGCTTGTTCGCGGCGCAGCAGGAGCGGGTCTTGTTCGCGGACGTATTGCACGGCGTTCGCGCCTGCGAGCAGGCCTTGTGCGGCGGCTTCTTCGTAGCCGGTGGTGCCGTTGATTTGTCCGGCGAAGAAGAGGCCTTGGATGGTTTTGGTTTCGAGGCTGGCTTTGAGGTTGCGCGGGTCGAAGTAGTCGTATTCGATGGCGTAGCCGGGGCGCAGGATATGGGCGTTTTCAAGGCCTTTCATACTGCGCACGAGCGCGATTTGGATGTCGAACGGCAGACTGGTGGAGATGCCGTTGGGGTAGTATTCGTTGGTGGTCAGGCCTTCGGGTTCGAGGAAAATCTGGTGGCTGTCTTTGTCGGCGAAGCGGTTGATTTTGTCTTCGATGGACGGACAGTAGCGCGGGCCGACGCCTTCGATTTTGCCGGTGAACATGGGGCTTCGGTCGAAACCGCTGCGGATAATGTCGTGTGTTTTCAAATTGGTATGCGTAATCCAGCAGGACACTTGGCGCGGGTGCATTTCGGCATTGCCGCGCACGGAAAAGACGGGCACGGGCGTGTCGCCGGGCTGTTCGGTAAGCTGGGAGAAATCAATCGTGCGTCCGTCAATGCGCGGCGGCGTGCCGGTTTTCAGACGGCCTTGCGGCAGGTTCAATTCGCGCAAACGTCCGCCCAGCGATTTGGCGGCGGGGTCGCCCGCGCGGCCGCCTTCGTAGTTTTCCAAACCGATGTGGATTTTGCCGGACAAAAACGTGCCTGCGGTCAGCACGACGGCGCGGGCTTTAAATTCCACGCCCATCGCGGTGATTACGCCTGAAATGCGGTCGCCGTCGAGCGTTACGTCGTCAACCGACTGCTGGAAGAGGTCGAGGTTTTCTTGGTTTTCCAGCATTTCGCGGATGGCGGCTTTATACAGGATGCGGTCCGCCTGCGCGCGTGTGGCTCGTACTGCCGCGCCTTTGCTGGCGTTCAGGCGGCGGAACTGGATGCCGGATTTGTCGGTGGCCAATGCCATCGCGCCGCCGAGTGCGTCGAGTTCGCGCACGAGATGACCTTTGCCGATGCCGCCGATGGAGGGGTTGCACGACATTTGTCCGAGCGTTTCGATGTTGTGTGTGAGCAAAAGCGTCTGCGCGCCCATGCGGGCGGCGGCAAGCGCGGCTTCCGTGCCTGCGTGGCCGCCGCCGACGACGATGACGTCGTAGGTTTTGGGGTAAATCATGTGGGTCATGTGTGTCAACGTGCCTAATGGTTTCAGACGACCTCTTTTCTCTGACAGAGGTCGTCTGAAAATATAATGAATTCAAAAATAAACGTGGGATTGTACGCTTTTTCGGGGGGATTTGACAGGTGGAAAGGCGCTTGCGGGTACGGGATGGGGAAAAGGTCGGCGGATTCGCATTTGAAGTGCAACTT
>KV796969.1 GCA_001809325.1 Neisseria sp. HMSC077D05 | reverse complement strand
GCCCGACGGGGTGAAAAATACAGTTGCTACCTGCTGAAATCGCTTTTCAGACGACCCCTACTCTTCCAAATTTCCCATCAGTTTTTGTCTAACGGTAATCGTTGCATACTTCCTTTTTTAGAGAGCGCCAAAATTTTTCTTGGCTAACACCCTCTCTTTTAATGAAAAACTGGTCATCAGCATAACCCAACATATCTATCTCTTTGCCATTTTGTGAAAGGCTATAAAACTCATGACTCGGGTCGCCAAAATCATCTTTATATTTAGCCAACTTCATGCCGTTATCCAAATATATTTTTTGTTTGACCAGTCGGTAAGTACCACGTCGTACCTTTCCAGGCTTATCATCGCTCTGCATGCAATATTGACGATTTGGAAATAAGGCAACAGTCACAATTTTTGCATTTCCCTGTCCGAAATATGGGGTCATATATAACCCTGCCGGACGGCTACTTTTAGCCAGCGCAACACTAGAAGAGCAAGCAATCAAGAAAGCCAATAAGCCTAGCTTGGCATAATTCGATATATTTCTCATTTTTTATATTGGTTGGCGACCATACACTTGTAAACATATTGGGAAGGGGATCTGCATTTTTCAGACGACCCCTGTCTCCCTACCCTTTCAACTCGTCCAAATCGGCAACATTAATCGTTTGTCGGTTGCGGTACACCAATACCATAATCGCCAAACCGATGGCGGATTCGGCAGCGGCGACGGTCAATACGAAGAATACGAAAATCTGTCCGGCGGTATCGCCCAGATGCTGCGAGAAGGCGATAAAGTTGAAGTTCACCGCCAAGAGCATCAGCTCGATCGACATCAGCAATACCAGCACGTTTTTGCGGTTCATAAAGATGCCCATCGCGCTGATACCGAACAGGAGCGCGCCCAATACCAAATAATGCGTCAAGGTAATCATGCTTTGCCCTCCTCTTTCGGCTTGAGGCCGTCTGAAACTTCGTTTTCTTCCGCAGATTCGATTTGCGGTTTGACCGCTTCCATTTTCACCAAGCGCATACGGCCTTGGTCGGCGCGCACTTTAACTTGGTCGGCAGGATCCATGCGTTTCGGATTGGTGGTTTTGCGGTGAACCAGCGCAATCGCCGCTACCATACCCAACAGCAGCAATACCGCCGCCAACTCGAACGGCAGCAGATAATCGGTATAAATACGGCTGCCCAAATCGCGGATATTGTTGTAATCCGCAGGAATGTCTTTCATCAAACCAAATGCGGCAAGGTCGGTTTTCGGGTTGACCAGAATCAGGATCAGCGCAACCGCCAACAGCGTACCGACTACACCGGCAACAGGCGCGTGCCGCCAGAAACCGGCGCGCATTTCCTCAATGTCGATGTTCAGCATCATCACGACGAACAGGAACAGCACCATCACGGCGCCGACATACACGACCACCAGCGTAACGCCCAAAAACTCCGCCTGCATCAACATCCAAATCATCGCGCTCACGCAGAAGGTCAGCACCAAATGCAAAGCGGCGTGGACAGGGTTTTTCGCGGTAACAGTACGCAGCGCGCCGTATAGGACGATGGCGGCCAATAGGTAAAACAGAATAAGTTGAAAGCTCATAATTTGCACTTTCCGTTTTGGGATATTTCAATCGATTTCGCGTTTCGGCTTTATCGGACGTGGTTTATTGGTTGCGCCAATAGCTTAAAAATTCATCCGCCAAGCCTTTGGGATTAGCACGTTCCGTCCACGCTAAGGGTACATCGTAATACTCCAATTCGTGAACCAACACAGGAATGTTTTTGCCAAACGTTCTGGCTATCACTCCCTCAGCAAATAGGCGTTGCACTACGGCAATTTGGGCTTCGACAAAGGCTTGGTAAAACTCGTTTGATTTGTCATCAATATCTTCACCCTTGTCTTCACCATCGTTATCAAACAAGGTTTCGTATTGTTCTTTGGTGTAAGCAAAGGGAGTATTTTCCAGCCATGCTTGAAGTTCCGTGTTGTTTCTATATGCATCTACGCCCAACAATTCGGCTTCATCTTGCAACCAATAGGCATAGTTCCATTTGGCTTCGTCATCTTGTTTGTGTGTCTCGCCCTGCTTTTTCACAAATTGTTGACAGGTGTTGTAACTAACTAAAAGACTGGGCAACCATTCATCACCACCGCTCAGCCAAAATGATAAGGCATACACATCATCCCGAGTCTCTTCAGATAGACCTGCCAATGCGGCAGCGGTTTTTTGAAAAACCATATCCGAAAAGGCTTGTTGTTCATTCATTCTGTACTTCCTTAAATAACGGCAGCAACTGGAATAGTAGGTTTCGGATTACCTTCCAAACTTCGTAAACGCACGATTCGTACTTAACGGTACGGCGCGTCAGCGGCTTTGCGTTTGGCGATTTCTGCTTCGTATTTGTCGCCGATTGCCAAGAGGATCGGCTTGGTCATGTGCAAGTCGCCTTTTTTCTCGCCGTGGTATTCAAAAATATGCGTTTCTACAATCGCATCGGTCGGGCAGGCTTCTTCGCAGAAGCCGCAGAAGATGCACTTGGTCAGGTCGATGTCGTAACGCTTGGTGCGACGCGTACCGTCTTCACGTTCTTCCGATTCGATGTTAATCGCCATTGCCGGACATACCGCCTCGCACAATTTACACGCGATGCAGCGTTCCTCACCATTCGGATAACGGCGTTGCGCGTGCAGGCCGCGAAAACGCACGGATTGCGGCGTTTTCTCTTCGGGGAAATAAATCGTGTCTTTGCGGGCGAAAAAGTTTTTGAGCGTTACGCCCATGCCTTTTACCAACTCGCCAAGCAGAAAGGTTTTTACTAAGTTAGCCATATTATTCAACCCCTTATCTCAGGGAATATTTTGAGGGCTTTAAGCCGTCTGAAACTGGTTATTTTAAAAACGAAACGTTGAAATTCGTTTCACCGCGTTCATCTTCACGCATACGCACATTGTAATGATGCACCTGACCGCAAGCCTGTACCGTCCACACTTCCTCGGACTGCATACGCCCCTTCACACGTTTGACATCGCTGATTTTTGCATCGATGGCTTTGATGTTTTGGCATAAGAAAGCGGCACTTTCCCATTGCTTGATTACCTTCGCGACATCATTACGCAAGACATTGTCGCCGCCGAACGCGGCACTTTGACCGCCGTATTGGATACCGCCGACAAGCGCACACGATGCCAAGATGGCGGAAGACAACATTGCTGCATATCTCTTCATTTGCTTCATCCTTTCACAAGCCGCATCTGAATCAAAGTTTTCAGACGACCTATTTCCACAAATTCAGCGGCGAAATCATCCACAGACCCAAAATCACGATATAGGCGAAGCCGATGGGAATCAGCACTTTCCAGCCCAAGCGCATGATTTGGTCGTAGCGGTAACGCGGGAAGGTTGCACGTATCCACAAATACCAGTACAGCACAGCCGCCATTTTCACGAACATCCAGAATGCGGAAGGCGTGCCGATAAAGCCCCAGCTTTGCGGGAACGGGGACAGCCAACCGCCGAGGAACATCAGTGATGTCAGCGCGGCAATCAGAATCATGAAAATGTATTCGGCAAGGAAAAACAGCGCGAACGCGAAGCCGGAATATTCGACGTGATGGCCGGCAACGATTTCAGACTCGCCCTCTGCCACGTCAAACGGTGCGCGGTTGGTTTCGGCAACGGCGGAAATCAGATAGACGATGAAGATTGGGAAGAGCGGCAGCCAGTTCCACGAGAACACGGAACCGCCCGCGATGCCTTTTGCCTGCGCGGCGACAATATCGGAGAAGTTCATGCTGCCCGACACCATCACGACGCACACCAGCGCGGCGCTCATGGCGATTTCGTAGGAGATGCTTTGCGCGGAAGCACGCATTGCACCCAAGAACGAATATTTGGAGTTGGAAGCCCAGCCCGCGATAATCACGCCGTAAACCGACAGCGAGGTAATCATCAGGATATACAAAAGGCCGATATTGATATTGGTCAGCACCCATTCTTCGTTGAACGGAATCACTGCCCACGCAGCAAAAGACGGGGCAAGCGACATAATCGGGCCGATGTAGAACAAGGCTTTATTTGACAGCTTCGGACGGGTAACTTCTTTAAACAAGAGTTTGAACACGTCGGCAAACGGCTGAATCAGACCCCACGGGCCGGTTACGTTCGGGCCGACGCGAAGCTGCATGAAACCGATGACTTTACGTTCGAAATAAGTCAGGTAGGCGACGGTCAGAATCAGCGGAATCAGGATAATCACGATTTTGACGATGACGGACACCACCAAGCCCACGGTGATACCCAAATCGCCCAGACCGAGCGTTGCGGCAAAGAGGTTTTGGAACCATTCCTGCATAATCAAGCTCCCGCCAGTTCAATAGTGTCCATCAACGCACCCAGCGCGGCATTTTCGGTATGCAGCGGCAGATGCACCACGTTTTCGGGCAGTCCGGCATCGGCTTTGACCATCACGGACACGCCTGCGCCGTTTTGTTTGGCGACGGCGGTTTGTCCGTCTTGCAGGCCTAAGCGCGCCAATGTGTTCGGATTCACACGCGCGGCAGGCACGGCGGCATGGCTGGTCGCCTGCAACGGCGCGGAACGGCGCACGATGGCATCGGTGTGATAGATGCCGACTCCGCCCACGCGCACGAGGCGGTTTGAGGTCGTCTGAAAATCTTTTTGAGTCGATGCGGCGCGGTTGTTCAGTTTGGACGGCAGGCTTTCCACGTCCAACGCGTCTTTCAGAATCGCGGCGGTATCGTGGTATTCAAAGCCTTGCAGGTCAAACAGGTTGCCCAATACGCGCAACACTTTCCACAGCGGACGCGAATCGCCGAAACCTTGAACGACGCCGTGGAAGGATTGCAGACGGCCTTCCATATTGATGAAGCTGCCCGAGGTTTCGGTAAACGGCGCAATCGGCAACAGTACGTCGCACACGTCCAGCAGCGTTTCGCTGACAAACGGCGTAAACGCCATCACACTTTTCGCCTGTTTCAACGCGGCTACGGCTTTTGCGCCGTCCGCCGTATCGATTTCCGGCTCGACGTTGAGCAGCAAGACTGCCTGTTTCGGCGCGTTTGCCATTTCAACAACGCTCTCACCCAAGTTCACGCCCAATACGTCCGCACCGACGCTGTTGGCGGCTTGCGGCAGAATGCCCAGCACCGCGCCGGTCGCGTCCGCCAGCTCTTGCGCGGCGGCGTAAATCGCGGCGTAATCGGGATGGTTTTGCACTTCCGCGCCCAAAATCACCGCTGCTTTTTCAGCGTTTTTCAGGCTCGCGGTAATCGCGTGTTCCGCATCGGCAGACAGGTTTTTCAGACGACCTGCCCACTCGTCGGGATGCACTGCTTCCTGAGACAGAAGCGGCATAAACAATTCTTCTTTACTGCTGGCCAATACGCTCAAGGCCATGCGCTCTTTGGCGGCACGGCGCAGGCGGGCGGTCAGAAGCGGCTGTTCTTTGCGCAGGTTCGCACCGACCACCAATACGGCTTCGTTGTCCGCCAGCGATTCGATGCTTTGTCCCAACCATTGCGCACCATTGAGGTCGTCTGAAAGACGTTTATCTTGTTGGCGCAGACGGGTGGCGAAGTTTTTAACGCCCAAACCGTCGGCAAATTTCTTCGCTAAATACAGTTCTTCAACCGTATTCATCGGGTTCGCCCAAATGCCGACTTGGCTTTGGTTGCCGTCTTTGGCGATACATTCAATCGCGCTACGGACATATTCCAACGCGGTTTTCCAATCCACGTCCATCCACTCGCCGCCCTGTTTGATTTTCGGGTTTTTCAGACGACTTTCGTGATACAGACCTTCATAGGCGAAACGGTCGCGGTCGGACAGCCAGCATTCGTTAATCGCTTCGTTTTCCAGCGGCAGCACGCGGCGGACGGTATGGTCTTTGGTCTGCACAATCAGGTTGCTGCCCAAAGCATCATGGGCGGAAACGGATTTGCGGCGGTTCAGCTCCCAAGTACGCGCGTTGAAACGGAACGGTTTGCTGGTCAGCGCGCCGACGGGACACAAATCGATGACGTTGCCCGACAGCTCAGTTTCCACCGCTTTGCCAATAAAGGGCATGATTTCGGAGTGTTCGCCGCGATTCGCCATCGCAATTTCCTGCAAACCAGCGATTTCTTCGGTGAATCGCACGCAGCGGGTGCAGTGGATGCAGCGGCTCATTTCCTCAGCGGAAACCAAAGGCCCCATGTCTTTGCCGACGACGGAACGTTTTTCTTCGGTATAGCGGCTGGTGGTTTTGCCGTAGCCCACCGCCAAATCCTGCAACTGGCATTCGCCGCCCTGGTCGCAGGTCGGACAATCAAGCGGATGGTTGATGAGCAGGAACTCCATCACACCTTCCTGCGCCTCGCGGGCTTTTGCCGAATGCGTGCGCACAATCATGCCGTCCGTTACCGGCGTAGCGCAGGCAGGCAGCGGTTTGGGGGCTTTTTCCACGTCCACCAGACACATACGGCAGTTGGCGGCGATGGAGAGCTTTTTGTGGTAACAGAAATGCGGAATATAAGTACCGAGCTTGTGCGCGGCCTCAATCACCGTCGCGCCCTGCTCCACAGATACCTGTTTGCCGTCGATTTCGATTTGTAACATGGTTCGTTCCTAGTTACGGGTATTTGATAAATAATCTTTTATGGAGGTCGTCTGAAAAATGGGGGGGACGACCTTTTGAATTTTTGTTACAGGCTAATCCAATTCGCCCTTTTTCCGTGCCAGTGCGAATGCCGCATCCAACTCCTTCATTAGATTCGGCGGCAACGCCTCACGGTTGTTTTTCCAATATTCTTGCCAATAAGACGATAAATCCGCCCAATACGTCTGCATCACTGTACTTTGTATCAAGATGAGAAGGCAGACCGTATAAGCAACTGCATCCTGTTGATTATATGCCGCTAATTCTATTGCTTCAGCAGGATAAAAAGCCTGTCCGTCGGACAAATAACCGTTCTGCCGATGCAAAACCTGTTGCAGTTCATGAAAATGCCGATCTGTCTCCATTCCATAATCCGCCATACTGATACGGCGCAGTATTTCATCTCCCACGTTTTCCAAACAGGGAAACAATGCAGGCGGGAAATCAGGAATAGCGTGTTTTTTAGGCATAAAACATTTATATCTGCTGCACTGGTTTGGAGGTCGTCTGAAACCTCAACACCACTTATTCGGCTTCATCGGCCCGCCGTGTTCAATGTAATGCACAAACTCCTCACGGAAATGCTTGGTAAAGCTGCGGACGGGGAAGACAGCGGCATCGGCAAGGGCGCAGATGGTGCGGCCTGCCATTTGGTTGCCGACGGAATCCAGCAAATCCAAGTCTTCCATGCGGCCCTTGCCTTCTACGATGCGGTGGACGATGCGGTAGAGCCAGCCGGTACCTTCGCGGCAGGGGGTGCATTGGCCGCAGGATTCGTCGTAATAGAAATAGCTCAGGCGCTCAAGGGCTTTAACCATGCACACGTCTTCGTCCATCACGATAATCGCACCGGAACCGAGCATGGAGCCGGCTTTAGAAATCGAGTCATAGTCCATATTGGTCTGCATCATGATGTCGGCAGGCAATACGGGCGCGGACGAACCGCCGGGAATAACGGCTTTGAGTTTTTTGCCGCCGCGCATACCGCCAGCCATTTTCAGGATTTCGGCAAACGGCGTGCCTAACGGCACTTCATAGTTGCCCGGACGCTCAACGTGGCCGGAGATGCAGAACAGTTTGGTCCCGCCGGCATTCGGAATGCCTTTGTCGGCAAACGTCTGCCCGCCGTCGCGGACGATAAACGGTACGGAGGCGAAGGTTTCGGTATTGTTGATGGTGGTCGGTTTACCGTACAGGCCGAACGAGGCCGGGAACGGCGGTTTGAAGCGCGGCTGGCCTTTTTTGCCTTCCAGCGATTCGAGCAATGCGGTTTCTTCGCCGCAAATGTATGCACCATAGCCATGGTGGGCGAAGAGTTCGAACTCGAAGTCCGAACCTAAAATATTTTTACCCAACAAACCTGCGGCGCGCGCTTGTCCCAAAGCAACCTCAAATCGTTGATAACCTTCGAAAATTTCGCCGTGAATGTAGTTGTAGCCCGCTTTCGCGCCCATCGCGTAACCGGCGATAATCATGCCTTCAATCAGGGCATGGGGGTTGAACATGATGATGTCGCGGTCTTTGAACGTACCCGGTTCGCCTTCGTCGGTGTTGCAGACGACGTATTTTTCACCGGGGAAGGAACGGGGCATAAAGCTCCATTTCAAGCCGGTCGGGAAGCCCGCACCGCCGCGCCCGCGCAAGCCGGAAGTTTTGACTTCGTCAATCACGTCGGTTTGCGAAATGTTTTCGGACAGGATTCTACGCAGCGCGCTGTAACCGCCGCGTTTGACGTATTCGTCCAATGTCCAGCAATCGGGATTGGCGGTATCCACTTGGTCAAAAATCACGCCTGATTGGTAAATAGCCATTTTTGGTGTGCCTGTTCGTTTTCGTATCGGTTGCGGCCGCTGTTTCAGACGACCTTTAAGTATTGCGGTGTTTTTCAGGTAGCTTGTGAGACTATCTGAAAAGGAATTCTGTTTTTCTTCCTATTCGGCAGTCGGATTCAGGCTTTTAGACAGTCTTTGTAGTTTTAGGCAGCCTCTATTTTTGAGAGCCTGCCTGTTTTTCAAACAGTCTGCATACTGTGTTTAACTGTATTTCTCCAACAGTTTCTGCCCGAATCTTGGAAAAGTCATTAAGCGAGTCAATTCTAGACATCGATTCGTTGATGAGTTTTCCATCCCTGCCATAAAACTTCATTGTAACAATGGCATCTGCTTTATCGGCGCATGAGAAATAACTCAAATACCACTGGCTGAAAACCAATTTATTTTTTCCTGTTTGATGATGTACCTGCTTGTAATACGGTTCGGGATATTGCGTATGAATCCACGCCTGTATGACCGGGTATTCTTTGCCCTTCAGGGAAAGGTTTTTTGCCTGTACACTTGATTTCTCAATGGCCATTTTGTAGTCGCTATGATCTTGAATCACTTCAAAATGGTAAGGTTCTGTGGGTATATCAAACATAGTTTGCGCCCTTTACAATACGGCTATCGATGTTTTCAGGTAGCCTCTAACCCAATTCGGCGAGTTTGGCTTCAATCGCCTCTTCAGTCATAAAGCTGCACATGCTGTGGTTGTTTACCAGCATAACAGGGGCGTCGCCGCATGCGCCCATGCATTCGCCTTCGACAAGGGTGAATTTGCCGTCGGGCGTGGTTTCGCCATAGCCGATACCGAGTTTTTTCTTCAGATATTCGCCGGTATCCATGCCGCCGCGCAGGGCGCAGGGAAGGTTGGTGCAGACGGTCAGTTTGTATTTGCCGACCGGCTCAAGGTCGTACATATTGTAGAAAGTGGCGACTTCGTATGCCTGCGCCGGCGTGATGCCGATGTAGTCGGCAACAAAGGCGATGGTCTCGGGGGCGAGCCAGCCTTTTTCGGTTTGGGCAATGCGCAACGCGCCCATGATGGCGGAACGGCGTTGGTCGGCGGGATATTTCGCCAACTCAATGTCGATTTGTTTTAAGGATTCTGCGGATAACATTATCGGTCAACCTCCCCGAATACGATGTCCTGCGTACCGATAATGGCGACGACGTCGGCGAGCATGTGGCCTTTTGCCATTTCGTCCATGCCTTGCAGGTGGGCGAAGCCGGGTGCGCGGATTTTCAGGCGGTAGGGTTTGTTCGCTCCGTCTGAAATGATGTAAACGCCGAACTCGCCTTTCGGGTGTTCGACAGCGGTGTAAGTCTCGCCCTCGGGAACGTGCATACCCTCGGTGAAGAGTTTGAAATGGTGAATCAGGTCTTCCATGCCTGTTTTCATTTCGGTGCGTTTGGGCGGGGCGAATTTGTGGTTTGTGGTGATGACCGGGCCGGGATTGACGCGCAGCCAGTCGGCACATTGTTTGATGATGCGCACGGATTGGCGCATTTCTTCCATGCGGCAGAGGTAGCGGTCGTAGCAGTCGCCATTGACGCCGACGGGGATGTCGAAATCCATTTGGTCGTACACTTCATACGGCTGTTTCTTACGCACATCCCACTCCACGCCCGAACCGCGCAGCATCACGCCGGTAAAGCCTTTTTGCATGGCGCGCTCGGGGGAGACGACGCCGATGCCGACTGTACGCTGTTTCCAGATGCGGTTGTCGGTCAGAAGGGTTTCGAGTGTGTCGATGTTTTTCGGGAAGCGTTCGCAGAAGGCGTCGATGAAGTCTAGCATGGTGCCTTCGCGGGATTCGTTGAGCTGCTTCAATACTTTGGCGTTGCGGAATTTGCTGCTCTCGTATTTGGGCATGAAGTCGGGCAGGTCGCGGTAAACGCCGCCGGGGCGGAAGTAGGCTGCGTGCATACGCGCGCCGGAAACGGCTTCGTACAAGTCCATCAGCTCTTCGCGATCGCGGAAGGCGTAGAGGATGGCGGTCATCGCGCCGATGTCGAAGGCGTGCGAACCGATGCCCATCAGGTGATTGAGGATGCGCGTTACTTCGGCGAACATGACGCGGATGTATTGGGCACGGATAGGCACATCAATTCCGGCGAGTTTTTCTACTGCCAAACAATATGCCTGCTCGTTGACCATCATGGAAACGTAATCCAAGCGGTCCATATAGGGCAGGGCTTGCAGATAGGTTTTGGTTTCCGCCAGTTTTTCAGTGCCTCGGTGCAAGAGGCCGATATGCGGATCGGCACGGACGATTTGTTCGCCGTCCAATTCCAAAATCATACGCAATACGCCGTGCGCCGCAGGGTGTTGCGGACCGAAGTTGATGGTGTAGTTTCTTAATTTATTGGCCACCGTAGTTCTCCTCACGGACGATACGCGGCGTGATTTCGCGCGGCTCGATGGTAACGGGTTGGTAAATCACGCGTTTTTGCTCTTCGTCGTAACGCATTTCCACATAGCCGGAAATCGGGAAGTCTTTGCGGAACGGATGTCCGACGAAGCCGTAATCGGTCAGGATGCGGCGCAGGTCGGGATGGTTGTTGAACATGATGCCGTACAAATCGAAGGCTTCGCGCTCGTACCAATCCGCGCTGTTGTGAACGGGAACCACGGATTCGACCACGGGGAAATCGTCGTCTGAAACCCAGACGCGCACGCGGATGCGCTGATTGTTTTTAACGGAAAGAAGCTGGCTGACAACGGCGAAGCGTTTGCCCTGCCATGCTTCGTTTTTATAAGTGCTGTAATCGACGCCGCACAAATCGACCAAAAGCTCGAAATGCAGTTCTTCATGGTCGCGCAACGTGGTCATCACTGAAACATAGTGTTCGGGCAGACACTCGACGGTAATCTCGCCCAAAGCGGAAATGACTTTGCTTGCCTGATTGCCCAAAACGCGGCTGACGGTTTCGTATAAGTTTTGAATGCTTGCCATATCGTTCCCTCCCCTACTCGTCCCGCGCGATGGTGGAAGTGCGCTTGATTTTTTGTTGGAGCTGCATCAGGCCGTAAATCAGGGCTTCCGCAGTCGGCGGACAACCCGGCACATAAACGTCTACCGGCACGACACGGTCGGCACCGCGCACGACGGAATAAGAATAATGATAATAGCCGCCGCCATTGGCGCATGAGCCCATAGACAATACCCAGCGCGGCTCGGCAAGTTGGTCGTACACGCGGCGCAGGGCGGGCGCCATTTTATTGGTGAGCGTACCCGCCACAATCATCAGGTCGGCCTGACGGGGCGACGGACGGAAAATAATACCGAAACGGTCAAGGTCGTAACGCGCCATACCCGCGTGCATCATTTCCACGGCGCAGCAGGCCAAACCGAAAGTAACCGGCCACAGCGAACCGGTACGCATATAGTTCAGCACCGTATCCGCGCTGGTGGTGATGAAACCTTTTTTCAAAACGCCTTCTATTCCCATTCCAGCGCACCTTTTTTCCATTCGTAAACAAAGCCTACCGTCAGAACGACGATAAACACCAGCATAGACCAGAAGCCGTATGCGCCCAATTCTTTGAACACCACCGCCCACGGCAGCATAAACGCAACCTCCAAATCGAAGAGGATGAACAGGATGGCGACGAGATAATAACGCACGTCAAACTTCATCCTGGCGTTTTCAAAGGCTTCGAAACCACATTCGTAAGCCGCGTCTTTTTCGGCGTAGTGGTGTTTCGGACCTAAAATCGTGCCGAGCAGGATAAACAGCACGCCGGCTGCCAGGCCGACGAGGATGAATACGAGGACGGGAAAGTAACTGGCCAACATGGTTTATGCCTAACTGGTTGACAGACAAATCTTAATATCCTGCTATTTTATCGAATTTCAAAATCCATTTAAAGGTAAATGTCGGTCAACTGTTAAAAAAATCCTAATAAATTCAATAAGTTTATGATAACGATTCTTATTTGTGTTTTATAATATACCAACCTCATTTCCTCTACTTACACAATACATCATAAAAAACTGACACAAAACGTATCAGTCATCGCCTTCCTCAATACAACAATACCTTCAAATAGACCAGATTCGCTTTTCAGATGACCTTTTGTCCGTCTTTATTAACGAGAATCTGCTAAAATCGCCCGTTTCCCACTTCAACCTGACAGCAGCAATACATGAATATCTTTTACGAAGAGTCCGGCCAGTTCAAAGTCGCCGCCATTGTCCAAAAAAACGACGCCACCTACCAAGTCGATACCCAACACGGCAAACGCACCAAAGTGAAGGCGAACAACGTCTTTACCGAGTTTGACGGCGATATGGCGGCGTTTTTGGAGAACGCGCAGGCGCAGGCGGCGGACATCGATACCGATTTATTGTGGGAAGTGTGCGGCGAAGAAGAATTTTCCGCCGAAGCCATCGCCGAAGAATATTACGGTCATGCGCCGACCAAAACCGAGCTGGCGGCGACCTTGATTGCGCTGTACGCCGCGCCGATGTATTTCTACAAAAAAGCCAAAGGCGTGTTCAAAGCCGCGCCCGAAGAAACTTTGAAACAGGCGCTTGCCGCCATCGAACGCAAAAAACAACAAGACGCGCAAATCGACGCTTGGGCGGAAACCTTGAAACGCGGCGAGATGCCGTCTGAAATCGCGGCAGATTTGAAAACCATCCTGCACGCGCCCGACAAACAGTCGCTGACCTACAAAGCCTTTACCAAAGCCGCCGACGCGCTGAAAACCTCCGCTTACGAATTGGCGAAAAAAACAGGCGGCATTACGTCCATTCCGCAATACCTGCAAGACGGGTTTGAAATCAAATACTTCCCTAAAGGAACAGGTTTCCCCGACCTTGCTCTGCCCGAAATGCCCGACCTGCCCAAGGCTGATGTTACCGCCTTTTCCATTGACGACGAATCGACCACCGAAGTCGATGACGCTTTAAGCCTGACCGACTTGGGCAACGGCACGAAGTGCGTCGGTATCCACATCGCAGCGCCGTCGCTTGCCATTAAACCAGGCGACAAAATGGAAAAAAACATCATGGAACGCTTGAGCACGGTCTATTTCCCCGGCGGCAAAATCACCATGCTGCCTGAAAACTGGATTGCCGCATTCAGCCTTGATGCGGGCGCGTACCGTCCTGCCGTCAGCATTTATTTTGATGTGGACAGCGAGTTCAACGTCGGCGAGCCGACCTGCAAAATCGAAGCCGTCAACATCGCCGAAAATCTGCGCATCCAAACCATCGAGCCGCATTTCAACGCCGAAACCGGCTTGGACGAAGCCGGCGAAATGATGTTCGCCCATCATCAAGACCTGATTTGGTTCCACCAATTCGCCGTTGCCCTGCAAAAAGCGCGCGGCAAATACGAACCCGACCGCGCGCCGCAATACGATTACAGCATCGAATTGGATGAGGAAGGCAAAGTATCCGTCGTCCTCCGCGAACGCGGTTCGCCCATCGATATGCTGGTCAGCGAAATGATGATTTTGGCTAACAGCACTTGGGCGCAGATGCTCCATGACAACGACCTGCCCGGCCTCTTCCGCGTCCAACCCGCCGGAAAAGTGCGCATGAGCACCAAATCCGAGCCGCACATCGGCATGGGTGTGCAGCATTACGGCTGGTTCACCTCGCCGCTGCGTCGTGCCGCCGACTACATCAACCAAAAACAACTCCTCAGCTTGATAGACGACTCCGCCGAGCCGCTCTTCCAGCAAAGCGATGCCGAACTCTTCGCCGCACTGCGCGATTTCGACACCGCCTACGCCGCCTACGCCGATTTCCAACGGCAGATGGAAGCCTACTGGAGCCTCGTGTACCTGCAACAGCAAGGCACAAGCGAGCTGACCGCGACCATCCTCAAAGAAGACCTCGTCCGCATCGAAGGCCTGCCGCTGGTAACCCGCGCCACCGGCATCCCGTTCGACGCGCTGCCCAAAAGGCAAGTCCTGCTCAAAATCACCGAGCTTGATCCCGAAAAGCAGTTTATCGCGTTGAATTATGTGAAAGCTGTCGCTCCTGCGGTTGCGTAAGTTTGCCGCTATGAAAAAAGGTCGTCTGAAAACCTTGGGTATAGGTTTGAACTGCACCCCAAAAGTTGGACAT
>KV796968.1:10099-17931 GCA_001809325.1 Neisseria sp. HMSC077D05 | reverse complement strand
AATACTGTAAACAACGCTACTAGTTTCTACATTTAAAGTTAATCCACTATAAAAAGATACGCGGCGAAACCATGCCCCGACATTTTTATTTTCATTCGCTATCCTTTACAATACCTTCCTTTATCTTTCATTCCAGCTTCCTTATGAACGAACACGTTTCCGTCCCATCCCCCGTCGGCGAAGACTACCTTCTTTTGGGTCAGTACGCCGAACGCGCCTATCTCGAATACGCCATGAGCGTGGTCAAAGGCCGCGCGCTGCCTGAAGTTTCAGACGGTCAGAAGCCCGTGCAGCGGCGCATTTTGTTTGCCATGCGCGATATGGGTTTGACGGCGGGGGCGAAGCCGGTGAAATCGGCGCGCGTGGTCGGTGAGATTTTGGGTAAATACCACCCGCACGGCGACAGTTCCGCCTATGAAGCGATGGTCCGCATGGCGCAGGATTTTACCTTGCGCTATCCCTTAATCGACGGCATCGGCAACTTCGGTTCACGCGACGGCGACGGGGCGGCGGCGATGCGTTACACCGAAGCGCGGCTGACGCCGATTGCGGAATTGTTGTTGTCCGAAATCAATCAGGGGACGGTGGATTTCGTGCCGAACTACGACGGCGCGTTTGACGAACCGCTGCACCTGCCCGCCCGCCTGCCTATGGTGTTGCTCAACGGTGCGTCGGGCATCGCGGTGGGTATGGCGACTGAAATTCCGTCGCACAATTTGAACGAAGTCACGCAGGCAGCGATTGCGCTGTTGAAGAAGCCGACGCTGGAAACCGCCGACCTGATGCAGTACATTCCCGCGCCTGATTTTGCCGGCGGCGGTCAAATCATCACGCCGGCGGACGAATTGCGCCGGATTTACGAAACCGGCAAGGGCAGCGTGCGCGTGCGTGCCCGTTATGAAATCGAGAAGCTGGCGCGCGGGCAATGGCGCGTGATTGTGACCGAGCTGCCGCCGAACGCCAATTCTGCCAAAATCCTTGCCGAAATCGAAGAACAGACCAACCCGAAACCGAAAGCAGGTAAAAAGCAGCTCAACCAAGACCAGCTCAATACCAAAAAGCTGATGCTGGATTTAATCGACCGCGTGCGCGACGAGTCCGACGGCGAACATCCCGTGCGCCTTGTGTTCGAACCAAAATCCAGCCGCATCGATACGGATGCCTTCATCAACACGCTGATGGCGCAGACTTCGCTGGAAGGCAATGTGTCCATGAACTTGGTGATGATGGGTTTGGACAACCGCCCCGCGCAGAAAAACCTGAAAACGATTTTGCAGGAATGGCTGGATTTCCGCGTCGTGACCGTCACACGTCGTCTGAAATTCCGTTTGAACCAAGTGGAAAAACGGCTGCACATCCTCGAAGGTCGTCTGAAAGTCTTTCTGCACATCGACGAAGTGATTAAAGTCATCCGTGAATCAGACGACCCGAAAGCCGACCTGATGGCGGCGTTCGGGCTGACCGAAATCCAAGCCGAAGACATTTTGGAAATCCGCCTGCGCCAGTTGGCGCGTTTGGAAGGTTTCAAACTCGAAAAAGAATTGAACGAGTTGCGCGAAGAACAAGGTCGTCTGAATATCCTTTTGGGCGACGAAAACGAAAAACGCAAGCTGATTATCAAAGAGATGCAGGCGGACATGAAGCAGTTCGGCGACGCGCGCCGCACGCTGGTGGAAGAAGCAGGACGCGCCGTGCTGACGCAAACTACCGCCGATGAGCCGATCACACTGATTCTGTCGGAAAAAGGCTGGATACGCAGCCGTGCCGGACACAACCTCGATTTGAGCCAAACCGCGTTCAAAGAAGGCGACCGCCTCAAACAAACCCTTGAAGGCCGCACTGTTTTGCCCGTCGTCATCCTTGATTCATTGGGCAGAACCTACACGCTCGATGCCGCCGAAATCCCCGGCGGACGCGGCGACGGCGTGCCGGTTTCATCGTTAATCGAGCTGCAAAACGGCGCGAAACCCGTCGCCATGCTCACCGGTCAGCCCGAACAGCATTACCTGCTCTCAGGCAGCGGCGGCTACGGCTTCATCGCCAAGCTGGGCGATATGGTCGGACGCGTGAAAGCGGGCAAAGTAGTGATGACTGTGGACAGCGGCGAAACCGTCCTGCCGCCGATTGCGGTTTATGCCTCTTCGCTCATCAACCCCGACTGCAAAATCGTACTGGCAAGTAGCGACCACCGCCTCTTGGCGTTTTCCATCGGTGAACTCAAAGTCATGCCCAAAGGGCGCGGTTTGCAGTTGATGTCGCTGACCGACGGCGCGTCTTTGGAGCACATCCTCGTTACCACGTCTGCGGAATTTATCGTTGAAACCGTCGGCAAACGCGGTGCGGCGCATCAGGAAAAATTGCGCATTTGCGACATCGACGGCAAACGCGGCAAAAAAGGGAAGGTCTTGGACGTATCAGGTCGTCTGAAAACCTTGTCCGCTGCCTCCGCATAAACAACAAAAAGGCGCGGTAACACATTGAAAACCTAGAAAACACGGTCGTTTTATGTTATGCTGACAAAATTAAAAAAATATTTACGACCGTCTGCGGCAATGTCGCAGAACGATTTCAAAAACAGGTACTAATAATGATAAAAATAAACAAAAAGGGTTGCGGATATGAGTAAGTCCGGCTTTCAGGAACTGGGAAACCTGAGCGAGCGGATACCCGGTTTAATCAATATTGCCCGCATTGCCATCGTGCTGCCGCTGTTGGTCATGCATGCTTTCGGCGTTTACAGCAATGGCACCCATATCGGCATGTCATTCCCCCCCGTCGAATTTTACAGCTGGGCAGCGCTGTATTCCTTCCTCATCTTGTTATCCGTCGCCCGTCCGGACTGGCAATGGCAGACTTTGGATTTGCCCAATGCCAGCGCAGTCGTCGATATTTCGATGATGATGATACTGGTGTATATCGCCGGCGGAGTCGATTCGGGCTTCGGCATCCTTGTCCTTCCTTTCGTCGCGACGTCCTGCCTCCTCAGCTACGGGCATTATCCCATGCTGTACGCAGGCTACGCGTCCATGCTGTTCTTCTTCAATCTGCTGCTCGACGGCAGCATCCGCCTGCATCCGTTTGATTGGGATACACAACCCCTGATTACTACGGTCCTGCTCTGCGGCGCGTGTTACCTTGTCGCCATGCTGACTTCGTTCGCCGCCCGCTATTTGGAACAGGCGACCGAATCTGCCAGCCGCCATCAGCTTGCCTACCGCCGTATCAGCGGGTTGAACCGCCTCGTTCTCAACCGCGTGCAGGAAGCCGTTATCGTCATCGACAGCACCCAGCGCGTCTGGCTTTTCAACAAACAGGCAAAAACCTATTTCCCCGGTTTGGTGGTTGACCAGCAGGAAGTCGTGTTCGGCGAATTGGTTACACGTTGGCAATATCACCCCGACAAACCGTTTGAAACCGATATCCACATCTTCCAACACGCCATGCACGTCCGCGCCGTCCCTCTGATTCAGGAACAGACGGAACTGCTCATGCTGTATGTCCGTTCGCTGCGCGAAGTCGCAGCAGAGGCCATGTCCACCAAGCTCACCTCGCTCGGACAGCTTACCGCCAACCTCGCCCACGAAATCCGCAATCCGATGTCCGCCATCCGTCACGCCAGTGATTTGCTGCAGGAAAGTGATGACGATGCCGAACCCGATCCCGTTAAAGCCAAGCTTTGCGGCATTATCGACAGCAACATCCAGCGCATCGACAAAATGTTGGAAGACATCTCCCTGCTCAACAAGCGCGACAACATCAGCCGCGAGCCGATCAACCTGATGAAATTCTGGCTCGACTTCAAACAAGAGTTCACGCTCAACAATTCTGAAGCCATCGGCTGCCTGCGCATGAACATGGACGGCAACAACCTTACCGTCCTCGCTGATGTGATGCACATCCAACAAATCATGTGGAACCTCTGCAATAACGCATGGCGGCACAGCCGTCAGGACGAAAACGCGATTACCGTCCTGATCCGCCCCAGCGGCAGGATGCACATTTCCATCGTCGTTGCCGATAACGGCAAAGGCATTTCGCCCGAAGTCCGCAACCATCTCTTCGAGCCGTTCTACACCACTGAAAAACAGGGTACGGGATTGGGATTGTACGTTGCCCGCGAACTGGCACACGCCAATATGGGCCAACTCCATTACCACCCCGAAATGAACGGATTCGAACTGATTTTACCGAGAGAACACAATGAGTAAGCTGCAAGACCCAGTATTGGTCGTCGACGACGAGGCCGACATCCGTGACTTGATGGAAATGACGCTGATGAAGATGGGACTGCGCGTGCAGACCGCCGTCGGCGTAGAAGATGCCAAAGACAAGCTCGACAACAACGACTATTCCCTCGTCTTGACCGATATGCGGATGCCCGACGGCTCCGGTCTCGAAGTCGTCCAATACATAGACGAACTCATGCTCGACACCCCTGTCGCCGTCATTACCGCCTTCGGTAATGCCGACCAGGCTGTCGAAGCCCTTAATGCGGGCGCGTTCGACTACCTGCAAAAGCCGATTACCCTTTCCCAACTGCGCTCGCTGGTCAAATCCGCCGTTTCCGTTTCCAACAGTACGGACGAAATTACCCAGCCTCCGATAGAAAAACCATCTGCGCCCGTCGCCGCCGCATTCAACAAACCGAAAACGCCCCCCAAACCGCCCAAGCGCGATTTGAGCGGCTCCGTTACCGTTCCTGAAGGTCTGCGTTCCATGAAAGAACGCTTTGCCACCGGCGAAATCGCCATGCGTGCGAACGAAGACGTACCGGAATTGGGCGGCGAAGAGGATATGCCGCGACTGCTCGGCAGTTCGCCCCAAATGGTCGAGGTCCGCCACCTGATCCGCCGCCTGGCCCGCAGCGGCGTGCCCGTCTATATTTCCGGCGAATCGGGTACCGGTAAAGAACAGGCAGCGCGTACCATACACGAATTGTCCGATCGCGCCGACAAGCCCTTTATCGCGGTGAACTGCGGCGCGATTCCTGAAAACCTGATGGAAAGCGAATTCTTCGGCTACAAAAAAGGCAGCTTTACCGGCGCCGACCAAGACCGTCTCGGCTTCTTCCAACACGCCGACGGTGGCACATTGTTCCTCGACGAAGTTGCCGACTTGCCGCTTGCCATGCAGGTCAAACTCCTGCGCGCCATCCAAGAAAAAGCCGTGCGCCGCATCGGTGATGCCCGCGAAACTTTCGTCGATGTCCGCATCATCTGCGCTACCCACAAAAACCTCGAAGCCCTTGTTGACAGCGGCGCATTCCGTCAAGACTTATATTACCGCCTCAACGTCGTTACCCTGCACATGCCGCCCCTGCGCGAAATGCGTGAGGACTTGGGCGCGCTGATTCTGTACCTGCTCTACAAACACCGCCACGGTACGCAAACCTACAAACTCAGCCCCAAAGCGCAAGAAGCCCTGCTGCATTACAGCTATCCCGGTAACTTCCGCGAACTTGAAAACATCCTTGAGCGCGCCGTCGCCCTGACCGTCGGACAAGTTATCCAACTGGATGATTTGCAAATCCAAAATACGCCGACACCGAAAAACGACCATCCAAACCTCGATCTCGACGACATCGCCGATTCCGAAACACGAAAAGGCGAAACTTTGGATCACCAGCCGCTTCCGCCGTTTGACCCGCGCACCATGCAGATTCAAGATTACCTTGACCAAATCGAGCGCGGCATTATTGAGCAAGCATTGCAGCAAACCCGTTACAACCGCACTCAGGCTGCCAAGCTTTTGGGTATCAGCTTCCGCTCCATGCGCTACCGTATGGAACGTTTGGATATCAATTAAGTCAGCGCTTTGCCGTTGGCTGCACGTTTAGGCAGCAAGACCCGAAATGTGCTTCAAATCTCAAACCGCGTATCTGCGATTCAAACGGATGCGCGGTTTTTGATGTTTATGATGCGCAGAGGTCGTCTGAAAATTTTCAGACGACTTCTTTGTTTCAGGCGTTTTGTGGATAAATGCCAGTATAGTGGATTAACTTTAAACCAGACGGCGTTACCTCGCCTTGGCTCAAAGAGAACGATTCTCTAAGGTGCTGAAGCACCAAGTGAATCGGTGCCGTACTATCTGTACTGTCTGTGGCTTCGTCGCCTTGTCCTGATTTAAATTTAATCCACTATAAATAAAATGATGGCGACAATCACATCTGTAATATTGTGTTGTAAAGCCGTCAGTCCGACGCTTTGCCTACTACCGTCCATATCCGAGCAAACTATCAAAAAAACGCCGAAATCTTTATAATTCGGCACATATCCTATTTTTCAGACGACCTATCTCCGATAGCGCATCCTTTTGTGGATTAGTTGTGGATAAGTTTGTCCTGACCCCTTTCCAGGAATACCTTATGATCCGTTTCGAACAAGTTTCCAAAACCTATCCCGGCGGTTTTGAAGCCCTGAAAAACGTCAGCTTCCAAATCAAAAAAGGCGAAATGATATTTATCGCCGGACATTCCGGCTCCGGCAAGTCCACCATCCTCAAGCTGATTTCCGGTATTACCAAGCCCAGCAAAGGCAAAGTGTGGTTCAACAACCAAGACTTGGGCGAATTGAGCGACAACCAAATCGGCTTCATGCGCCAACATATCGGCATCGTGTTCCAAGACCACAAAATCCTCTATGACCGCAACGTCCTGCAAAACGTCATCCTGCCGCTGCGGATTATCGGTTATCAGCCGCGTAAAGCCGAAGAGCGCGCCCGCATCGCCATTGAAAAAGTCGGCTTGAAAGGCCGCGAATTAGACGATCCCGTAACCCTGTCGGGCGGTGAACAGCAACGCCTGTGTATCGCCCGCGCCGTCGTCCACCAACCCAGCCTCTTGATTGCCGACGAACCGTCCGCCAACCTCGACCGCGCCTACGCGCTCGACATCATGGAATTGTTCAAAACCTTCCACGAAGCAGGAACCACCGTCATCGTCGCTGCCCATGACGAAACCCTCATGGCAGACTACGGCCACCGCATCCTGCGCCTCTCGAAAGGACGACTCGCATGAGCATCATCCACTACGTCTCGCTGCACGTCGAATCCGCGCGTACTGCGCTCAAACAGCTCCTACGCCAACCCGTCGGCACGCTGCTCACCCTCCTGATGCTCGCCGTCGCCATGACCCTGCCGCTTTTTATGTATTTGGGTATCCAAAGCGGACAAAGCGTTTTAGGCAAGCTCAACGAGTCGCCGCAAATTACCCTCTATATGGAAACCGACGCGTCCAAAGCCGACAGCGATGCCGTCCGCAACCTGTTGGAACGCGATGCCCGCCTCAACAAAATCCGTTTCATCAGCAAGCAGGAAGGCTTGGAAGAGCTGCAATCCAACCTCGACCAAAACCTTGTTTCCATGCTCGACGGCAACCCCTTGCCCGACGCATTTATCGTAACGCCCGATCCCGCTACGCCGCCCGCACAAATGCAGGCGATTTATCAGGATATGGTCAAGCTGCCCATGGTCGAATCCGCCACCATGGACACCGAATGGGTGCAAACGCTGTATCAAATCAACGAGTTCATCCGCAAAATTTTATGGTTTCTTTCACTGACGCTGGGCATGGCGTTCGTCCTTGTCGCACACAACACCATCCGTCTGCAAATCCTCAGCCGTAAAGAAGAAATCGAAATCACCAAGCTGCTCGGCGCGCCCGCATCGTTCATCCGCCGCCCCTTCCTTTATCAAGCCATGTGGCAGAGTATCTTCTCCGCCGCCGTCAGCTTGGGACTGTGCGGCTGGCTGCTCTCCGCCGTACGTCCGTTGGTCGATGCCATCTTCAAACCCTACGGCCTTAATATCGGCTGGCGTTTCTTCCATTTCAGCGA
>KV796968.1:8951-9999 GCA_001809325.1 Neisseria sp. HMSC077D05 | reverse complement strand
CGTTTCTTCCATTTCAGCGAAGTTTCGCTGGTGTTCGGCTTCGTCATCGCCCTAGGCGTCTTCGGCGCATGGCTTGCCACCACACAGCATCTGCTGGGCTTTAGGGCAAAGAAATAAAATCATTCGATTGAAGCAAAGGCAAAAGGTCGTCTGAAACTCTAAAACAAGGTTTCAGACGACCTTTGATTAGCTGCCATTTATCGTGTAAGGAAATAATATGCAGGGGAATCTACTGCCACTCGACTATGACCTGAGTTTGAGCAAATTCTTGAGAAGGATGGCGCAGATACTGTTCATCTTATCCTTGTGCTTACCTGCCGTGAATGGAGATATGGGTTTGCAAATTTGGTCGGCAAGCTTATTTTTCCTTTGGCATCCGGTAGGTTGGCCTACATTTGCCAATGTAATTTTTATTGTTTTATATATCAGATTGAATGATGAGAAAGAGATCTTGCCTTTGTTACCCTGTTTAATGTTAACCCTGATGATACCGGGGTCGATATTTGGGTTATCTGGTGTATTTGGTTGGGGATATGTGGTTTGGGTGATGTCGGGTATGCTTTTATGTGCAGATTGGTTATGTAGCCTTATGCCGCACAAACAGCGCCTGATTGTCAGGTTGGCAATCATGATTTGTCTGATATGGGCTGTCGGCTTAATAGGGCTTGGGCAGTATCAGCAAAACTCAAACGATAAGGGTGCCTTTGGAGATCATTTTAGTGTGTTTTACAATCCGTTAGGTCATCTATAAGCTTTGTATCAACAGTGAAAAGCCAAATCCGGTTGTAACCATCTTTAAAGACTCTTTGAGATTGGACGGTTTACGATGGGGTTTTGAGTAACGTTGATGGGTCGATTTTTGATTTAAACTCTTTAAAATCATCATAGTGCTATAACTTATTTTGTCGTATGGATTTTGATTGGGTAATGTTTTACTGAAGTGTAACGATAAAGTGCTTGACAGTTTTTTCAAGAGTCTGTCGTTGTCAGATGCCATCTTCAAACCCTACGGACTCAATATCGGCTGGCGTTTCTTCCATTTCAGCGA
>KV796968.1:0-8851 GCA_001809325.1 Neisseria sp. HMSC077D05 | reverse complement strand
CGTTTCTTCCATTTCAGCGAAGTTTCGCTGGTATTCGGCTTCGTCATCGCCTTAGGTGTCTTCGGCGCATGGCTTGCCACCACGCAACATCTGTTGGGCTTTAGAGCCAAGAAATAAAAACATTGGATTGAAGCAAAGGCAAAAGGTCGTCTGAAACTCTAAAACTAGGTTTCAGACGACATTTGATTGGCTGCCGTTTATCGTGTAAGGAAATAATATGCCGGGCAAGCTACTGCCACTCGACTATCACATAGGTTTAAGAAAATCCTTAAGAAGGATGGCGATAATGCTGTTCTTCTTATCCTTGTGCTTGCCTGCCGTAAAAGGAGCGCTAGGTTTAGAAATATGGATGACAGGTTTGATTGTTTTTTGGCATCCGGCAAGCTGGCCTACATTTGCTAATGTAATTTTTATTGTTTTATATTTCAGATTGAATGATGAGAAAGAGACCTTACCTTGGTTACCCTGTTTAATGTTAATCCTGATGATACCGGGGTCGATATTTATGTTGCCTGGTGTATTTGGTTGGGGGTACGTGGTTTGGGTGATGTCAGGTATGCTTCTATGTGCGGATTGGTTATGTAGCCTTATGCCGCACAAACAGCGCCTGATTGTCAGGTTGGCAATCATGATTTGTCTGATATGGGCTGTCGGCTTAATAGGGCTTGGGCAGTATCAGCAAAACTCAAACGATCAGGATATCTTTGAGAATCTATATTTCAGTGTGTTTTACAATCCGTTAGGTGTGATGAGAGGATCTTTTTATCAATAGTGAAAAGCCCAAAAACCGCTTGCAATCATGTTTAAAGGCTCTTTGAGATTGGACGGTTTACGATGGGATTTTGAGTAACGTTGATGGGTCGAATTTTGGTTTGAGCTTTTTAAAATCATAAGGTTGTTGGAATTGATTTTACCGTTGCGAATTTGAATGGTTAATGAATTGCTCAAATTCGGCGACAAATAGCTTGACAATTTTTTCAAGTATCTGTATAGTTCTACTTTCTGACGCGGGATGGAGCAGCATGGTAGCTCGTCGGGCTCATAACCCGAAGGTCGTAGGTTCGAATCCTGCTCCCGCAACCACATACTAAAAAGACCGCTTGTATAGCGGTCTTTTTTCATGTCTATATCGTCCAATAAAGTCCAAAAAGTCCATTAATTTCAATCTGTTGTATTTTTGCGATTATTTCCACCATTCAATTTAGTCTAGCAGTGTCTGCTAGAGTCCAAAACTGTTGTTGGTACATTTGTTGGTACATTTCCTTTGCTACCATTTTTGTACCAACATGAAATCAGAAAGGTATAGAAATGAACGCACTGTCAGAAGCGAGAATTCGACACGCTGAAACTCCAACCACCATTAAAAAACTATCAGATGGTCAAGGCCTAGTACTTTTGCTGCATCCAAACGGCAGCAAATACTGGCGATTTAACTATCGCTTCAATAAAAAGCAGAAAACTTTGGCTATTGGGAAATATCCTGATATTTCTCTGAAAGAAGCTCGTGCAGAACGTGAATTACTGCGCAAGAGTTTGAGAGAGGGACAGGACCCTGCTCTTAAAAATCAAGCTGATGAGGATATGGAAAAACGCACCACCTTTTTTCAAGTGGCTAAGGAGTGGTGGGAAGCTGAAGCAACGAGATGGACACCTAAACATGCTAGAACAGTTTGGCACTCTTTAGAGGTTGATGTACTGCCTGAAATTGGCAATGAAGACATTACTTTGATTGAAACGCCTAGATTGTTGTTAGTTATTAAAGCTGTTGAAGCACGAGATGTTAATGATACGGCCATTCGTGTATTACAGAGAATTAAATGTGTTTTCAATTATGCTATACAAACAGGTTTGATCAAGATTAATCCTGCTCTACCTCTTACAGGCGTAATTCGTAGAAAAAAAGAAGTTCACAGGTTAGCGTTACCTCAAAGTGAGTTACCTAGATTCTTTCAGAAGCTAGGAGAAATGCAAATGGCTGAATATCTACGTATTGCAATGAAATTACAGATTATCTGGTTTGTGCGCCCTAATGAATTACGTTTTGCAAAATGGGAAGAAATCAATTTTGATAGGCGAGAATGGCACATTCCTGCCGAAAAGATGAAAATGCGCAGACCTCATATTGTGCCTCTGTCTAATTGGGCAATCGAATTACTTTTAGAATTGAAGGAGATTACCGGAAGAAGTCCCTATTTGTTTTTCGGAGCATGGGACAGTATGAAGCCAATTAGTGAAAATACGATTAGCTATATTATGGCTCGGATGGGCTATAAGGGAAAAGCAGTTCCCCATGGATTTCGATCTCTTGCAACAGATGTATTAAATGAAAATGGATTTGATGCTGATATAGTTGAACGGCAATTGGCTCACGTTGAAGCCAATAAGATACGTCGGGCATATCATCGTACAGAATACTTGGATAAACGTCATGAAATGATGGAATGGTACAGTAACTGGATAAGGCAATTTGATAGCAAGGGTTAGTGATTAGTGCAGGAAATACGATAAATTATTGTTGGATTAGTTATTTTTTATATTTAATAACTAGCTAATCAGTTGTTTTAAGGTAATACTATGTGTTACATTTCTAGTATAGAGAAAAATGATGTATACCATCGCTGAAACTGAAATATTTAAAAACAAAGCTGCTAAACTTTTAAAAGAAGACGAACGTCTATTTTTCTTTGCACAGCTTTCTCAAAATCCGTATGCAGGAGATGTTATTCCTAATGGTGGTGGTTTACGGAAAATTCGCGTAGCTCGACAAGGTAGTGGGAAAAGTGGTGGCTATCGGGTCATTTACTTCAACATCTTGGTAGATGGTTTGATTGTCTGTTTGGATATTTATGCAAAGAATGACAAAGAGAATTTAAAGCCGTCTGAATTGAAAAGTTTAAAAGGACAGAGACATGACTCCTGAAAATTGGAATATTCCGGAAATCGTACAGGCTGTTATTGATGATGACCCAGATGCAGTTCAAATTCAAGATAGCTTGAAACAATCTTTAAATGAATTAAGACAAGGTAAGTTTGCCCGGTGTACATCAGTAGAAGCTCTTTCTACAGTGCAGACACGTCAAAAAACTGGTTTATCTCAAGAAAAATTTGCTGCAGCGTTGGGCATTTCTTCTAGTACCCTTAAATCTTGGGAACAAGGTACTCGTAAACCAAGTGGGGCAGCTGGAACTTTATTAAAACTTTTAGATAAACATCCTAATTTGATTAGTGAGTTAGGCTAGTTTCAGCTCAATTTTAATGGTGATATATCAACATATGAAACCCTGCCACCCTCATTGGGGTAGCAGGGTTTGTTATGCCTGTATCAGCAATTAAGTACCAACAATATCTAGAGCCGGTAAATTATTAACGATTTTCTGCGTTTCCAAGCTGACAGTAATGACACGCAGGAGCAGTTCTAGAGGGTAGCGCGGGTTATTCATGGTATCAGATGCCCAATCGTTAGCATCGTTAGTAATACCTGACTTTTTGTCGGTGGTTACAGCTTGGCGTTCCATCACCCATTCAATGGCGGATTTGCCGTTTACGATGTAGTCGTAGGCGGCTTCGGGGATGTTTTCCACGGTAATTTTGCCGTTGTAGACGATTTTGGTTTTATCGTCTTTTTTGGCAAATTTCATTTTGACCACGCGGAAGTCTTCGTCTGCGCCGCCGATGATTTGCTGCGGGGCAAGTTTCAAACCTTGCAGGCTGCCTGAAAATTTCACACTCTGATACATCGGTACGGTTTCGTAGTTCAGGTGCAGTGCCGCCAAATCGCGCCCAGCCTTGCTGAATGCGGCAAAATCGGCGTAGGTTTTCATGCGCGGGATACGCGGGAGCTGTTTGCTTAAATTGTCGGCGTAACGTTCGCGGTATTCTTCGCTGTGCAGCAAGCCGTAGATGTAATAGAAGATGTCTTCTTTGCCGATTCGGGCGGCATCGGCGGCGGAATACGGCTCGCGGAAATGTGCCAGCGCATCGTCGGTGATGGCGGAGCGGCGGACGAGTTTTTTCTGTGCAGGCTGCTTTTCAGACGGCATTTCAGCGGCGAACAGGTCTTGATTTTCCATTAAGCTTCCTCCGTTTCGTAGAGGAACATGGGGAAGCATTGTGTATCGCCCATCAGGTGATAATCGGGCAATGTGTCCGTTATCAGCACGGAGAAGCCTTTGCTGCCCGTTACCGTCAGACAGATGGTCAGGTTCTCTATGCTGCCTGCTGCTGTCGGCTGTATAATTTCGTTCGTTCGTTCGTTCGTTCGTTCGTTCGTTCGGCTGTTCCTACGCCGTCTGAAAATTCATATACATCCAATGGGAAGCACTGCCCTTTGGAAATCATTTCATAATCGGGTAATGTATCTGTTATTAATGCAGAAAAATCTTTTGCCGCTCCACGACCAATTACGCTGATGACTTGATTTACGATATTGGGAGTTGGAAATATTTGTGGCATTTGGTAAACCATTTCATTGAATGATTTGTCAAAGTACACATTTGTTTTGGTATATGGGCGATAAGATGAATGCACGATTTTCTCCATAGTAAACTGCTCAGTCTTATTCTTTTTCAGGCTGTTTTTTACTGCTCGCGACCAACTGATTTTTGTCGAATCATTGTTAAGGAAGGCTTCTACATCAGTTTGCTTATTTTCTAATAAAGTCGCCTGAAAACGGTTTCTTTCACTATTGTAGAAATCAATCATATTTCCGATATTGCTGGCAAGATGGTTACCTGAAAAGTTGTAGCACCATGAATCGCGGCTGGTTAGCACGCCTTGTGAGTAATTTTCAAATACAGCTATTACATTTTTATCCTTTTTATCCCCCAAACTGATGTAATTATCAAAATTCGGGTCGCGCTGGTTGAGCCAGTCGTTAAATTCGTCGGGGACGATTTCCTGCCAACCCCGTCGTTCGGTAATGCCATTGATGCTGCCGAGTTCGGCGATGGTTTCCAGCTTTTGTTCGCGGGTTAAGTAGTCACCGATGTCGTGGAAGTAAATCCGCCCCTGCTGTTCGGCCTGCGGGTTTTTGACAAGGATGGAGACGGCAATCGGGGTACGTGTGCCTTGTCCGAAAACGTTGTCTTTCTCCTTGCGGCGGCGTTCGCCCGATGTGCGGGCATTACCGCGCAGGTGGAAGATATACAGGCTGGAAAATTCTTCTGCCAGGCATTTGCGTACACCGTCAAAAGCATTGCCGTCAATCCAGCTTGCATTGGTTACATAACCGATTATGCCTTGTTTCCCTATACGTTCCGACGCCCAGCGGATGGCGCGGATATAGCTGTCGTAAAGATTTTTTTGCAGCGTTGCCGCTGAATTGGCGGCATAGGATTTTGCAATGCTTTCATCCAAGTGCGGATAAGGAATATTTTTATTGCTGTCGTTTTCACTTTCCTGCCCTGCGGAATAGGGCGGGTTACCGATAATGACACGGATGTCCAAGGCTTTCTGCCGTTTGCGGCGTGCGCTGTTGTCCACCAGCATTTCGTTGAGCATGTCGCCTTTCTCGTACATTTGGAAGGTATCGGTCAGGCAGATACCTTCAAAGGGAACGTAGGGGACATCGTCTGAAACATTGCCGTCAATGTTGCCTGCCAGTATGCCGTGGTAGGCAGATTCGATGTTGATGGCGGCGATGTAGTAGGCGAGCAGGACGATTTCGTTGGCGTGGATTTCGCTTTTGTATTTTTCAGGCAGCCTGTCGCGCGGGATGATTCCGCTTTGCAGCAGGCGGGTGATGAAGGTGCCTGTGCCGGTGAAGGGGTCGAGGATATGCACGCCTTTGTCTTGCAGGCTGCTTTTGAATTCGCGCTGTAAGACGTCTTCCACGCTTTTGATGATGAAATCGACGACTTCGACGGGCGTGTAAACGATGCCGAGCCGTTCGGTCATACGCGGGAAGGCGTTGCGGAAGAATTTGTCGTAGAGTTCCACGACGATTTTTTGTTTGCCTTCGGCGGTTTCGATGCCGCTGGCACGCAGGTGGACGGAGTCGTAGAAGGATTGCAGGGTATTGCGCTCTTTGTGGAGGTTTTTCTGCTGCAATAAATCCAGCACTTTCTGCATGGCGCGGCTCATGGGGTTGTGCTCGGCGAAGCTGTAATCGGAAAACAGTGCGTCGAACACAGGTTTGGTAATCATGTGCTGCGCCAGCATTTCGACGATTTCTTCGTCGCTGACGGCGTTATTGAGGTCATCGCGCAGTTCGGCGGCAAAGGCTTCAAAGGCAGTGCGTTCGGCTTCGTTGGCAGGGTTTTCTAGAATAGCATTGATGCTGTCAATATGGGTGCGGGCGATTTTGGCGATGTCGCCCGCCCAGTCTTCCCAATGGTGGCGGTTGCCGCATTTTTTGACGATTTTTGCATAGAGGGCGCGTTCGATTTCGCCGATTTCGAATTGGAGGGTTTCTTGTACGGGCACGGGGGGATTGGGTCTGCCGATTACGTCGCCGCCGCGTGCCTTTTTACGGGATTTATTGTTATTGGCTTTAGGAACGATTTTGTCGGCAATGGCGATAACTTCCATTTTCTGAGTGTCTTTGCCGTTGAACTCCAACTTGTTAATCATCGCGTCAAAGCGATCGTCGTGTGAGCGTAGTGCATTGAGTACCTGCCAGACGACGCGATAGTTTTCGTTTTTGTCCAATGCTTCTTCAGCTTCCACGCCTGCAGGAATGACGACAGGAAGGATGACGTAGCCCTGTTGTTTGCCTTCGGCACGGCGCATGACACGACCGACCGATTGTACGACATCGACTTGGGAATTGCGCGGTGTAAGGAATAGAACAGCATCTAGTGCAGGTACGTCCACACCTTCAGATAGGCAACGCACATTGGAGAGGATGCGGCAGGTGTTTTCAGGCAGACCTTCAGGTGCTTTTAGCCATTGCAGCTTGCTTTCTTTTTCACCAGCATTCATACCACCGTCCACATGTTCGGCTTGACAGGTCATTGTCAGTTGCGGTGGTAGTTTCAAATCGGGATTATGTTTGAGTAGGGCGGTACGTTCTGCCTGCTGGTACTCTTCGATCACAGCTTGGAACATTTCTGCAATCAGTTTAGAACTGACTTTGTGTTTGCTGCCTTTATATTCTTTTTCAATGACTTGGCAGAAGGCGACGGCACGTCGCATGGGATTGTACAGTGCACCTTCTTCACTGTTTAAGCCGTATTTAGACAGGGCTTTCCAGCAACCTACAATTTTGGCAGCATCATCGACTTTGAGTTCGTTGTTACCGTCGGTGAGCACGTTTGGAATTTGGCGTTGGATGTGGCTTTCTTCAATTGCCAATACAATGACTTTGTAATCAACCAACAGACCGTCTGAAACAGCTTGAGAGAACGTTAGGACGAAAAACTCTTTGCCGTAATGGGTTTCGTCGTCCATAGAATACAAAACCACGCCTTCGGTTGTTTTAGCGGCTTCTCCATAGATGCGCGGAGTAGCAGTCATATACAACCGTTTTGCACCTTTGATGTAATCGGCATCGTGTATGCGGACAAAAGCAGATTCGTTTTCTCCATCAAACGTCGCACCGGTAGTACGGTGTGCTTCATCGCAAATGATTAAATCAAACTCAGGCAGGTTATGTTGTGACTGAGCTTGGTGAATCACATCAATAGAATGATAAGTGGAATAAACAACAGTCATGGTTTGCTGTTTATTTTTCTGCTCTACTACGTGTACGGCGTTTGCAAGGCTTTTGGCATTAGTTGTTGCTGGGAATTGTAAATCGCTAAGATTGGCTAGGACACTATCTTCATTGTGTTTTTTGCCTACATCGCTATCGGAACAGACAGCAAAGTTAATCAATGGTGTTTCAGTGTCTTGATTCCATTCACGTAAGGTTTGGCTTAATAATGATAAGCTTGGTACTAGAAAGAGTACCCGCTTGCCTTTTCCAGCCATTTTTTCAGCGATTTTCAGTGCAGTAAACGTTTTACCCGTGCCACAAGCCATAATCAGCTTACCGCGTGTTTCTCCATTATTAAATCGGCTTTCAACATTTTTTAAGGCATTTTGTTGATGTGGGCGCAAGCCTTTTTTAGCTTTTAATACAGGTGTATCTTTGATGTGAAATTGTGACCAATCAATTTGGCTGTTTTCTAAGTCTTCCAGATTGATAACAGATATAGGGATTTGTTGGTTAGTTAAAGCCTCTCTTGCATTTTTTGACCATTTATTTGTGGTCGTAACAATATAGCGGTGGCTAAACCATTGCTTGCCTGAAGCGGTAAAGAAGCTGTCAATATCAGTTTTTTGGATACCATAGTCAGCAGAATAATTTTTGCATTGCACAGCGTGAAACTCACCTGTATTGCTTGTTAAAACTAAATCAATACCAGCGTCTGTTTTGTTTACTAAACCAAATGAACTGCCATGTTCATCAACCCATTGAGCGTAAGTTTGTACGTTGGTATATTGACTTTTGTAATAAGGCTCGAATTGAAAGAATTTAATAATCAGATTCTCGAAAGAAGTACCTTTATCACGTTGGCTGAGTGTAGCTTTTTCAAACTGCTCTAGTAAGGTGTTTAGTGCTGACATAATTATTTTTCCGTGCGGTAAAATTTCAGATATTATAATTGATAATAAAGCGCTTTTCCTATACGAATATCAAACCCTCTATCTTAGTCGTAAAATATGGGCTAAGGTGATCACGTGTTATTTTCCAGTCTTCGCTATATAACTCACTACCGAATTTAAGGCTTCCTCTGCCGAATCGTTGGGTTAAGTCATCCCAACATTTCATCATGGCTTTGCTTCTTGTAGCATTTTCTGAGTGTTAGAAGTCAAGTTGCTCCACAGTTTCATTTTCTGAGACCTTTGCAAAATTCCCCAAAATCCC
>KV796967.1 GCA_001809325.1 Neisseria sp. HMSC077D05 | reverse complement strand
GCCCGACGGGGTGAAAAATACAGTTGCTACGCGTATGACAGCCTTATTAATGAAATTTTTTGCCGTCTTTATATCGATAGATTTGCAACATCGTTACCCTGCCACCTCCGAACGAGTTGATTTCATAGGTAATCCCATCATATATGGCACGCGTACTGATCAGCTCTTCATTAAGAGTTTGTTTTTGTTTAAAGGTTTCGATATTTTGGATATGCTTGTCCAGCAGGTCTTGAAACAGATTATCTGGTTTGTTTTTATGGTTGATGGTAGAAATGATTAAATTGGGGATGGTGGTATCTTTTAAAACCCAACCATTAGATCCTAGTGGAATTTCCACACCATTTACTTTCCCATTGAAATATTTCAGTCTAATTTCATAATTGCAATCAGGTTTAACAAAATCTTTAAATATTAGATATATAGAGTCAATGGAGCCATCAATAACAGTAGTGCTATATAGGTTTTTCCCGTCAAAGCTTTCTTGGCTAACCTCTTGAAATCCTAAGTCCTGCAACTTAGAAATGATTAATCCAGTATTCATGGGAATAGTCAGAAGGTGTGAACGGTTAAAAGGCGCATTATTTATCTGCTCATCTGCCAACATTACTCCAATAGCATTTTCTGGAACACTAGGAATCGGGGGAAGAGTATTAAATTTATATTCAGAAGGATGACATTCAAAATGAAGACTACTTTGTTGTTTAGGATTTTTAATGTCATTAGAAATATCCTTTTTATGCGATGAATGGGGCTGATTGCCACATGAAACTACAAAAAAACATATAAATAAAGTAATAATTTTTTTATTTAAAATTTTCATTTTAAGACCTCTTCAAACCTTTATTATTTCACATAACATTCCAAGGTATTCATGAGAAATCCCCTAAATGCCTTGGTGGGAATTTAGGGGATTTTAGGAAATTTTGCAAAGATCTCCATTTTCCTCATTACTTTCAAGCCATAATTGATGTATATCTCAATACAACAGTTTTCCTAATCTATTTTCATATTCTTATTTTCCATAGTATATTTCCTTTTATTCCATTCTTGGTTTCTTAAAATTGATAAATAAAAATTGTCGATTCGATAAAATCAGTCGTCTTAAATAACGTCAACAAACATCATAGTCTACTCTACCTGCCATTTGCGTCATCAACGTCCTTCCGTGGGCAAAGCCCACGCTACGGGTTTCAGACGACCTACTCTTTTCGATTTTGTATTTAGTCATCTAAAAACTCATCTTCATGCCGCAAGCTGCGGATAAAGGTTTCAAAATCGGGGGCAAGTTCGACTATTTCAAAATCCCATTCTTGTTCGACAAGCACCACTTTCGGCTCTCCGTCTTTTCCACACTCTCGATAGTCCAAGGCAAACAGGGCATGACCGCCTGACGGGTCGGTAGCCAAATACACGCCGATAGGCGGATATTCCCATTCTTCCAGCCAAAGTTTTTGCCCCATCGCGCCGCACAGACTCCCTTCTTTTTCAAAACCGATTCCTGATACCTCGCAAATTTGCACATGATCTTTCGCCCACGAATTTCTTTGCGTGGTCGGAAAGCAGTTTTTGACAAATATTCCGCCGTTTTGTACTGCCATCAATTCAATGAAACTTTGCGGCAATTTATAGCCTAGCTCACTTTCTACGGCAGCCAAAATTTCAGGGGTAAACGGGGCTTCTTTGTAGTTCTCATCTGCCCAACTATTAGCTTCCCATACGGAGGACAAATCAAAATCTTTAAAAACTTGGGACATAATGTTCTTCCTTATTGATTTCAGCTATAAACAGGTGGGTGGGTATTCATGCCCGACTTTTACCGTCCGTCATTCCCGCGCAGGCGGGAATCCAGAAGTTGAAATTACAGCAGCCTTGAAATGTTCCCGAAATGCCAAGGTCTGGATTCCCGCCTGCGCGGGAATGACGGCAGAGGTTTCGGCAAAAATTGTTGTTCCCGTTTTCAGACGGCCTTTTGCCTCTCGGTGTACATTGTAGCGTGGGCTTCTATTCTCTCCTGCTACGTTTTTTTGCCGTAGCAACTGTATTTTTCACCCCGTCGGGC
>KV796966.1 GCA_001809325.1 Neisseria sp. HMSC077D05 | reverse complement strand
GATTGCCAAAGAGTGGTTTGGTAAGGCTTGTGATAACGGACTACAACAAAGTTGTGATGATTACCGTACATTGGATTAAGTAGGATAATGAAGCCTTTCCCAAGGTCGTCTGAAACACATAGACAAACCAAGAAATACTCTGAATAAAATAGGATTTTAAGATGAAAACATTATTGAAAAAAATGATGGTTGCTTTGCTGGCTTTGGG
>KV796965.1 GCA_001809325.1 Neisseria sp. HMSC077D05 | reverse complement strand
AGTGTTGCACTTGAAATCCGAATCCAAGCCTGCCTGAAATCAACAAAAGGTCGTCTGAAAACTGATTTTCAGACGACCTTTTTGCTTGTTGGAGAGAGTCAGTTGTAAGGCAAGGCTGGATATTCAACCCGCTATTGGCTGCCCAACCAGTCATCGCGGGTTTGTTTGGCTTCTTCAAAATAACGGTATAACGCATCGCGGTTTTCTTGTTCGAGGATACGCTCCAGCTCGGAAAGCTGGTCGTGCAGTCCGGCAATCAGCTTGATCAGGCTGTTTTTATTGTCCAGGCAGATGTCCGTCCAAATGGCGGGATGGCTGGAAGCGATGCGGGTAAAGTCTCGGAAACCGCTGGCGGCAAATTTCAAATATTCCTGTCCGTCCGGATGGTCGGCGATTTGATGGACATAGGCAAAAGCGGTCAAATGCGGCATATGGGAAACCGCGGCAAACACGGCATCGTGTTCTTCCGCGCTCATTTCAAACGTCTGCGCGCCGACCGCCTGCCACAGGCTTTTTATCAGGGCGATGCCTTCAGGGCGCTCTTGTCCGTGTGTGGTAATAATCAGTTTTTTATCTTGATACAACCCGAATTGCGCCGCCAACGCGCCGCTGCGGTCAGAGCCTGCGATGGGGTGCGCGGCGATACAGTGTGAAATCCGCTCGGGCAGATATTGGCGGAAAGCGGCGATGGCTGTCCGCTTGGTGCTGCCCACATCGGACACATAAGCCCTGGGCGCAAGCAGCGGCGCAATGGCTTGGCAGATGGTCGGCAGCGTGGAAACCGGCGTGGCAATCAACACCAAATCGGCATGGCTGATGCTTTCGGTGTTGATTTCCGTAAACGCTTTATCAATCACCCGACGCTCAAGCGCACGGTCGAGATTGTCGCGGTCGAGATCAATGCCGGTCACGGTTTGCACCCGTCCCAATCGTTTGAGGTCCAGAACGAAAGAGCCGCCTATCAGTCCGACGCCGATAAGGGTAATGTGTTGGAGCGGGGCGTTTAGTGTCATGGCGGATGTGTAAGGCGGTAGATAAAGGAAAGGTCGTCTGAAAACGTGCCGAAGACTATGATTTGCTTCCAAACCTGTAAAACCTTATTGGAACACCAATCCTGCCTGCGGCTTGGGCTATTATAGTGAATCGGTCTCGTTCCAGCCACAACCCTGTCAGGCAGCCGATCAGCCCGCAGGCGTTTTCAGGATGGAACAATCTTCCGCGATATCAAAATATTTTGCATACACCGCCCATCCTAAATCAATATTTTTTAAGAAAATCAAAGCAAACCGGTTGCGCTCATTCACCCTCGAAACCGTTTGTACAGAAACAGTTTTCCAAACCTTGCGTTCCGTTTTACAATTGAGAGCCATTCTTGAACCAGGTCGTCTGAAAGTACCGTATGTCACTTGCACAACCCAAACGTATCCTCGTCATCAAACTGCGCCATCATGGTGACGTATTGCTCAGTACGCCGGTCGTCGATGCAATCAAACAACATTTTCCCGAGTGCGAAGTCGATATGCTGGTTTATCAGGAAACCGCCGACATCATCCGCGACAATCCCCAAATCGCCCAAATTTTCACCATTGACCGCCAATGGAAAAAGCAAGGCATGGGCAAACAATTCAAACACGAAAAAGACCTCTTCCGCCAACTGAAAGCGCGTCAATACGATTGGGCATTCAACCTCTCCGACCAATGGCGTGCCGCCATCATTGCCAAATTCTGCTCAAAATGCAGCGTCGGCTTCAACTGCATCAAACGCGACAACGCCGCATGGCGCTGGTGTCACGACTTTCTCAACCCCGATATGGGCACGACCAAACATATCGTCGAAACCCATCTGGGCATACTGCCGCCGCTTATCCGTCCGGAAGATCTTTCATACGCCAAAGTCCGCATGAGCATCGCCCCTGATGTCCGCAACAGTATGGAACAAAAATTGCGCGAACAAGGCTGGCAAGGCGAAGACTACGTCTTACTGCATCCGGGCGCGCGTTGGCTGTTCAAATGCTGGGAAGACGGCAAAAACGCCGCTCTCGTCCAGCTTCTGTTGAACCACGGACACAACGTCGTCCTGACCGCCTCCCCCAGTCCCGTCGAACACGACATGATCGAAGCCATCTTAGGTCGTCTGAAAATACCGGAAGGCAGCAAAGTGTGGGTATTGTCCGGCTCCCTGACCTTGCGCGAACTTGCCGCCGCGATAGACCGCGCCAAACTGTTTATCGGCGTCGATTCCGTTCCCATGCACATCGCCGCCGCGCTCGACAAACCGCAAATCGCCCTATTCGGCGCGACTTGGTTGGGCATATGGCATCCTTACTCGCTCAATGCCGAAGTGATATGGGCGGGCGATTATACCGAGCTTCCCCACCCCGACAGCATCAATACCGACAGTCCCGAACGCCTCCTGAAAGCCATTCCTCTGGAAGAAGTATGGAACCGCGTTTCCGCCAAACTCGAAAAAATTGACCAAGCGAAAACACACGCAGCAATAGAATAATCCCTGCTTCGGTATCAATAAGCGGTTGCCTATAAATAAGGTAGAGGTCTTTGCAAAATTAACTCCAACAGAATTTCACCCTATTCCTACATCTCAAGAGAACACCTAAGATTTATCCAAACATCCTGAAACCTTAACGGACGTGAACGCGCTATTTGGCGGGGACGTAGTCGGCATAGTGCGCCAGCAATGCAGTCGTTTCCAATAAAGAGCGTTCTCACAACGCATACTAAGACAGTATTGCAGCCCGCAACCTTTTCAGACGACCTTGGATTCGGATTTCAAGTGCAACACTAGTGTATCAGTGGTTTGAACAGATTCAAGAATAAAACACTTGGCGTTTCGTAGCCAAGTGTTTTTCTTGGCCGATGGTTCAACTCATCTTGAATCCTGCGTATCTCCCGATTGCTGATATTTCGGA
>KV796964.1 GCA_001809325.1 Neisseria sp. HMSC077D05 | reverse complement strand
TTTTTAACTCGCTTTGATTTGGAAAGTATTGGTGGAGGCAAACGGGATCGAACCGATGACCCCCTGCTTGCAAAGCAGGTGCTCTACCAACTGAGCTATGCCCCCGTTCTTGGTGGGTCTGGGAGGACTTGAACCTCCGACCCCACGCTTATCAAGCGTGTGCTCTAACCAGCTGAGCTACAAACCCGGATTCTCTTCTTAAGCGAATCTTGTCTTCACTCAAGCATTTTTCCGCATCTTCTACAGTTTACCGATAAGTGTGAATACGACAGCCTCTTCTTTCTCTAGAAAGGAGGTGATCCAGCCGCAGGTTCCCCTACGGCTACCTTGTTACGACTTCACCCCAGTCATGAAGCATACCGTGGTAAGCGGGCTCCTTGCGGTTACCCTACCTACTTCTGGTATCCCCCACTCCCATGGTGTGACGGGCGGTGTGTACAAGACCCGGGAACGTATTCACCGCAGTATGCTGACCTGCGATTACTAGCGATTCCGACTTCATGCACTCGAGTTGCAGAGTGCAATCCGGACTACGATCGGTTTTGTGAGATTGGCTCCACCTCGCGGCTTGGCTACCCTCTGTACCGACCATTGTATGACGTGTGAAGCCCTGGTCATAAGGGCCATGAGGACTTGACGTCATCCCCACCTTCCTCCGGCTTGTCACCGGCAGTCTCATTAGAGTGCCCAACTTAATGATGGCAACTAATGACAAGGGTTGCGCTCGTTGCGGGACTTAACCCAACATCTCACGACACGAGCTGACGACAGCCATGCAGCACCTGTGTTACGGCTCCCGAAGGCACCCCTCCGTCTCTGGAGGGTTCCGTACATGTCAAGACCAGGTAAGGTTCTTCGCGTTGCATCGAATTAATCCACATCATCCACCGCTTGTGCGGGTCCCCGTCAATTCCTTTGAGTTTTAATCTTGCGACCGTACTCCCCAGGCGGTCGATTTCACGCGTTAGCTTCGCTACTAAGCAGTCATGCTGCCCAACAGCTAATCGACATCGTTTAGGGCGTGGACTACCAGGGTATCTAATCCTGTTTGCTACCCACGCTTTCGGGCATGAACGTCAGTGTTATCCCAGGAGGCTGCCTTCGCCATCGGTATTCCTCCACATCTCTACGCATTTCACTGCTACACGTGGAATTCTACCTCCCTCTGACACACTCTAGTCACCCAGTTCAGAACGCAGTTCCCAGGTTGAGCCCGGGGATTTCACATCCTGCTTAAGTAACCGTCTGCGCCCGCTTTACGCCCAGTAATTCCGATTAACGCTCGCACCCTACGTATTACCGCGGCTGCTGGCACGTAGTTAGCCGGTGCTTATTCTTCAGGTACCGTCATCAGACAGGGGTATTAACCCCGCCCTTTTCTTCCCTGACAAAAGTCCTTTACAACCCGAAGGCCTTCTTCAGACACGCGGCATGGCTGGATCAGGCTTGCGCCCATTGTCCAAAATTCCCCACTGCTGCCTCCCGTAGGAGTCTGGGCCGTGTCTCAGTCCCAGTGTGGCGGATCATCCTCTCAGACCCGCTACTGATCGTCGCCTTGGTAGGCCTTTACCCCACCAACTAGCTAATCAGATATCGGCCGCTCAAACAGCGCAAGGCCAAATGGTCCCCTGCTTTCTTCCTCAGAAAATATGCGGTATTAGCTAATCTTTCGATTAGTTATCCCCCACTGCCCGGTACGTTCCGATATGTTACTCACCCGTTCGCCACTCGCCACCCAAGAAGCAAGCTTCTCTGTGCTGCCGTCCGACTTGCATGTGTAAAGCATGCCGCCAGCGTTCAATCTGAGCCAGGATCAAACTCTTATGTTCAATCTCTAACTTTTTAACTTCTGGTCTGCTTCAAAGAAACCGACAGGACAATGTCTAAAACATCATCTTGTCTGTCTTTCAAACAGTGTGAGGCTATCGCACTCACACTTATCGGTAATCTGTTTTGTTAAAGAGCGAAAACGAATTATAAAGCATTTCATCTCATTGTCAATCAAAACTTTTCTTAAAACCTCGAAAAATCAGACCAACTGTGATATACTTACCAGTTCGTTCAACCACCGCCAAAGCAGCGAAGAACCGAACTATACCCCCACCCGCAAAAACCGTCAACTCCTAAACCGCAAAAAATTCTAA
>KV796963.1 GCA_001809325.1 Neisseria sp. HMSC077D05 | reverse complement strand
ATCGATTATCTGCCTATTTCTTCAAAGGACTCTGATGAACACCTTAACAAAATTCGGCTTAGCATTATTCACCGCTACGGCATTGGCAGCCTGTGGCGACTCCGGCAAATCGGCTGACAGCAAACCCACTACCGTACAAACAGCCGAGGGCGAAGTTACCCTCTCCGGTAAATACGCTGAAATCATCAATAAATTCCCCGTTCCCGATCCTAAATTGGCAGAGCCGATCACCATTTCCGACAAAAAATCCCCAACCGGTTTGGAAGACCTGAAGAAATTCATGGAATATATCTCAGGAGCGGAAGCACAAAAAATCGCGCAAATGTCTTCCAAGCTGCAACAAACTGCATTAAAAGGTGATGAAGCAGCCGCGCTTGCAGCTGTCAAAGAGTTGACACCCGCTCTTGATAAATACCTTCAAGATGCCGAGAAACTCAATATTCAAGATGCTGAAGTTAAAGCCGTTCTTGACCGTATGCTGCAAACAAGCAAAACAGCCAACGAAATGATCATCCTGTCCAGCAAAAATGCTTCTGCACTAAAGATTGACATGAAAGACAAAGAGGCTGTCCAATTCATGAAGGCATACCAAGACAAAACCCACAATATGGAAACGGTTTTACGCCAAGCCAATCAGGAAGTACAAAAAGCTGCTCAA
>KV796962.1 GCA_001809325.1 Neisseria sp. HMSC077D05 | reverse complement strand
CCGTTTGAAATCTTAACTCATGTGTATGGGTGGGTTTGAAAAGGTCGTCTGAAAAACTTGAAACCTGTTTCAGACGACCTTTGGATTGGAAAATCTGTTCTTCGTAACTAGGTGAGAAATAAACAACAATGAAAAAAACTTGGAATCAAATACTTGAATCGGCGCAACCTGTGGTTGATTTTTTGTCATCAGACAGTTTCTTTTCCCGTCCTTATGACGG
>KV796961.1 GCA_001809325.1 Neisseria sp. HMSC077D05 | reverse complement strand
GAGTGTCCAAGATTTGGGGGCCAGTTCAAACCAAGTTAGCGTTTTCAGACGACCTTTTATCATGACTGAGAATTATCCAAATCTACGGTTTATCACAGCTGTTTCAAATACAAAACCTCAATCCGTCATAAGATTTATTGAGCTATTCTTTTGGATACTCGAGAAGGAATAGAGACGTTCTCCCCCTTGTTATTTATTTGAGAGAGGTATTTTTTATAAAAGATTTTCGCATTTCGTTTATCTTTTGAATCCCAATACGCATCTGCAAGATTTAAGTATGCAACAGTTCTGTCTGGGAATGCCTTAATAATTTTATGTAAGAGATATATTGCAGGTTTGTAATTGTTATGATTACTAAGATAAAATGCAATATTATTATAAGTTGTAATATTTTTCTGATTCATCGGATATCTGCCTAGATACCAATCCATTCTACTTTTGTCTATATCAAAATCCGAGTAATTTTTAACATACTCTTCTAAATCGTCTAATGTATTTTCAACCGCATAAAACGTTCTACATTTCTCACCATGCATCTTTAAAACAGCCTGCCTATCATAATCTTTTATGGGCTTATGGATATTTTTTCTGCACTCTAAAGATTTAACGTCAAAGTCTTCCTTATACAGACTAATAGTTTTTAATTTATCTAAAATTAATAACTTCCCAGTCTTTTTGATGTAATATTCTTCATAAAATCTTCCGCCAAAATCATCAACACTAACGACAATAAAATCGCCCTCCTCATAAGAGGTAATATTTTCCTTCTTTACGTCACTAAAAAAATTATTTATTTCAATCGATTGCCTTTTATCTCCAATTTGTTCGTAATTATTGGCGCTTACTGACACAGGAAACAGCATTATTAATAAATACAAACCGATTTTTTTCATTTTCTTTTTACTCTTTCTAAATCTACAAAATACAGCCATAAAGACAAACAAAGAAGATTGATGGTTTTTACTGCAACTGAGCAGCCCGAATCTCAGAAAAAAGGCGGAACAGACAACTCAAATTGCTTCAATAAACCGACGGTTTCATAAACGGGCAGCCCCATCACGCCGGTAAAGCTGCCTTGCAAATGCTCGACAAACATGCCTCCCAAGCCTTGGATTCCGTATGCACCGGCTTTATCCATCGGTTCGCCGCTTTGAATGTAAGCGGAGATTTCGTCATAGGATAAGGTTTTGAAACGCACATCACTGGTTTGTAAGACGCTGCGCGTTTCGCCTTGCCAATAAACACATACGGCGGTCAGCACTTGATGGGTTTGCCCTGACAGCCGCCCAAGTATTGCGGCGGCATGCTCTTTGGTTTCGGGTTTGCCGAGGATATGGTTTTGATAGGCAACGGTAGTATCAGCGGTCAGAATGGGAAATTCGGGCGGCGTATCATGTTTTGCAAACCATTGCGCAACGGCAGCGGCGTTCTTTTCGTTCGCCATACGCTGAACATAATCGGCGGCATTTTCGTCAGGAAACGGCGTTTCATCGATATCGGCGGGAATGCGTTGAATTTGGTAGCCTAAGTTTTCAAGGATTTCACGGCGGCGCGGGCTGCCGGAGGCGAGATAAAGTGTCTGCATAGTAGGGATAGTTTTCAAGGAAATTTTGGGATTTAACCGATAAGGCAGATAAACATACGGAAAGGTCGTCTGAAAATTTCAGACGACCTTTCTAATCGTTAATCGTGTTGATCCAATTGATAAATTTGGGCAACAGCATCGACCAGATTACTGTTTTCCGAGCCGGCTTTATTGAGGGTTTGAGTGGGCGAGTGGAGGAGTTTGTTGGTCAGTTGGATAGAGAGCCGCTCCAGCACTTCTTCCGCCGATGCGCCTTTGGCAAGCTGTTTCATCGCATTTTCCAAAACCTGCCTGCGGGCGCGTTCGCCTTCGTCACGCAGGGCGCGGATAAGTGGGACGCTTTGGCGGCTTTGTTGCAGGCGGACAAACTCGCCAACCTTCTCTTCCACCATGGCTTCGGCTGCGGCAGCCGCTTTTTGGCGGGCTTCCTTGCCGTTTTGAACGATGCCCATCATGTCGTCGACGGTGTAGAGATAAGCGTCATTCAACTCCCCTACTTCGGCTTCGATATCGCGCGGAACGGCAAGGTCGAGCAGGAACATGGGCATATTGAGACGCAGGCGCAAGGCGCGTTCTATCATGCCTTTGCCAACCAAAGGCAGCTGACTGGCGGTAGAGGAAACGACGATATCGTATTCGTGCAAGATATCGGGCAACTCTGTCAGCAGACAAGGCTCAGCATTCAGTCCGAGTTTGTCGCACAACTCTTGGGCGCGCGGCAAAGTACGGTTGGCAACGGTAATGAGTTTGGGATTTTTGGCGGCGAAATAGGTGGCGACCAATTCAATCATTTCGCCCGCGCCGATAAATAGAACGTTCAGGTCACCGATATCGGGAAAAATCTGCTCGGCAAGCTTGACGGATGCGGAAGCCATCGAAACGGAATTCTCGCCGACAGCGGTGTCGGTACGCACTTCTTTGGCAACGGCAAACGTTTTTTGAAACAATGCGTTGAGGTTGGTATTGATGCTTTCTTGCTCTTGTGCGACACGCACGGCATCTTTAATCTGTCCCAAAATCTGCGGCTCGCCCAATACCATAGAATCCAATCCGCAGGCGACGCGGAAAGCGTGGCGGATGGTTTCGTTGTTGTCCAAGGTATAAAGATAGGGGCGGATTTCTTCGGCGGGCAGGTTGTGGTATTGCGCCAGCCATTCGATGATTTGCTCGGTTTCGCCGACGCAGTAAAGCTCGGTGCGGTTGCAGGTCGATAGAATTACTGCCTCCTTCGCTGCTTTGCTTCGAGCAAGGTCGCGGACGGCTTCGGGCAGGCTTGCTGCGGTGAATGCCAGCTTCTCGCGTATACTCAAAGGCGCAGTTTGGTGGTTGAGTCCGACGGCGGTAAGTTGCATGGGATAAGGTGGGAGAGATGGTATGTGTCGGCGGGTATTATAGCTTAACTTGACTTTGAAATGAATGTGTTGGCTTCCAAACAAACAGTGCGATTGGCAAAATTTAGATTACCCGGGGTCGTCTGAAAACATCAGATTCATATAACGAAATCATCTTTAAATCGAACAAACCATTCTTTCCCATTTTCAGACGACCTGATTAAAGTAGCTCCAAACTGAGAATAAGGAGCACCCTATGACTACCACCGCCGACCCGCGCGCCAAGCTGCCCGACACCCCGCTTTCCGGCAACGAAGCCCTGAAAGACCGCAGCGACTATCTGCACGGTACCATCAAAGACGATTTGACCGACGACTTTACCGGCGGCTTTACCGCCGACAATTTCCAGCTCATCCGTTTCCACGGCATGTACGAGCAGGACAACCGCGACATCCGCGCCGAGCGTACCGATCAAAAACTCGAACCCTTAAAAAACATGATGTTGCGCTGCCGCTTGCCCGGCGGCATCATCACACCGGCGCAGTGGCTGGGCATAGACGAATTTGCCGGCGACCACACCATTTACGGCTCCATCCGCCTGACCAACCGCCAAACCTTCCAATACCACGGCATTTTAAAAACCGATTTGAAACTGGCGCACCAGTCCCTGCACAAACTCGGCCTCGATTCCATCGCCACCGCCAGCGACGTCAACCGCAACGTCCTCTGCACCAGCAATCCCGTTCAAAGCCCGCTGCACCAAGAAGCCTACGAATGGGCGAAACGCATCAGTATGCACCTTCTGCCGCGCACCATGGCATACGCCGATGTCTGGCTGGACGGCGAAAAAGTGTTCACCACCGAACCGACCGAGCCGCGCAACAAAGAAATCGCCGACGATGTCGAACCGATTTTGGGCAAAACCTACCTGCCGCGCAAATTCAAAACCGCCGTCGTCATCCCGCCTGACAACGATGTAGATATCCATTCCAACGACTTAGGCTTCGTCGCTATCGAAGAAAACGGCAAACTTGTCGGTTTCAACGTCCTTGTCGGCGGCGGACTGTCCAGCGAACACGGCAACACCAAAACCTACCCCAACACCTCCTACGAATTCGGCTTCGTCCCCCTCGAATACACCCTCAACGCCGCCGAAGCCGTCGTCAGCACCCAGCGCGACTGGGGCAACCGCAGCGACCGCAAAGCCGCGCGTACCCGCTACACCCTCCAGCGCGTCGGCGTCGAAGTGTTCAAAGAAGAAGTCGAAAAGCGCATGGGCATCAAGTTCGAACCCATCCGCCCCTACGCCTTCACCCATCGCGGCGACCACATCGGCTGGGTTAAAGGCCTCGAAGGCAACTGGCACCTGACCCTGTTTATCGAGAACGGCCGCCTGCTCGACTACCCCGGCAGACCGTTGAAAACCGGCGTGCGCGAAATTGCCAAAATCCATCCCGGCGACTTCCGTCTGACCGCCAACCAAAACCTCGTCGTCGCCAACGTTCCGCCCGAGCTGAAAGACACCATAGACAAAATCGCCAAAGAACACGGCTTAATCAGCAAATCCATCACCATCCAGCGCGAAAACTCCATGGCATGCGTCGCCCTGCCGACCTGTCCGCTGGCGATGGCGGAAGCCGAACGCTTCCTGCCGTCATTCTCTGACAAAATCGACGAAATGTTCGCCAAATACGGTTTGGAAGACGAATACATCGTCCTGCGCGTCACCGGCTGCCCCAACGGCTGCGGCCGCGCCATGCTCGCCGAAATCGGCTTGGTCGGCAAAGCCGTCGGCCGCTACAACCTCTACGCAGGCGGCAACCGCGAAGGTACCCGCATCCCGCGCCTGTTTAAAGAAAACATCACCGAACCCGAAATCCTCGAAATCGTGGACGGCTGGGTCGGCAACTGGGCGCAAAACCGCCTCGACGACGAAGGCTTCGGCGACTTTGCCGTCCGTACCGGCATCGTCAAACCCGTCCTCGACCCGCCGCGCGATTTTTGGGCTTGAAAACCTTATAGTGGATTAACTTTAAACCAGTACGGCAGACGGCGTTACCTCGCCTTGGCTCAAAGAGAACGATTCTCTAAGGTGCTGAAGCACCAAGTGAATCGGTGCCGTACTATCTGTACTGTCTGCGGCTTCGTCGCCTTGTCCTAATTTAGTTAATCCACTATAAGAAACGAAGTTGGAAATTAAAAGGTCATCTGAAAACCCGCAATGCTTGTTTTCAGACGACCTTTTGATTGTTTAAACCAACTTGTTAAATTATTTCGCAGCCTTAAACGCGTCGGTAACCTGTTTGGAAGCGTTCAGCAATTCTTGCGCGCCGCCCGCCGCCAAATAGGTTTCGGGAACGAGGTAAACCACCTGTCCTTTTTTCCATGCGGTCGTTTCGGCGACCAGCGGATTGTTCAACACGTCTTTCGCCGCCTGTCCTTCTTCGCCGATGGCAGCGCCCCTATCAAGGACAAACAGCCAGTCGGGATTTTTCTCTTTCAAGTATTCGAAGCTGACGGGCTGACCGTGGCTGCCTTCTTTGATGGCTTCGTCAACGGCCGGAACGCCGATGTCTTTGTGCAGCCAGCCACCCAGTCGTGAAGACGGACCGAAGGCGGACAGTTTCCCGCCGTTGACCAGAATCACCAAACCTTTGCCTTTACCTTGCGCTGCAGTTTTCGCAGCTTCAAAAGATGCGTCGATTTCCGCCTTCAGCTTGTCGGCTTCCGCCTGTTTGCCGAAGATTTGCGCCAGCGCGTCGATACGCTCTTTGGCACTGTCTTTGAGGTTGGCGGTATCGGCGGTCATTTCGATAGTTGGCGCAATGGCGTTCAACTTGTCAAACGCTTTGGCTGCGCGGCTGCCGATAATGATGAGCTGCGGCTTGTAGGCGTTGAGCGCCTCGTAATCCGGCTCGAACAGCGTACCGGCAGGTTTTGTCGTTTTGAAATATTCGTCCAAATAAGGCAGCAGGTTTTTGTCGATGGACAGACCGGTTTTCACGCCCAATTTGTTTAAAGTGTCGAGCATACCCAAATCGTAAACGGCGATACGTTCGGGATTTTGCGGCACTTTCGCGTCGCCGCGCGTCGTTTTGACGGTCAAACCCGCGCCTTCGGTTTGGGCTGCGGAAGCGGTTTGGGCGTTTTGGTTTGAGGCGGAATCTTTCGGCGAACACGCACCCAAAGCAAGGGCGCAGCATACGGCTAAAGCAGTCAGACGTAACATGGATTCTCCAAGCAGATATAAAACGAAAATATGGAAAAGGCCGTTTGAACAAGAAAATTTAAAGGCTTTCAATCAGAAAGCCGAACGTTCAGACGACCTTTACGGTTTGATGTTACCAAATTAACCAATAACAATTATCGTTTATTTTATTAGATATAAAAGAGGCTGTCCATCGGTCTTTGAATGCGGTTGTCGGTCATCTCCCCGCCATCATTCATCCAACGTTCAAACCCAACCTTTTCCCCAATGCCAAAATCGCCCTTTTGTTCGACGGGGAGAACACTTTTTCCGCCGCTTCTTCAATACCGAACCATCCGTAAGCGACGTGTTCGTCAGGCTGCAAAACAATAGCCGCATCGCGCGGGATTTCGGCGGAAAAGATGTGTTCGCGGTTTTCGAACACGCCTTTGGGATAGCGGTGCCGCCAGTGGTGGTAGATTTCGTAAACCGTGCTGTCGTGCCAGTTGCAGAGCTGCCCGTCCGCAAGGCGGATGCCGGTTTCCTCCCAAACTTCGCGTTTGGCGGTTTCCTCTATGGTTTCGTCCGGCTCAATGCTGCCGGTTACCGACTGCCAAAAACCTGGCGGCGAAATGCGTTCGATTAAAAGGATATTGCCGTCGGCATCATGCAGGACAACCAACGCGGACACGGGATACTTCAAGGGCTTTGCCATCAATCGTCTCCGCCGGAATCCATCGCGGGATCGGATTTGGTATCGCTGCGCGCCTGCATTCCCGCCTTAATCATCGCGATGCTGCTCGGTGCCTGGCTTTCGTTCAGGAAGCGGACTTCGCGCTGCGGATAAGGGAACTCGATGCCGTGTTCGTTAAACTGCCGCCAAATATCCAGAAAAATCGCCGATTGCAGCGCGGCAAAACCGTTTTCCGGGTCTTTCACCCAATAAGTCGCGCGCAAATCGATACCGTTGTCGCCGAAATTGGTCACCACCGCCAAAGGCGCGGGATTATTGGAAACACGCGGCTGCGCGGCGGCTGCGCTTTTGATGATGTCGAGCGCCTTAATCAAATCGGAATGATAGGCAACCTGTATATTGAACGCCTGCTGCAATTCGCGGCTGGTATAGGATTCGTTGACCACCATCGAGGTAACGAACGTCTCGTTCGGAATCAGCGCCTCCGTACCGTTGGCATTGCGCAGCACGACGAAACGCGAGGTGATTTTGGTGACATAGCCGGTAAAGTTGTTAACCGTCAGGCGGTCGTTCATGCGGATGGAGCGGTCGCCTAAAATGATAAAACCGGAAATATAGTTGCTCGCCACTTTTTGCAGGCCGAAACCGATACCGACACCCAACGCACCGCCGAACACCGACAATACCGTCAAATCAATCCCCACCAGCGGCAACGCAATCAATACCGCCAACACCATCATCACCGTTTTGACGACTTTGGACAAAATCATGCTCAGATTGGTATCCAAGCTGCTCTTCTCCAAATGTCCGCCGATAACTCGAGCCAGCCACGACGCACCTATCATCAGGAGGCCGACCCACAAAATCCCGTTCAGAATCGTCAGCAGGCTGAGCCTGCCCGAACCGACCGAGAAACTGATGCCGTCCAGCACCTCCAAAATCTTATCGTCCAAACCCGACAGCCAAAGCACGAACCCTATCCACAAAACCATAGACACCGCCCGCTCCAGCCAGTCGGTCAGTTTGTTTTGCGGCAAAGCGGCATGAACCACCGCCACGCTGACCCGAATCAGAATCATCCAGCGCGCCGCCAAAATCAGCAGATGCAGCCATACCGCGCGAAATTCCGTCAGATTACAGACAAACAAAGCCGCCGCGCCGAAAATCATCATCAGCACCGGCCACAAAATCCTTCTGCCGATATGCCGCAAAAGCGCGAAGCTGCCGTGTTCTGAGAAGAAATAACGGTCGTTGAGGCGGTTTGACAGCCAAAACGCCGCCACCATCAGCATCAAGACACCGACCAGCTCTATCCAGCCCGAAACCTGTCCGAAATTGCGCTCCACCAAGCTCGATGTAAACGCCTGACGCGCAAACAAATCATGCAAAATACTGTCCATCCGCCCTGTTTTTTATTAAAAATCAAAGCTGAGATTATATAGCAGCCATTAAATTCCGCCACATCCATTTACCCCCGAGGTCGTCTGAAAAACATCGCGGCTTCCAATCAAGTATGAACCATTCCGCAGCCCTACCCTCCCTGACACCAAACAAATTCAAAGCCGCTTCAAGCAGATAGCCGAAACCGTCCGGCTTTACCCTTGCCAAAGCCGTGCAAGAAAACTATAATCCCAAACTTCTCGAGTCGGAGTGTGGCGCAGTCTGGTAGCGCACTTGCATGGGGTGCAAGGGGTCGAAGGTTCGAATCCTTTCACTCCGACCAAAAATTCAACAGCCCGGTCATTTTTGACCGGGCTGTTTTTTTGCCTTGACTGTCTCAAATCTTATATCTCAAGCGTTTCAATCAAAAGGTCGTCTGAAAACCCCAAATCAAGGTTTTCAGACGACCTTTTGCCTTATCCGTAAAAGCTTACAGATAGAATTTTTCAACTACTTTCAAATTATCATCCAATTTGTACACCAGAGGCTGACCGGTCGGGATTTCCAAGCCCATGATGTCTTCGTCGGAAATGCCTTCGATGTGTTTTGCCAATGCGCGCAGGGAGTTGCCGTGTGCGGCGACCAGGACGCGTTTGCCGCTCAGAAGCGCGGGGGCGATTTGGTCTTCCCAGAACGGCAGTACGCGCTCCAAAGTGACTTTCAGGTTTTCGCCGTCGGGGATAACATCGGCGGGCAGGTTGACATAACGGCGGTCGTTGTGTGCGGAGAACGGGTCTTTCGGGTCAAGCAGCGGCGGCAGGGTGTCGTAGCTGCGGCGCCAGATGTGGACTTGCTCGTCGCCGTATTTTTCGGCGGTTTGTTTTTTGTCCAAACCTTGCAGTTGGCCGTAGTGGCGTTCGTTCAGCCTCCAGCTTTTGATTTGCGGCACGAACAGTTGGTCGGATTCTTCCAAAACGATGTTGCAGGTTTTAATCGCGCGGGTCAGGACGGAAGTGAAGGCGATGTCGAACTCGTAGCCTTTTTCCTTCAGTTTTTTACCGGCGGCGGCGGCTTCGGCAAGCCCCTGCTCGCTCAGTTTCACATCGCGCCAGCCTGTAAACAGGTTTTTAGCGTTCCATTCGCTTTGTCCGTGGCGGATAAATACCAATTCCATGTCGTATGCTCCAATTTGAGGTCGGTAGAAGGGGCTATTTATAACATATTTCGGCTGCTTCTGCAGTCGGGGCAGGACTATGCTTGTTCTTTATCAAGACTTGCGGCGTATTGTTTTATAGTGGATTAACTTTAAACCAGACGGCGTTACCTCGCCTTGGCTCAAAGAGAACGATTCTCTAAGGTGCTGAAGCACCAAGTGAATCGGTGCCGTACTATCTGTACTGTCTGTGGCTTCGTCGCCTTGTCCTGATTTAAAGTTAATCCACTATACCGTCCATTCCCCCTACCCTTGCAGTCGTAATGCCTCCAAACAAATTAAAGGTCGTCTGAAAACCCTGTTTTAAGTTTTCAGACGACCTTTTTCAACCTGGCATCAAGGTTTTAGGACTCAACGGGGATGATGCCGATTTTTGCCTGCCATTTGCGCGGGGCGGTGGCGTGGATGGACTCGCCCTTGCTGTCCACGGCGACGGTTACGGGCATGTCTTTGACTTCAAACTCGTAAACCGCTTCCATACCCAATTCGGGGAACGCCAAGACTTTGGAGGATTTGATGGCTTTTGCCACGAGGTATGCCGCGCCGCCGACTGCCATGAGGTACACGGCTTTGTTGTCGGCGATGGCTTCGCAAGTGGCTGCGCCGCGCTCGGATTTGCCGATCATGCCCAAGAGGCCGGTTTGTTCGAGCATTTGGCGGGTGAATTTGTCCATGCGGGTAGCGGTGGTCGGGCCTGCCGGGCCGACTACTTCGTCGCCGACCGGATCGACGGGGCCGACATAGTAAATCAGGCGGTTGGTGAAATCGACGGGCAACTCTTCGCCTTTGTCGAGCATATCGACGAGGCGTTTATGCGCAGCATCGCGGCCTGTGAGGATTTTGCCGTTCAGAAGCAATACGTCGCCGGTTTTCCAGCTGGCAACTTCTTCTTTAGTCAGCTTATCGACATCGATGCGTTTGCCGTTGTCGGGGCTGTAAGTCAAATCGGGCCAGTCTTCAACGCGCGGCGGGGTCAGTTCGACCGTGCCTGAGCCGTCCAATTCGAACTCGACGTGGCGGGTGGCGGCGCAGTTCGGAATCATGGCAATCGGTTTGGAAGCGGCATGGGTCGGGTAATCGAGGATTTTGACGTCCAATACGGTGGTCAGTCCGCCCAAACCTTGTGCGCCGATGCCCAACGCGTTGACTTTTTCAAAGAGTTCGAGGCGCAGGGCTTCGGTGGTGGACAATTCTGCACCTGACGCGGCTTTTTCCTGCAATTCTTGAATGTCGATGTGGCTCATCAGGGATTCTTTTGCCATCAGCACGGCTTTTTCGGGCGTACCGCCGATACCGATGCCCAAAATGCCGGGAGGACACCAGCCCGCGCCCATGGTCGGGATGGTTTTCAGCACCCAATCGACGATGTTGTCGGAAGGATTGAGCATGGCGAGTTTGGATTTGTTTTCAGAGCCGCCGCCTTTTGCCGCGCAGGTTACTTCGACTTTGTCGCCCGGTACGATGCTCATGTGGATGACTGCGGGGGTGTTGTCTTTGGTGTTTTGGCGTTTGCCGGCCGGGTCGGCGAGGACGGACGCGCGCAGGGTGTTGCCTTCCCAAGTGTAGGCGCGGCGTACGCCTTCGTTAACCATTTCTTCCACGCTCATGTCTGCATCCCATTGGACGTTCATGCCGACTTTGAGAAAGACGGTTGCGATACCGGTATCTTGGCAGATGGGTCGGTTGTTTTCCGCACACATACGGCTGTTGACCAAAATCTGCGTCATCGCGTCTTTGGCGGCGGGATTTTCTTCCTTCTGCCACGCCTTATAGAGCGCGTCGATGTAGTCTTTCGGATGGTAATAGCTGATGAATTGGAAGGCATCGCAGATACTTTGGATAAAGTCTTCTTGCTTGATGACGGTCATGATTGTGTTCCTTTTCTCATGGTAGGGAGGGTTTGTTCACTTTTTATAGATGTCGTTTTCAGACGACCTTAATCGGTGTAATAGTGCTGTCAATCGCTATGGGCGACAATATAATTTTTATAATTAATTGATTCTTATAAAACTTAATAACCCATCATTCTACTCGGATGATGATAACGGATATTGTCGGCAATTTTCACTGATAGAAATAAAACTACAAGCAAAATGATAGTTCAAAGCGTAAGGGGTCGTCTGAAAACTTCGGTTTCACCGCCGCAATGAACCTTACTAATAACATGAATTTAAAAAGAAACAATTACTTTTCAGACGACCTATCCTTCTTTTTTCCACCATACACAAATGTAAAAGCCGTGTCATTCTACCCATGATGATTTTTGATAGAAGTCAAACTTAGTTATTTTTCTGAAATTTTATAACATCATTTTCATTTGCTTACACTTTGCAAATTTATCTAATAAATACATAGATATATACTTTCATATTAATTGCTTAATAATGATATTTACTCGTATCTCAAAACGGTCTTTAACTCTTATTCTTTTATCGTACGTCTATTTTATCTTACAAAATAACAAGATGGCGTAAAGGTCGTCTGAAAACTGCTGTTTTGTGTTCATAAACTGCCCCTATCCTACCTTCACAGCTCCGCCATCATCAAGAAATCCAAATTCTGATACACTGATAAAAGACATTCAGACATTGATTTATAAGATATTTCCCAAAAATATCCGCACTTCTAAAAAATTTGTAATAAAAATACACACATCCAATTTCCCCTATCTCATTCCACAGGACACTACCATGAGTGAAAACTTGTTAACCCTGACCATAGACGGCCACGAGGTCAAAGCCTCCGCCGACTCGTCAATCATTCAGGCCTATGCCCGTTCAGGCAGCGCGATTACCGCCAACGTCGGCTGCATGGGGCAAGGCGTGTGCGGTTCGTGCCGCTGCATGATCCGCAAGGAAGGCGAGCACGAGGTAACGACTGCATTGGCGTGTGAAACCAAAGTCGAAGAAGGGATGCAGGTCAGCTTCTTGGACTACTTCATTCCCGAGCATATCCAATATTACGACGTGAGCGAGGTCGGCGACGGCTGGAACTGGCTGGACGACACCGCCAAAGCCTTCCCCGAAGCGCAACACTGCCGTCATTGCGGCGGCTGCAACAGAGCCTGCCCCAAAGGTTTGGAAGTGGAAAACGGCGTAGCGCAAGTGGTATCGGGCGATTTCGGCGCGGCTGCGCTGACCTTTGATCAATGCGTGATGTGCAACCTCTGCACCCTTTCCTGCCCCGAACACATCCGTCCGAACCACTTGGGTCTGTTCGCCCGCCGTATGAAAGCGGCGCGCACGCTGCGTCCGGTGGATTTGATGCGCCGCCTGCAAGAAATCGACAGCGGCAAAATGAAAGTCAAATTTGAAGAGGAGGCAATGTGATGGCGAACGAAATCCAAGGCATAGACTACGAAACCGCCCTTGCCAACCTGCGCGCTTCCTCATTGGAACTGCGCGGCGACTTGCCGGAAAAAAACGAATTGTTGAGCCAGTTTCACCCCGACTATCAGGCAAATGCGCGCGTCAAACTGCCCATCGGTCCGAACACGGGCGATTACTGCCATCCTGATTTGGCGAAACTGCTGATCAGTCATCCCCTGATTGACGACTATGATTTGTCGGGCGCGGAACATTTGAACACTGACGTGCTGGTTATCGGCGGCGGCGGTGCGGGCGCAGCAGCGGCATTGTCTGCAACCGAAGCAGGCGCGCGCGTGATTATGGCGAACAAGCTGCGTATCGGCGACAGCAATACCGTGATGGCCGAAGGCGGCATTCAGGCGGCAGTCGGCGCGGAAGACAGCTTGCAGCAGCACTTTGACGACACCATCAAAGGCGGCCACAACGCAGGCAAAAAAGAATTGGTGGCGCAAATGGTTACCGACGCGCCGTCCGCCATCCGCTGGCTGATCGGCTTGGGCATGACTTTCGACCTTGCCAAAGGCGCGGACAGCAACGGCATGTTGAGCCGCAAACGTGCGGGCGGTACGACCGTGCCGCGCATTCTGAGCTACCGCGACTTCACAGGCCTCGAAATGATGCGCGTACTGCGCGAGGCGGTCGAACTCGACGAAAACATCACCCAGCTCAACCGCCACCCCGCCATCGAATTATTGTCGGACGAACACGGCCGCTGCGTCGGCGCGATTTTGTACGATTTGGAAAAACGCTCTTTGGTATTGGTTCACGCCAAAGCCGTGGTCTTGGCAACCGGCGGCAGCGGACGGCTGCATTTGCAGGGTTTCTCCACTTCCAACCACTACGGCGCAACCGCCGACGGTCTGGTGATGGCATACCGCATCGGCGCGAAACTGCGCGACATTGATTCCTTCCAATACCATCCGACCGGCGTCGCCCATCCGCCACACTTGGCGGGTGCGCTGATTTCCGAAGCCGTGCGTTCCGCAGGCACGAAACTGATCAACGGCTTGGGCGAGCGTTTCGTTGACGAATTGCAGCCGCGCGACGTCGTTGCCGCCGCCATTTTGCGAGAGTGCCGCGAAGGCCGCGGCGTGGTGCGCGACGGACAGGTCGGCGTGTTCCTCGACACCCCGCGCCTGATTGAAAACGATCCTGATGTGTTGAACCGTTTGGTTACGCTCGGCCACGTCGCCCACAAATGCGGCATCGACCCCGCCGTCGAACCCGTAATGATTCATCCGACCCTGCACTACCAAAACGGCGGCGTCGAAATCAACGGCGACGGCGCAACCTGCGTCGAAGGCCTCTATTGCGCCGGCGAAGTAACCGGCGGCATCCACGGCCGCAACCGCTTAATGGGCAACGCGCTTTTGGACATCATCAGCTTCGGCCGCCGCGCGGGTAAAGCCGCCGCCAATTGCGGCCTGCCGCTGAAAAAAGTACGCGGCGGTGTCGGACACGTCCACGATCTGCAACGCGAAATGACCCGCGCCGGACTGACCAGCGACATCAAAGCCCCCGTTTTATATCCCGACTACGGCAAATTCGATTTGCGCGAACACGCCGGTTTGCAGGAGCAACAATCATGAACCAAGCCAATCAAAACTTACTGCACCCGTCCCGCCAAGTCGGCGCGGATTTGGCCGCGTGGCGCAAAGTCGGCGGCGGCGAAGGCCTGCTGGCGGCGCTTGCCGATCCTCAAAGCATCGTTTCCAAGCTGCAAGACGCCAACCTCTGCGGCATGGGCGGAGCAGGTTTCCCGACCTGGCGCAAATGGGAGGCGGCCGTCGCCGCCCAAAGCAAACACGGCGACAAATACGTCGTCTGCAATGCCAACGAAGACGAACCGGGTACGTTTAAAGACCGCGTGTTGCTGGCGAAAACGCCGCACCAAGTTATCGAGGGCGTCCTGATTGCCGCCGTCGCCTGCCGCGCCAACAAAGCGATTCTGTACGTCAACCCGCACCAGACCGAATCCGTCGCCGCCATCGTACCCGCCATCGAGCAGTGGAAAAAAAGCGATTTGTTCATCCGCATCGAAAACTATCTGGGCAAACCTTTAGACCTGAAATTAGTCGAAACTTCAGGCCGCTACATCGGCGGCGAAGAAACCGCCGTGATTTCATGGTTGGAAGGCGGTTTCCCGTTCCCGCGCCGCAAGCCGCCGTTCCCCGCCGAAAGCGGCGTAGAGGGCGAACCGACCCTTATCAACAACACCGAAACCTTCGCCAACATCCCGCAAATCCTTGCCAAAGGCGCGGAATGGTACAAATCGCTGGGTTTGGGCGATGCCGCAGGCACGAAACTCTACTCGCTCTCTGGCGACGTATTGAATCCGGGCCTGTACGAACTGCCGATGGGCACGACCTTGCAATCGCTGATTTTCGACCACGGCGGCGGTATGCTCGAAGGGCGCACGTTTAAAGCCGTCTTCACCGGCGGCCCGTCAAACACGCTTCTGACTGCGAAAGATTTGGACGTGCCTTTGGACTTCGTGTCCGTGCGCGAACGCAAATCCAGCCTCGGCACGGGCGCGATGATTGTGATTTCCGAGGGAACAAGCGTGGTGCGCAAAGTGGCCGAGTATGTGGAATTTTTTGCGTCCAACTCATGCGGACAATGCCCGCCGTGCAAAGGCGGCACGTTCCAACTTTCACGCTTGCTCAACCGCGTGGATACCGGCATCGGCACTTCAGACGACCTCCGCGCCCTGCAAAGCCTGTGCCAACTGCTGCCCCGAAGCGGCCGCTGCGGCCTGATTGACGGCGCGGTTACCGTGTTGCAAAGCTCGCTGCGTACCTTCCCCGAAGAGTACGGCCTGCCGGCGGAGCAGGATTAATTCGATACAGGATTTCAGACGACCTTTTGTATTATGGGGGGTCGTCTGAAAAATACCTGTATGAACCAACATGATGAATTAGGGTTTAAGTATTTGTTGGGTTTCACAACCGAACCTGCTAAATCTGAGGTTTTACCCTCTCCCTAGCCCTCTCCCACGGGGAGAGGGAATGATGGTGCTGAAAATTGACCATTATCGGACTTTCTGCAATCTGTCCCCTCTCCCCGTGGGAGAGGGTTAGGGAGAGGGCAAAACGCAATAACCTTAAGAAAACGTCGTCTGAAAAAGATGGCAACAAAAAATACGCATTACCCAAACCACCAAAAGAAAAACATAAAAAACAACTGCTGCCTAAATACGTTTCAGACGACCTCTCCCCACCAAAATCAGGCACACGTCGTCTGAAACCCAATTTCCCCAATACCTCAAACTAGGAGACTCAACATGGGCTTCAAGCCAATTCCTGCTGCGGTTGCGCTCGCGCTGACGCTGATTATCTGGTTCGTCATACCCGTGCCGCAGGGCGTATCGCCCGACGCATGGCACCTTTTGGCGTTGTTCGTCGGCATCATCGCCGGCATCATCGGCAAAGCCATGCCCATCGGCGCAATGGCGATTTTAGGCATTACCTTGGTCGCGCTGACCGGCGTGACCAACGAAAAAGCTGCCGACGCGACCAAAGACGCACTGAGCAGCCTCAACAACTCGTTAATCTGGATGATCGGTATCGCCATCATCATCTCGCGCGGTTTGTTGAAAACCGGCTTGGGGATGCGTATCGGCTACCTTCTGATTTCCCTTTTCGGCAAACGCACGCTGGGCGTAGGTTACAGCTTGGCACTAGCCGACTTGGTCATCGGTCCGGTAACGCCGAGCAACACCGCGCGCGGCGGCGCGATTGTACATCCGATTATGCGCTCCATCGCCCTGAGTTTCGATTCCGACCCCGAAAAAGGCACGGAGGGCAAAATCGGTAAATATCTCGCGCTGGTCAACTACCACGCCAACATCATCACCTGCTGCATCTTCATTACCGCAACCGCGCCCAACCCGCTGGTCGTCGAATTGGTTGCCAAAGCCACCAATTCGGAAATCCACCTCTCTTGGGGCACATGGTTCGCCGCCATGGTCGTACCCGGCCTGATCGCCATGTTCCTGATGCCGCTGGTACTGTATTTCCTGTATCCGCCCGAAATCAAACAAACGCCTAACGCGACCGCCCTTGCCAAAGAAAAACTGAAAGAAATGGGCGCGATGAAGCGCGACGAAAAAATCATGCTCGGCATTTTCGTGATTCTGCTGCTTTTGTGGGCGGGCGTTCCCGAAATGCTGTTCGGCGTGAAAGTCGATGCCACCGCCACCACCTTCCTCGGCCTGAGCCTGTGTCTGCTCACGGGCGTACTGACTTGGGACGACGCGCTGAAAGAAAAAGGCGCGTGGGACACCATCGTCTGGTTTGCCGCCTTGGTCATGATGGCGAACTTTCTCAACAAATTAGGACTGATTGCATGGCTGTCCGAATCGCTGCAAGGCGGCATTTCCCATCTCGGCTTGGGTTGGGAAGCCGGTTGCGCCCTTCTGACGCTTGCCTACCTCTACGCCCACTACGTTTTCGCCAGCGGCACGGCACATGTTACCGCCATGTTCGGCGCCTTCTACGGCGCAGGTCTCGCCTTGGGCGCACCGCCGATGTTGTTCGCCCTGATTATGGCGTCCGCCACCGGCATCATGATGTCGCTGACCCACTATGCTTCAGGCTCGTCCCCCGTCATCTACGGCTCGAACTATGTCAGCATGACCGAATGGTGGAAAGCAGGCTTCATCATGAGCGTGGTCGAAATCCTGATTTTCGGCACCATCGGCATTATCTGGTGGAAAGTGCTGGGCTACTGGTAAACCCTGACGGATTCGCATTTGAAGTGCAACTTTCCATAA
>KV796960.1 GCA_001809325.1 Neisseria sp. HMSC077D05 | reverse complement strand
TCTGCGGTACGTAAGGCGCTGTATATGGCTACGATTGCTTTGTCGGATACAAGTGTCCGACCTACACGGCTTTGGTTTTTTCGCGGGCAAAGCCCACGCTACGTCTGCGATTGCCGCGCGGGCATGACTGCTGTCAGCGATAAGTTTTCAGACGACCTCTTAAGTGGTAAGGGGTCGTCTGAAACGGGCGGGTCAAGTTTATTTGAGACCCAGTGTGCCGCGCAGTTGGCTCAGGTCTTCGGCAAGGGCGTTAATCGGTGCCTGAAGGGTTTTGCGGTCTGCGTCGCTGAGTTTGTCGTAGGTTTCAAAGCCGTCTTTGGTTTTGTATTTGGCGAGGATGTCGGTTACTTGTTTGAAGTTGGCATCGACTTTCTCGAGCAGGGCTTTGTTTTTCTCGGCAATCATCGGACGGAAGAGTTCGACGATTTTTTGCGCGCCTTCGATGTTGGCTTGGAAGTCGCTCAAGTCGGTGTGGCTGTAACGGTCTTCTTCGCCGCTGATTTTGCTGCCGGCAACTTCTTCAATCAACACTGCCGCGCCGCCGACGACTTTGTTTGGCGGGAAGGAGAGGGCGTCGATTTCTTTTTGCAGGGCTTCAACGTCTTTCATGAGTTTGTCGGCAATGTCTTTCACGCCGGATACGTCTTTTTTGACCCACAGGGCGTGTTCGATACGGTGGAAGCCGGTGAAGGCCGCGTCTTCGGTTTTGTCTTTGAAGTCGTCTTCACGCGCGTCGATGGCGGGGTCGAGTTCGTTGAAGAGTTCGGCAATCGGCTCGATGCGTTCGTAGTGGGTGCGGGCGGAGGCAAACTGGGATTTGGCTTTTTCGATGTCGCCCGCTTTGACAGCGTCGGTGAAGGCTTTGGTTTTGGCAACCAGCTCTTTGGCTTCGCCTTGGACGTAAACTTTATAGTCGGCAAGCGGTTTGGCGAGTTTTTCCAAATCGGCTTCGTTGCCGGTGTCTTTAAAGCCGCTGTCGGTTACTACCAACTTGCCTCGCGGGTTGGTCAAAAGGCCGCAGGTCATTTCGTATTCGCCCGGCAGCAGGGTGACGGTCATTTTGTCGGAAAGTCCGGGGGCGATGTTTTCGCGTTCGTCAACCACCATCACGCCTTTGAGGATTTCCCATTCCAGCTTGCGGCCGCTGTTGTTTTTGATGTTGAACACGACTTGTCCGCTCGGCACGGTCAGTTCCATCGGTTCGCAGGCAGTGTCGTTCACGCCGACGTTGACGGCGCCGCCGGTATTCGCGCCGGATGCACCCGAAGCACCTGACGCGGCAGGCGCAGATTTTTCCGCTTCAGGCGGCTGACACGCGGTCAGACCCAAAGCCAGCATCACGGATAAAGCAGTTATATTGAGTTTTTTCATTTCAAACCTCTTTGGCATGTTGATAAGAATGAGATACGGAATTTTTAAGCGCCACTAGTGGCTTTCAGACGACCTCTGCACTGCGGCGGGCCTGCTGCCGTGCAGAAACCAAATCATGACGGGAACCAAATACAGCAGCCACGCCAGCACCTCGCCCTGCGTCGGGTGGTCGGTATAGCCGAAGAAGCCGCCGAGCAGCACACCCAGCGGGCTGTCTTCATGCAGGTATTTGGAAGAATCAAACACCACCTCTTGCAGGTGGTTCCACACGCCCGCCTCATGCAGTGCGCGCAGCGAACCGGCCACCAAACCGGCGGCCACCACAATCAAAAACGCGCCCGTCCAACGGAAAAACTTCGCCAGATTCAGACGCATACCGCCCTGATAAATCAGCGCGCCGATGACCACTGCGGTCAGCAGCCCCAATACCGCGCCGACGGGCATAGACCAAGTCGGACTCTGCTGAAACACCGCCAAGAGAAAAAACACACTCTCCAGCCCCTCGCGCGCCACAGCCAGAAAAGCCATGCCGACCAAAGCCCAGCCTTGGCCGTTGCCGCGGTTTAAGGCGGTCTGAACCGAATCCTGAAGCTGCTGCTTCATCGAACGGGCGGCTTTTTTCATCCATAAAATCATATAAGTCAGCATCGCCACCGCCACCAAACCGATAACGCCGACCACAAATTCCTGCTCCTTCTGCGGAATCTCGCCCGTTGCCGAATGGATGCCGTATCCGATGCCCAAACACATCAGCGCAGCCAAAGCCACACCCAGCCACACCTTAGGCATCAGCCGCGAATGTCCCGACTGTTTCAAAAAACCCGCGACGATACCGACGATCAAAGCCGCCTCGATACCCTCGCGCAACATAATCAAAAAAGCAATCAACATATATAAAACAAACCTTAAAACTTAATAATATCAATATGAGGAGGAAAACCAGTCCATTTGGTCTTCACCGCATTCGGATTCACACGCAGCATATGTTCATGAAGCCTGTCGAAACCTTCATGACCGAACCACAGGCTTCCCCTCGGGCAAAATGTATGCCGCGCATGTTTACCGTCCGATACGCATTCGATTTCCCAAACGCTGACTTTGTTGATATGCCAACTGGTCTTCGCCAGTCTGACGACCTCTTCAAATCGGTAATGCGCTATCAAAGTCCGTCCGCGATAAACAAACACACCCTGCGTTCCGCAATACAAAAGTTCACGGCTGAAGAACTTGTTACGGCTAAAACAAATAAGTGTGTCACCGTTCAACACCCTATCGGGCGCGGGCGCGATAGAGCGGTATAAGGCAAAAAAGAAGAAAGAGAAGAAAAGGGTTATCGGTATCAGCATGACGGACATGACAAACCTCTCTAAAAATTCAGACGACCCCGGTTAGACAGGGCAGTAGAAATTTTGTTTGAAAATATCGGGTTTGAAATACTGTCTGATACGCCAAAAATATCTATTGGATATTTGATTCCTCCGTCTCTTTATCCCAAGTCTGACAAAGTACCGCCATCTGTCTGCCTTGAAAAGCAAGAGTTTATAAATTGAATCATACAAATGCAAATAATTTTTATTATTTAATCAGTAAGCCGTTATTTAAGCAAGCCAAAAAGTATAGTGGATTAAATTTAAATCAGGACAAGGCAACGAAGCTGCAGACAGTACAGATAGTACGGCAAGGCGAGGCAACGCCGTACTGGTTTAAATTTAATCCACTATAACGGCAAAATTTACCGTAAAGTAAAGCAAATCAACGTTATAGCGATTTCCTAGAGACGCTGTTCATCCGCATAGAAATATAAGCACACCAACAAGTCAAACAAAAAGGTCGTCTGAAAACCCTCGTTTCAGGTTTGAACTGCACCCCAAAAGTTGG
>KV796959.1 GCA_001809325.1 Neisseria sp. HMSC077D05 | reverse complement strand
GGGGGCCAGTTCAGTTTTCAGACGACCTTTTTCCATGATTACATCAAGTCAGGTTCAAAAGAGGCATGGGCGAAGCGGCAAAATCGGCTAGAATAGGTCTGGGAAACAGGAGATTCGACAACGGAACGTTTTCACCTTCAACCGTTGAATCCGCCACGTCGCGCACCGTCCGCCTTCCCGTCCGTACCGTTTTCGAGTGGAATACATGAATCGTTGGTTTTACACGCAATTATGGCGCATCGCACCGCCGCTTATCCGCCACTATCTCAAAAAGCGCGCCGTCAAATCGCCCGCCTATCTCTACCATTGGGGCGAGCGTTTCGGCGAACCGTTTGACCGGCCTGTGCAGCGTCCGATTTGGGTGCATGCCGTATCGGTCGGCGAAACCCGTGCCGCGCAGCCTTTGGTAGAAGCGTTGCGCCGCCATTTCCCCGACGCGCCGCTGCTCATGACCCAAATGACGCCGACCGGACGCGCCGCCGCAAAAGAATTGTTCCCCGACGCGCAATGCCGTTATCTGCCTTACGACAAGCCCGAATGGGTCGCCCAATTCCTGAAGGAACACCAGCCCCTGTTCGGCGTACTGATGGAAACGGAAATCTGGCCCAACCTCATGCACGCCTGCGCCGACGCGCACGTGCCCCTGTTTCTCGCCAACGCCCGCCTGTCTGAAAAATCGCAGCGCGGCTATTTGAAAATCCGCAACCTGTTCGAACCTGCACTGCAAACCTTAAGCGGCTGTTTCGCGCAAACCGCCGAAGACGCGGAGCGGCTGCACTTGATCGGCGCGTCCAACGTCCATGTCTGCGGCAACACCAAATACGATATTTCCCCACCCGAACGGATGCGCGCGCTGGCTGCCGCCTTCCGCGAACGCATAGGCGCGCGCCCCGTCGCCGTCTGCGCCAGTACCCGTTTTTACAAAGACCAAGACGAAGCGGCGCTCTTGCTCGAAGCCTGGAAAAGCTATGCCGGCGACGCCTTGCTGGTTATCGTGCCGCGCCATCCGGAGCGTTTTCAGACGACCTTTGAAACAGCGCAGGCATTGGGTTATACCGTTCAAAAACGCAGCGACAACCTGCCTGTTTCCCAGCAAACCCAAGTCTGGGTAGGCGACAGCATGGGCGAACTTTTTGCCTACTACCTCAGCGCCGATGTCGCCTTTGTCGGCGGCAGCCTCGTGGACAGCGGCTGTCAAAACATCATCGAGCCGATAGCCTGCGGTATTCCGACCGTGTTCGGCTTTTCCACCTACAACTTTGCCGCCGCCTGCCGCAGCGCGTTGGAAGCCCAAGCGGCGGTGCAGGTGCAAAACGCGGACGAATGGTGCACCTTCGTCTCAGCCTGTTTGGAAAACCCGAGCGAGCGCAGCCATTTCGCCCAACAAGCGGCACACTTCGTCGCCGGCCATCAAGGTGCCAGCCGTCGGATGGCGGACGAAATCGCCGCGTCTGTGCGCCATCTGACACACGAAAAAGCTTAAGGACAAAATAAAGCTTATCCACAAACGAAAGGTCGTCTGAAACCCGAATTTGGGTTTTCAGACGACCTTTTGCATTCGCGGCAGCTCAGGCGGCGTTGTCCGCCCTGCCCTGACGTTGCGCCTATTCCCGTGCAGCTCAATACGGCAAAACGGTTTCCACCTTACTTCGCCATTTCCGCAAACACTTGATGCGCGGTGGCGATGGTTTCGTCAATCAGCTCGGGCGTGTGCGCGGCGGAGACGAAGCCTGCTTCGTAGGCGGACGGGCCGAAGGCAGTGTTGCGGTCGAGCATACCGTGGAAGAAGCGTTTGAAGGCGTCGATATTGGAGCGCGCCATGTCGCCGTAGTTTTGCGGGGTGTGTGCGGCGAAATACAGACCGAACATGCCGCCCACGCTGTCGGCAGTGAACTCGATGCCGTGTGATTTGGCGGCGGCGGCAAGCCCGTCGGCGAGGCGGCGGGTCAAAGCGGTCAGGTTTTCGTAGAAGCCTTCGCGCTGGATGATTTCGAGCGTTTTCAAGCCGGCGGCGACGGCAATCGGGTTGCCCGACAATGTGCCTGCCTGATACACGCCGCCCAGCGGGGAAATACATTCCATGATGTCTTTGCGTCCGCCGAACGCGGCAAGCGGCATACCGCCGCCGATGACTTTGCCCATCGTGGTCAGGTCGGGCGTAATGCCGTGCAGCGATTGTGCGCCGCCGAGCGCGACGCGAAAGCCGGTCATCACTTCGTCGTAAATCAACACCGCGCCGTGTTTTTCGGTCAATTCGCGCAGGGCTTTGACGAAGGCTTCGGTCGGGCGGACAAGGTTCATATTGCCGACGAAGGGTTCGAGGATGACGCAGGCGATTTCGTCGCCGTTGCGGGCGAACGCTTCTTCGAGTTGGGCGATGTTGTTGTATTCGAGGACTAAGGTGTGTTTGGTGAAATCGGCGGGAACGCCTGCGGAAGACGGGTTGCCGAAGGTAAGCAGGCCGCTGCCGGCTTTGACGAGCAGGCTGTCGGAATGGCCGTGGTAGCAGCCTTCGAATTTGATGATTTTGTCTCGTCCGGTAAAGCCGCGTGCGAGGCGGATGGCGGTCATGGTCGCTTCGGTGCCGGAGCTGACGAGGCGCAGCCGTTCGACCGACGGCATGATTTTGGCGATTTCTTCGGCGATGACGATTTCGCCTTCGGTGGGCGCGCCGAACGACAAACCGCCCAAGGCGGCTTCGCGCACGGCTTCGATGACTTCGGGGTGCGCGTGTCCGACAATCGCAGGTCCCCACGAACCGACGTAATCGGTATAGCGCGTGCCGTTTTCGTCCCAAACATACGCGCCTTCGGCTTTTTTGATGAAGCGCGGCACGCCGCCGACGCTGCCGAATGCGCGGACGGGGGAATTCACGCCGCCGGGGATGATGGCTTTGGCGCGGTCAAACAGGATTTCGTTACGGTTCATAGCGGGTTCTTTCTGAGGTCGTCTGAAAAATAAGCGGTATTTTATCATCAGATTGCCCGCGCCAGCCGTTTCAGACGACCCCCAAAGCCCAAACCGCCACGGCACAACGCCGTATCTGAAAATGAAAATTGTTCTGTAAAAACAATCACTCTGTTCATATTTGAAGCGTTTGTGCTATAATCCGCACCCATTTATACCATAAAGAAAACATCATGTTACGCGGATTCATTTTAATGCTTACCCTTTTGGTTTCCACCGCCTCCTACGCCGCCCAGCGCAAGCTGCCGAGCGATATGGACGCGGCGGTTTTGAAACAGGTCGAACTGCCTTATCTGAAAGTGAGCCGTGGCGGCTTCTCATGGACGCGCCTCTTAACGCTGGGCATTGCCGACGGCAATTCCGCCAAGCTGCAAATCACCCGTTTCACCAAAATCCACGACGAAAACGACCGCTTCATCCCGATGGGGCGGCTGGCGGGCAAAACCGGCAAAACCATCGCCTTCAAACACAACGACACCAACGCCCTCGTGCGCGAAGTGTGGGTTTTGACCGACGACGAAGCCTCCCGTTTTACCGCGCAAAAAGAAGTCCGCGACGAGGTTAAAAAAGACGCGCAATAAGCCGTCGTTTGCCCGTTTCAGACGGCCCAAACACACACCGCGTGGTTGGCTGTTGCAGCCGCAGCAGCGCAACCGCGCATTTTTGCGCCCTGACGAATCTGCGTTTCAGACGACCTGCCCACGTTCCAAAGGTCGTCTGAAATGAAGATTTTTATAACAATCAGCCCCGCAATTACGGGCTACCTGAGAAAGACACAAACCATGAAAAAAGTATTTATCCGCACCTTCGGCTGCCAAATGAACGAATACGACAGCGAAAAAATGCTCGCCGTACTCGCCGAAGAAAACGGCGGCATCGAACAAGTAACCGAAGCCGACGAAGCCGACATCATCCTCTTCAACACCTGCTCCGTGCGCGAAAAAGCGCAGGAAAAAGTGTTCTCCGACTTAGGCCGCGTGCGCCCGCTCAAAGAAAAAAATCCCGACCTCATCATCGGCGTTGCCGGCTGCGTCGCCTCCCAAGAAGGCGAAAACATCATCAAACGCGCGCCTTATGTGGACGTCGTCTTCGGCCCGCAAACGCTGCACCGCCTGCCTAAAATGATTGTGGATAAAGAAACCAGCGGCCTGTCGCAAGTCGATATTTCCTTCCCCGAAATTGAAAAATTCGACCACCTGCCGCCCGCCCGCGTCGAAGGCGGCGCAGCATTCGTATCCATCATGGAAGGCTGTTCCAAATACTGCTCGTTCTGCGTCGTCCCCTACACTCGCGGCGAAGAGTTCTCCCGCCCGTTGAACGACGTTTTGACCGAAATCGCCAACCTCGCCCAACAAGGCGTTAAAGAAATCAACCTCTTGGGGCAAAACGTCAACGCCTATCGCGGCGAAATGGAAGACGGCGAAATCTGCGACTTCGCCACCCTGCTGCGCATCGTCCACGAAATCCCCGGCATCGAGCGTATGCGCTTCACCACCAGCCACCCGCGCGAGTTTACCGACTCGATTATCGAGTGCTACCGCGACCTGCCCAAGCTGGTGTCGCACCTGCACCTGCCGATTCAAAGCGGTTCCGACCGCGTATTGAGCGCGATGAAACGCGGCTACACCGCCTTGGAATACAAGTCCATCATCCGCAAACTGCGCGCCATCCGCCCCGACTTGTGCCTAAGCAGCGACTTCATCGTCGGCTTCCCCGGCGAAACCGAACGCGAGTTCGAGCAAACCCTGAAGCTGGTGAAAGACATTGCCTTCGATTTGAGCTTCGTCTTCATTTACAGCCCGCGCCCCGGCACACCCGCCGCCAACCTGCCGGACGACACCCCGCACGCCGAAAAAGTGCGCCGCCTCGAAGCCCTGAACGAAGTCATCGAAGCCGAAACCGCCCGCATCAACCAAACCATGATAGGTACCGTACAACGCTGTCTGGTCGAAGGCATCTCCAAAAAAGACCCCGACCAGCTCCAAGCCCGTACCGCCAACAACCGCGTGGTCAACTTCACCGGCACGCCCGACATGATCAATCAAATGATCGATTTGGAAATCACCGAAGCCTACACCTTCTCCCTGCGCGGCAAACCGGTCGAAGCGTAAAGCCGTTCCGCCATAGCAAAGGTCGTCTGAAAACCTGTATCTTGGTTTTCAGACGACCTTTTTGTATCGTGTCAGCCCCAACAGTCGGCTCAACGAATCCCGCCTACCTTTTAGCAATTTCACGATACCGCGTATTGACAGCCCCATAGGGGTCGTCTGAAAATCAGTTTTCGCGCTTTCAGACGACCTTTTACGTTTAACAAAACGTCCGAAGCCGCCCCTATATCCTCCGCGAGAAAAACCATGTCCCTGCAAAATCTCTCCAACATCCGCACCCTCGTCGTCAAAGTCGGCTCCAGCCTTGTTACCGCGGGCGGCAAAGGCATAGACCAAGCCGCACTCGACCGCTGGGCGGCGCAAATCGCCGAATTGGGCAAACAAGGCGTGCAAACCGTCCTCGTTTCCAGCGGCGCCATCGCCGAAGGCATCAAACGGCTGGGCTGGAGCAAACGCCCCAGCGCCATCAACGAGCTGCAAGCCGCCGCCGCCGTCGGACAAACCGGCATCGCCCAAGCCTACGAAACCGCGTTCGCACCGCACGGCATCCGCACCGCCCAAATCCTGCTCACCCACGATGACCTGAGCAACCGTACCCGCTACCTCAATGCCCGCAGCACCCTGCAAACCCTGCTGTCCAAAGGCATCGTCCCCGTCATCAACGAAAACGACACCGTGACCACCGACGAAATCAAACTCGGCGACAACGACACCCTCGGCGCGCTCGTGACCAACCTTATCGAAGCCGACGCCCTCGTCCTCCTAACCGACCAAAAAGGCCTGTACGACAGCGACCCGCGCAAAAACCCGCAAGCCAAACTGATTCCGACCATAGCAGCCGACCATCCCGACCTCGAAAGCATGGCGGGCGGCGCAGGCAGCAGCGTCGGCACCGGCGGCATGTACACCAAAGTAACCGCCGCCAAACGCGCCGCACTCAGCGGAGCCGCCACCGTCGTCGCATGGGGCGGCGAACCCGACGTCCTCGTCCGCCTCAAACAAGGCGAAAGCATAGGCACGCTCTTTACCAGCGCGCACAGCCGCGTCGCCGCCCGCAAACAATGGCTGCTCGGACACGTCCAAACCGCCGGCAGCCTGACCGTCGACAGCGGCGCGGTAAAAGCCCTGACCGAACAACATGCCAGCCTGCTGCCCGTCGGCTGCATCCGCGCGGACGGCCATTTCCACCGCGGCGAACTCGTCGCCATCCTCGATACCGAGGGCAAAGAAATCGCCCGCGGCCTGACCAATTACAGCAGCGGCGAAACCGCCAAAATCCTGCAAACCCCGTCCGAGCGCATCGCCGAAAAATTAGGCTACACCCACGAAGACGAACTCATCCACCGCGACAATATGGCGTCGCATTGGTAAAAAAGGTTGTCTGAAACCTTATAGTGGATTAAAGTTATAGTGGATTAAATTTAAATCAGGACAAGGCGATGAAGCCGCAGACAGTACAGATAGTACGGAACCGATTCACTTGGTGCTTCAGCACCTTAGAGAATCGTCTCTTTGAGCTAAGGCGAGGCAACGCCGTACTGGTTTAAAGTTAATCCACTATATTATTGGGTTTCAGACGACCTCCCCTCCCATCCAACCAAAGGAAACCAGCATGAAAAAATTCTTCTTCCTCACCACCGCCCTCCTGCTCCTCAACGCCTGCGCCGCCCAATCCGGACAAGGCAGCTCTACACAAGTCTATGGCGAAATCAAAGGCGGCGTAGAAAGCAGCCACGTTCACTAAAACCAGTGAAACGGCAGGCATTTGGTTCATTCAAAAGATGCCGCGCCCAAAATCATTTGCTCCTATAGTGGATTAAATTTAATCCACTATAAAATCTGCATGATCAACATCGTGCCAACAAATCAAAAGGTCGTCTGAAACTTGGTTTCCCAGTTTTCAGACGACCTTTTCGATTAGATGGAAGACAGAATTTGGCAACACCGCCCTTCCCGCGCCAAACGTTGAAAGGACAAGGCAAATGTTACGAAAACAACGTCGTCTGAAACAGCAAACCTGCAAACTTTTCAGACGACCTTGGTAAGGTTTGTCGGATCAAAAAACCGTCGTTAAAGCGGTCAGGTTTTCAGACGACCTTCAGGCAGATTCCGTCTTCAGCGGATAATCCCGCGCGTGGATTGGGCGAAGAAGTCTTTAAACACCGCCAGCTCTGCCTGCGTTTCGGCGCGGCGGAGGATGTCGGCTTTGGCTTCTTCAAACGGGATGCCGCGGTGGTAGATGGTTTTATACACATCTTTGACGGCGGAGATTTGCTCGGCGGTGAAGCCGTTGCGGCGCATGCCTTCGCTGTTGATGCCTGCGGGTTCGGCGCGGTAGCCTGCTGCCATAAAGTACGGCGGTACGTCTTTGTGTACGCCTGCGGCGAAGGCGGTCATGGCGTAGTCGCCGATTTGGCAGAACTGGAACACCAGCGTGTAGCCGCCCAAGACGACGTAATCGCCGATGGTAACGTGTCCGGCGAGCGAGGCGTTGTTGGCGAAGATGGTGTGGTTGCCGATGACGCAGTCGTGTGCGAGGTGGCAGTACGCCATAATCCAGTTATCGTCGCCGACGCGGGTTTCGCCGATGCCGGTTACCGTGCCGAGGTTGAAGGTGGTGAATTCGCGGATGGTGTTGCCGTTGCCGATAATCAGCTTGGTCGGCTCGTCGCGGTATTTTTTGTCCTGCGGGATTTCGCCGAGGCTGGCAAATTGGAAAATGCGGTTGTTTTCGCCGATGGTGGTGTGGCCGTTGATGACGGTATGCGGGCCGATTTCGGTGTTCGCGCCGATTTGGACGTTGGGACCGATGACGGTGTACGCGCCGACTTTGACGCTGGAGTCGAGTTCGGCTTTAGGGTCAATGACGGCGGTCGGGTGGATGAGGGTCATGTTTTTCCTTTCCTGTCGTGTTGCCGCGAAGATGCGCGACGGCAACAGGTCGTCTGAAACTTTCAGACGACCTTTTTCTGAACACTCAAACCACGCGTTTGGCACACATGATGATGGCTTCGACGGCGACTTGTCCGTCCACTTTGGCGACGGCGCTGAATTTGCCGATGCCGCGTTTGTTGGTCAGCAGCTCGACTTCGAAAACGAGTTGGTCGCCGGGGATGACTTGGCGTTTGAAGCGGGCTTCGTCTATGCCGGCGAAGAAGAAGAATTCGTTTTCTTTGCGGCCGCCTTCGCTGAGGATGGCGAGTGTACCGCAGGCTTGCGCCATGGCTTCGATGATGAGTACGCCGGGCATGACGGGCAGGTCGGGGAAATGGCCTTGGAACTGCGGCTCGTTCATGGTGACGTTTTTAATCGCGGTCAGGGTTTTCATGGACTCGAAGGCGGTAATGCGGTCGAGTTGCAAAAACGGGTAGCGGTGGGGAATGAGTTTTTGGATGTCTTTGGCTTCGATGGGGAGTTGTACGTCCATGTTCGTCGTATTCCTTGGTATTTCGGGTTGGCTGGGCGGTTTCATCGCGGGCGTGCTTTAAAACGTTGGGCTTTCTCGCTTTGTTTGATCCTAAAGCGCATCCGCCATGCAAACCGATTGTGGGATTATTCGTCTTTTTCGCTGTCGCTCAGACGGTTTTCCAATGTTTTGAGGCGTTTGTTCATTTCACTCAGGCGGTGGATGTAAACGGCGTTGCGCGCCCATTCTTTATGGGTGGACATCGGGAAGATACCGGCAAGGTGTTTGCCGCTTTCGGTAATGCTGTGGGTGACGGACGTGCCGCCGCCGATGGTGGTTTTGTCGGCGATTTCGATGTGTCCGACCGTACCGACGCCGCCGCCAATGATGCAGTAGCTGCCGATGGTAACGCTGCCGGAAATGCCGGTTTTGGCGGCGATGACGGTGTGCGAACCGATTTTGCAGTTGTGTCCGATTTGGACTTGGTTGTCGATTTTGGTGCCGTTGCCGACGGTGGTGTCGCTCATCGCGCCGCGGTCAATGTTGGTGTTCGAGCCGATTTCTACGTCGTCGCCCAGCGTTACCGCGCCGGTTTGCGGGATTTTAAACCATGAATCGCCGGCGAAGGCGAGTCCGAAACCGTCTGCGCCGATGACTGCGCCGCTGTGGATTTCGACGCGGTTGCCCAGTGTGCAGCCGTAATAAACGACGGCGTTGGGACGCAGGACGACTTCGTCGCCCAGTTTGCAGTCGTGTTGGACAACGGCGTTTGCCAAGATGCGGCAGCCTTCGCCGAGTACGGTGTTCGCGCCGATGTAGGCGTTCGCGCCGATTTCGCAGCTTGCGGGAACGGTCGCGCTCTCTTCGACGACGGCGGTCGGATGGATGGCGCCGCACGCTTTGACGATGGGTGAAAACAGGCGGGCGACTTTGGCGAAATAGAGATAGGGATCGTCGGCGACAATCAGGTTGCGCCCTTCAAATTCGTCCACTGCTTTGGCAGAAACGATGACCGCACCCGCGCTGCTGTCGTGGACTTCGGCTTTGTATTTCGGATTGGCGAGGAAGCTGATGTGTTCTGCCTGCGCGTCTGCGAGCGGGCGCACGGCGGCGACGGAAATGTCCTTGCCGCGCCATTCGCCGCCAAGCTGCGCTGTGATTTGGGACAGGGTGTAGGTTTTTGAAGTCATGATGTTTCGTAAGCTTTGAGATGAGGTCGTCTGAAAAGGGACGGCGGGAGCAGTCGGACAGAACGGTTTGCTTAAAACGTATGCCGGCAGGAGTGATAAGACAGGTAATTATATCGTTTATTGGATTTTCAGACGACCCTTCGCTTGAAAGAGGTCGTCTGAAAACAGGTTTGTCGTATCTCGTTCAGCCTTCCGATTAACGTGTATTCAAGGCTTTAATCACGCTGTCAGTGATGTCGTAACGCGCATTGACGTAAATCACGTCCTGCAAAATCACATCGTAACCTTCGCGTTTGGCAAGATCGACGATGATGCGGTTGGCGTTTTGCTGGAGGGCGGCAAATTCTTCGTTGCGGCGCAGGTTGTAGTCTTCTGCCAGCTCCGCCTGTTTCTTGCGGAACTGCTGAACCAGCTCGCCCCAGCGTTTTGCCGCAGCTTCACGCTCTTTGCCCTGCAATTTGCCTTCGGTCAGGGATTTTTCGAGCTTTTCACCTTCTTGCTGCAATTTCTGCAAAGCGTCCTGACGGCTGCGGAATTCTTTTTCCAAGGTCGTCTGAATGCGTTGCGCCTGCTTGGACTCAAGATAAACGCGCTCGGTATTGATAAAGCCGATTTTCTGCACGGCTTCCGCCGCCACAGCTTGGTTCATCAACCCGAAGCCCAATAAAGCCGCGCCGCCGAGGCGGAAGGCGTTGGCAATGATGTTCATCTGGATTTCCTTGATTTTGTATCCCGCCCATCAGCGGGATGACGGTTTGTTTTTTAAAAAGAGGCAGAACGCCCTGCCCCTTTTCCTTCAGGTCGTCTGAAAACGTTTTACCCATCGGTATTTCAGTTTTCAGACGACCTTTTTCTGTCTACGTCAGAATGTTGTACCCAATTGGAACTGGAAGCGTTGGATTTCGTCGCTGTCTTTTTTCTTCAGCGGGTAGGCGTAGCTGAACTTCATCGGACCCAGCGGCGAGAGCCAGGTTACTGCCGCACCGGCGGAGTAGCGCAACTCTTCCTTGAAGGTCGATTTGTGGGTCGTGCCTAAGCCGTATGGGTTTTGAGGCTTCTTGCCAATCTCAGTAGGATTGCTACTGTCGTTGTTATACGTTTTGTCATCCCATACGCTGCCCGCGTCGGCGAACAGGCTCAGACGGACGGAGCGGGAATCTTTGATGCCCGGCATCGGGAACAGCAACTCGGCAGAAACGTTGGCTTTTTTGTTGCCGCCGTAGCTGATTTTCTCGCCGTATTCGTCATAAACTTTCGGACCCAGCGTGCCGGTCTCATAACCGCGTACAGAACCTAAGCCGCCGCCGTAGAAGTTTTCAAAGAACGGCATGGTTTTGGTTTTGCCGTAGCCGTTGCCGACACCGACTTCGCCGCCGAGCATCAGGGTAAAGTCTTTGGTCAGCGGGAAGAACCAAGTTTGGTTATGGGTCAGCGTGTAGTATTGCAGGTCGCTGCCCGGCAGGGCGATTTCGCCGTTGATGCCGGTCATGTAACCGCGGGTCGGCCACAATGCGCTGTCGGTTTTATTGCGTCCCCAACCGATCGTACCTTTGTACAGCCAGCCTTTGAAGTTACCTAATCCCTCAACACATTCTTTGCCTTTTGTATCAATACCATTGGCACACTTACCATGTTCTGCCACAAATTCAGCATAACGTTTAGGCGCGCCTTTGTAGGTATTCACGGTCAGGTGTTCCGCTGCCAGACCTAAATTGACGCGGTCGTATTCGGTAACGGGGATGCCCATGCGCACACCGCCGCCTGCGGTGGTGGTTTTATATTGTTTCGCGCTGGAAGAGGCTTTACGCGGGTCGTAAGACTTGCCGTAAATATCGTAACCGAGGCTCACGCCGTCGGGTGTGAAATACGGATCGGTAAACGACAGCGAGCCGTTGAGCGTGGTTTTGCTTCGTGAAGCGCGCAGGGAAACGGATTTACCCGTACCGAACAGATTGTCTTGGGAAACGCCCACAGACATGACCAAGCCGGTATCCTGAACCCAGCCCGCACTCATATCCAAAGAGCCGGTAGAACGCTCGTTCACGCTCATGTTCAAATCGACTTGGTCGGGCGTATTCGCAACCGGCACGGCATCGAATTGTACGTTGTCGAAGTAACCCAGCAACTCGACGCGCTCTTTGGAACGTTGCAGCTTGGAGGTGTCGTAAGGCGCGGATTCCATCTGACGCAATTCGCGGCGCACGACTTCGTCACGGGTTTTGTTGTTGCCGGTGATGTTGATTTCGTTCACATAGATTTTGCGACCGGGTTCGACGTTCAGGACGAAATCGACAGTTTGGGTCTCAGCATTGGGAACGGGCTGAACATTGACTTCGCTGAACGCGTAGCCTGCCGTACCCATGCGGTTTTGGATGGATTCGAGCGATTTGACCATTTGGGCGCGTTCGTACCACTTGCCCTTTTTCATGGTCAGCAGTTTTTGCAGCTCTTCTTTCGGCACTTCGCGGGTGTCGCCTTCTATGCGCACGTCGCCCCAACGGAAGCGTTCGCCCTCGTCAACCGTAACTTTGATGGTTTGCTTGGTTTTGTCTTCGTTGGTCTGGATGTCGGTATCCAGAATGCGGAAATTGAAGTAGCCGTTGTTTTGGTAGAACTCGCTGATGCGCTCCATGTCTTGCGAGAATTTTTGCTCGTTAAACTGGTTGCTCTTAGTCAGCCAAGTCCACATGCCGCCTTCGCTCAAGGACATTTGTTTCATGAGCTTGCGGTCGGAATAGACTTTGTTGCCTTCAAATTCAATGTCGGTAATCTTGGTGGTTTTACCCTCATCGATGGCGATGTCGATGGAAACGCGGTTACGCGCGAGTTTGGTAACGGTCGGCGTGATTTGGACCGACTGTTTACCGCGGCTTTTGTATTCTTCCTTCAGGCTGGCGACAGACTGGCTCAGCGTGGCAGGATTGAAGTATTGGGATTGCGCTAAACCGAAGGATTCAAGGTTTTTCTTGATCACATCGTTTTGCAGCATTTTCGCGCCGGTGATGTTCAGCGTGCTGATGGTCGGGCGTTCGATAACGGTCAGTAAGACCTGATTGCCCATAGTCTCTACGCGGACATCGTCAAAAAAACCGGTCGCATACAGACTTTTGATGATTTCTTCGCTGCGTGCGTCGCTGAATTGGTCGCCGACTTTGACGGGCAGGTAGTTGAAGACCGTACTCGGTTCGGTGCGCTGCAAACCTTCGACGCGGATGTCTTGAATGGTGAAGTCGGCAAATGCCAAAGGCGACATGCCCAATACCATCAAAGCAGAAGCAATCTGTTTCAATTTCATAAAATTATCCAAACAAACGGTTGATGTCATTAAAGAAAGCCAGTGCCATCATGAACAGCATGGCAGCCAGTCCGAGGCGTAGGCCGATTGCCTGTATGCGCTCGCTCAAGGGCTTTCCGCGTATCCATTCGGCAGTGTAGAACACCAAATGCCCGCCGTCCAATACAGGAATGGGCAACAAGTTCAACACGCCTAAACTAATGCTGACCAATGCGAGAAATTCCAAATAGCTTTGAAACCCCAGCTGTGCCGTTTTTCCGGCGACGTCGGCAATGGTCAGCGGGCCTGAAATATGATTCAGGGAGGCATTGCCTGTAATCAGTTTTCCGAAGAATTTTACCGTCATCCAAGCGTTGTTGACGGTTTTGTCCCAGCCCATCGCAAATGCTTCTGCGACAGACGGCTTATATTCGCGCTTGATTTCTTTTGCCCACGCTTCGTCGCTTTGAGGGTCTAAGCCTACCTTACCGACCAGCGTTCTGTCGGGTTGCTGGATACTGTCGGGGCGGATGGTCGTCTGAAAGGTTTGACCGTTGCGTTCGTAGCTCAATTCGATTTTCTTGCCCGGGCTTTGGCGTACGATTTCCACCCATTGCTGCCAAGACTCGATGTCTTGTCCGTCGACACTGATCAGCTTGTCGCCTTTTTTCAAACCGGCTTTTTCAGCCGGGCTGTTTTCTGTCACTTCGCCGACACGGGTGGTGATTTTAAAAGGCGACAACCCGATATAGCCTTGGTTTTTCGCAATTTTACCTGCTTCGGGCGTGCCGGCGGCATCGATAATCCGCATGGTTTTTTGCCCCGAGGTCGTCTGAACGGCAACATTTACCTTGCCTGACTCGATGTTCAACACGATTTCTTGCTGGGCTTTTTCCCACTCGCCGACGTTAACGCCGTTAACCGAAATAATTTTGTCTCCGGGCTGAAAACCGGCTTTGGCGGCAATGGTATTTTGCTCGACCATGCCGACATAAGGGCGGATTTCGGTCACGCCGAAGGAAAAACTCAAGCCGTAAAGCAGAACTGCCAGCGCGAGATTGGTCAGCGGGCCTGCGGCGACGATGGCGATGCGTTTGGCGGGATGCTGTTTGTCGAAGGCGTAAGGCAGGTCTGCCTGCGCCACTTCACCCTCGCGCGTATCGACCATTTTGACATAGCCGCCCAAGGGGATGGGCGCCAAACACCATTCGGTGTCGCCGCGCTTTCTGCTGAAAAACGGTTTGCCGAAGCCGACGGAAAAGCGCACAACCTTGACGCCGCACAATCTGGCAACGATGTAGTGTCCGAACTCGTGCAGGCTGACCAAAATCAGGATGGCAAAAATAAAAGCTAGAAGGGTTTGCAAAAGAATCTCTCTGGTTGGGTATGGGTTGACGTTGTCGATGTTTCAGACGACGTATCAAGGTAGGGGTCGTCTGAAAAACATTCGCAATGTGTAGAAAATATTATTGGCGTTATTTTGCCGATTATAAAGTCAGTCTGCCGTTTTGTCCGCCACACATGACGGATGGGCGGGTTTTCAGACGACCTGTCATTTTTTATCGTTACGGCACGGTTTATCCCAATGCGGCGATAAATTCCTGCGCCTGTCTGCGGGTAACAGCGTCTTGCGCCAGCAGGTTTTCGATGTTGCCGAGGTCGTCTGAAAAGTCTTGTGCGAGACAATGGGCAACGGTTTTGGCAATGTCGGTAAACTTAATCTGTCCGTCTAAGAAGGCGGCGACAGCGGCTTCGTTGGCGGCGTTCAATACGCAGGGCGCTGCTCCGCCCGCGTTCATGGCTTCATAGGCGAGCTTCAGGCAGGGGAAGCGGTCAAAGTCGGGCTTTTGGAAGGTCAACGCAGACAATGCGTCGAAATCCAGGTCGCCGACACCCGAATCGATGCGTTCCGGCAAACCCAAACAATAAGCGATGGGCGTACGCATATCGGGATTACCCAGTTGCGCCAACACGGAGCCGTCGCGGTAGCGCACCATGCTGTGTATCACGGACTGCGGATGAATGACGACTTCGAGTTTATCAGGCGGACAGTTGAACAGCCAATGCGCTTCAATCAGCTCCAAACCTTTGTTCATCATGGTGGCGGAATCGACGGAGATTTTGCGCCCCATGCTCCAATTCGGATGTTTGACCGCTTGGGCGGGCGTAATGCTGTCGAACGTGCCTAAATCGGTCGTCAGAAACGGACCGCCGGAAGCGGTCAGGATAATCGAACGGATGCCGTGTTCGTTCAGACGACCTGTGTAATCGCGCGGCAAAACTTGGAAAATAGCGTTGTGTTCGCTGTCGATGGGTAACACTGCCGCGCCGTTTGCGCGGGCGGTTTCCATAAACAACGCGCCGGAAACTACCAGCGTCTCTTTGTTCGCCAGATAAATGGTTTTTCCTTTTTGCGCCGCCGCCAGCGCGGAAGGCAGCCCCGCTGCACCGACGATGGCGCACATGACACCGCTGACTTCGTCGGCAGACACCACGTCAACCAATGCCTGCGCGCCGTATAAAACCTGCGTTGCCGTGCCGTCGCGTTTCAACATGGCTTCAAGCCGGGCGGCGTGTTCCGCATCGGCGACGACGGCATATTCGGGGCGGAACGTCCGGCATTGCGCCGCCAGCTTCTCAACCTGCTTATGCCCCGCCAACGCGAATACGCGGAATTTTTCAGGGTAGCGGGAGACAACGTCCAGCGTGCTTTCGCCTATGCTGCCGGTACTGCCTAATATGGTCAGGACTTGTGGTGTCATGGTGTGTTCTTTATGTACTACTTCCGGATTTCAGACGACCTTTGGGTTTGGGGGGTGAAAAGGTCGTCTGAAAACGCTTATTTCGATATTGTGTTTATTGTGTTTGATGTGTTCCAACGATTTTTAACCGCTTCAGAACAAACTCGCAAAGGCGGCATAAACGCTGACAACGGCAATCAGGCTGTCCACGCGGTCGAACACACCGCCGTGGCCGGGCAGCAGATTGCTGCTGTCTTTAATGCCCGCCGCGCGTTTGAGCCAGCTTTCCAACAGGTCGCCGCATACGCTGACAACGGTCAAAACCAAACCGATTAACACGGTATTGAACCAGCCTGCGTTAAACGTCAGCCAACCAGCCCACCACACCAAAGTCATATACACTGCCACGCAAATCGCGCCGCCGATTGCGCCTTCCCAGCTTTTGCCGGGGCTGACGGTCGGTGCGATTTTGTGTTTGCCGAACGCCTTGCCGCTGAAATACGCGAAAATATCGGCAACCCACACCAAACCCATCACAGCAAGCAGCGACAAGGCATAATCGGGATGCGGACGCAGGGACATGAGTGCGAACCAAAACGGCATGACCAAAAGCCAGCCGACGGTATAAGCCTGCCAGCCGCCGTTCAATTTCCATTTGAATTTCAGCCACAAAGGCATGACGACCAGCCAAAACGCCAAAACGGCGTACCAGACGATATCCGGCAACATCCAACCGCCTGCATAGGCGATGACGCCGAACACCAGCGTCGCGGCGAGATAATGATTGGTTTTCAGTTTTTCCAGTCCGCTCATGCGAGAGTATTCCCATAGCGTAACCAGAGAAATCAAACCGCAAAATGCCGCCCACAGCCATTGCGGCGCGTAAAACAGCATACCGAGCATCAACGGCAACATCCAAAGCGCCGTGATAATCCGTTGTTTCAACATTTTTAACCCCTTTGCTGCTCTACCGGCAGCTGTTCCGAAGTGCGCCCGAAGCGTCGTTCGCGTTTTTGGAACGAAGCGACTGCATCGTCTAAGGCTTTGCTGTCAAAATCGGGCCACAGGGTATCGGTAAAATAAAGTTCGGCATACGCCATCTGCCAAAGCAGGAAATTGCTGATGCGCGTTTCGCCGCCGGTGCGGATGAACAAATCCGGCTCAGGCGCATCGCCCAGCATCAAGTGTTTCGCCAGCGCGTCTTCCGTAATCTCGGATACGCCTTCGGCAATCAGTTTGTTTGCCGCCTGCAAAATATCCCAGCGGCCACCGTAATCCGCAGCGATGCTCAGGGTCAGGCCTGTATTGTTTGCCGTCAAGGCTTCCGCCTCTTCGATACCTTGCAGAATTTGCTGATTAAAACGTTCGCGGCTGCCCAACACCTTGAGGCGCATATTGTTTTCGTGCAGACGGCGCACCTGTTTTTGCAAAGCCTGCAAAAACAGCCCCATCAGGAACGACACTTCGTCTTCGGGGCGACGCCAGTTTTCAGTCGAAAAGGCAAACACGGTCAGATATTGCACACCCAGTTTGGCGCAATGCTTCACCATATTTTCCAACGCGTCCAAGCCGCGTTTATGCCCCATTACGCGGGGAAGGAAACGCTTTTTCGCCCAACGGCCGTTGCCGTCCATAATCACGGCGATATGCTTCGGAACCGAAGTATGTTCCAAAATGGTCTGCGTGCTGCTCTTCATATCTGCCTTTCGCAGCGCGGCGGTTCAAAGGTCGTCTGAAACGCCGCGGACAAGGGTTTAAATCGCCATCAAATCTTCTTCTTTGGCAGCCAGCGTTTTATCGGCTTCGGCGATGTATTTGTCGGTCAGTTTTTGAACCGCCTCTTCGCCGCGACGTGCTTCGTCTTCGGAAATTTCTTTGTCTTTCAGGAGTTTTTTGATGTGGTCGTTGGCATCGCGGCGCACGTTGCGGATGGACACGCGTCCTTCTTCCGCCTCGCTGCGTACGACTTTAATCAAATCTTTACGGCGCTCTTCGGTCAACATAGGCATAGGCACGCGGATCAAATCGCCGACGGCTGCCGGGTTCAGACCCAAGTTTGAATCGCGAATAGCTTTCTCGACTTTGGCCGCCATATTGCTTTCAAAAGGTTTCACGCCGATGGTGCGCGCGTCCAGAAGCGTCACGTTGGCAACTTGGCTGACTGGAACCATGCTGCCCCAGTATTCGACTTCCACTTGGTCCAACAGACCGGTATGCGCACGGCCGGTACGCACTTTCGCCAAATTCTCTTTCAGCACTTCTACCGAGCGCTGCATTTTGCTTTCCGCTGTCTTTTGAATATCGTTAATCATTTTATACTTTCAAATAAGATACTGAATTTAAAACCTCGCCCGGACGCATGACCATCCGAACGGCAATCAAGCTGTTAACTGCGCATAGTACCGTCATTCGGCAATTCCGACAAGGCAGGGGCGGTTTTGGGCCTTGTTTCTTAACTGATATTTAAATGCCGTTACACATGAGTTTGGGACGGAAAAGCATGGACGACCTCGATACAGCCGAATTCATTTGCGTATAGACAAAAAGGTCGTCTGAAAACCTTGCCAACCGGTTTTCAGACGACCTTTATCCTATCCTACCTCCCAACCTCTCTATGGCTAAAGGCAGGGTGAAAAACAGAAAAATACGCTCCTGTTACGATGCAATCACGAACCAAAGGCCTCGAAGAAGCAGGTATATCAATAATGCGATAGTGATGTTGTTGTATCGCCATTTCATTTGGTTGATGGAAAAAACCAGCAGTATGAGGAGAAAGAATTGTCCTATGTATACCCATACCATGTCTGCTGACACCAATGCGGCACAAATCAATCCCAAAGGCAACAGAATCATCCAAGCAGGCAACGAAGCAATCACCCACTTCGGTTTTCTATTACGTGCACGGACAAATTCTCCAACAGAAGAAAAGGTCGTCTGCTTCTGCGTAATCAAAGACAAAATACTCATGCCGCCATAAGCTACGGCGCAAATATACAGCAATTGTTTATAGTTGCTTACGAAGCTAATCGCAGCTAAAGGCGTAAGAAGTCCAAGTACGATAAAAGTCAATCGAGAAGAGCGCAGGTGCAGGCGTTCTGCCATAGCCGCGCGGGCGGCAACGCTGCATAAGACAACAGAAACAATGGAAGCAATAATTGGAGATACTGTATTGGATACACCTTCACTCAAGTATGAAAGATCTTCCGCGGCGGACAACATACCGGTTACGAACATGACCATGACAACAAACAGCAATAGGAGTTGCAACAGAGATCCTTCCCATTGATTGTTGCCGCGTTTGAACTGCAAAGCGTTGACCAATATCATGCAGGCGAGTGCCCATGAGTAGAGCGGCATAGTCAACCACATGATGAAAACATTGCTGTCTTCATGGTTGAAATGAGACATCGTTAGGCCGAGCAGTATCCAGCCGACAAGGAAAATAACCCAACCGGTCAAAGGCGCGACAACAATCCTCGCCCAAGCCATCTGCCACGGAGACAAAGAAGACATGCGCAACTGGTCAAATGCATTGTTGGAAACGTCTTGACGCAGACTACGCTCAATCTGCAGATAAAGGGCGATATTTGAAATGCCGGTACCGAACGCACCAATACCGGCAATATATTCCACCAAGTCTCCAGAATTGGGGGTGGCAAAAACAAACAGGCTGTAGAGTATGATGATGCCTACAATCATGCCCCAGCTCATGTTGAGCCACATCAGCCTTTGAAATTCGGCGTTAATCCGGATTTTTGGGATATTCAATTTATTGTCCATCGGCTTGCTCCTGTTTGTGGAGATTGAGGCTGTTTTGATAACTGTTTAGCAGCGACGCTTTAATGACGGAAGCTTCGCTCAAAGGCAGATTTTGCTCAAACAGCTTGCGCAACAAGGCTGCACGCGCTTCTTCTCCCGCATCCAATATGACGGTAACGGCATGATTGTTCCATTCTGCCTGCTTCACGCCTTCCGTATTGCGGACCCGCTCGAATATGGCTTCATCCAAACCGACAAATTGCAGCGAAACAGTCTGATCTTCGTTAACATCATCATTAACAGATTGAAATGCCTGAACACGTCCGCCTTTGATCACCAGCATATGCGAACAATATTCGTCCAGCTCGGAAAGAATATGGCTCGACACCAAAATGCTCATGCCTTCATCTTTGAGCTTCAGCAGCAACAAAGACAATTCATGTCGTGCCTCAGGGTCAAGACCGCTGGCAGGTTCATCCAAAAGCAAGAATTTAGGACGATGGATAATGACTTGCCCGATACCGACACGCTGTTTCTGACCGCGGGAAAGGTCGCTGACTTTGGCATACAGTTTATGTTCCAAATTAAGCAGGCGAACGGTTTCCAGCAGCAAATCGGGAAGTCGCGCATCAGGAATACCGCGGGATTTGGCGGCATACGTTAAGCACTGGATCACGCTCAAACCATCCGGCAACCCAAAAAAATCAGGCAGGTAGCCGAGTTTGGAAAAGCTGTCGCGCGGATTATCAAGAATAGGCAGACCGTCAAGCAAGACATCGCCGGATGTCGGGATTTCCAATCCTGCCATACAACGCATCAAAGTGGATTTGCCGGCACCATTAGGTCCGATTAATCCGGTAATACTGCCCTGCGGAAGCTCGACCGAGACATCGTACAAGGCCTGCGTATTGCCGTAGTAAAAATCTAGATGTTGGACATTAATCATAATATTTATAAGATATGAAGGGGTTGGATGCAAAAATCGGGGGCGCTAACGCCGGCTGATAAACCTTTATCACACGGATGAAATGACAAAATGGCTTTTCAGACGACCTCAAACATTCCTTGGCATTTCATGATAAACATTCAGCCTCAGCCGTTCCGATCTTGAAGCCTTCGTATTATCAACAAAAAACTGTTTGACATACAAAAAACTGCTTCTGCGGTCGCTTTAATCGAAGGACGGATAACTTTACCCCATATCAGCGAACTTAAAAAAGCGACAAGGACATCTTCCAAGCCGCTCTTTTGTTATCGGTTCGTTATCATCCCAGTTTAGAAACGGCATTTGAAACATCATCAAACATCTCGAGAGATACGTTTTCAGACGACCTCAGACATTCCTACTTGAGATAAAAACGAACGAATAATGGATCAATCCTGTTACCATATTTTCGACAGTTTTTCTTTAACTTTAGTCTCCATTTCAGCACTCAAATGGCGACCCAGCATTTTGCCGAAATCCTCTTCAGGCGTATAGTTCACCAGCTCAGGGGCTTTAACGACATCTCGGGCAACACTATATACGCTGCCGAAATCATCAATCAACCCCACTTCTTTAGCCTCCGAGCCCGTATAGATACGGCCGCTGAAAACATCAGAATACTGCTGATCTTTCAAACGCTTTCCGCGTCCGAGTTTAACCGATTTAATAAATTCCTTATGGATATCGGTCAGCATTTTTTCCCAAATCTGAGTTTGTGCAGGCGTTTCAGGAGAAAACGGGTCGCCCATACCTTTATTGCTGCCCGCAATTTTCAGACGACGTTTGATACCGATTTTATCCATCAATCCCGTCGCATCAAACCCTCCGCCAATTACACCGATACTGCCTACCACGCTGGAAGGATCCGCATAAATCTTGTCAGCCGCAGCCGCAATGTAATAACAGCCCGATGCACACATATCTTCCGCCACCACATACACAGGAATGTCTTTATGCTCCGACTTCATGCGGCGGATTTCGTTAAACGCAATATTGGAAACCACAGGCGATCCGCCCGGACTATTGGCGCGGATGATAATCGCTTTAGCATTGGGATTATTGTAAACCGCCTCCATACCAGTGCGCAGCATCTCAACCTGATCATCAAGTTCATTGCCGATTTCACCTTTCAAATCGATAACTGCCGTATGTTCCCCGCTGCTTTGTACTGCATCGGTATCGTCTCCAAACAGTGACGCAATAAACATGAGAAATAAAATCACACCGATAACACGCCAAATATTGCGCCAAATACGTGCGCTACGCTGCTCTTTATAAGAAGCCAGCAATACTTCGCGCAATACTTCGCGCTCCCAAAATGAGCCGGAATGAGATGAGGGATTATTCCCCTCGCGAGAATAAGGTTCCTGCATGATTGGTACTTTCATTGTTCAAATTTTGACACTCGGAACCACAAATCAGGTAGTCCCAACATTTTAGAGGATGTCTCCTATCCAATACCCCCGCATTCTACCGTCCTAAAAGATAAAATTTCAATCATCAGCAAATATTTGAACAAAGTTTTCATTTTATAACGAAATTTTTGTTTTCCACATCAGGGGGAGTTCAAAGAGAACAGCGTCGGAAAATGATATGGGATATTATGCGTAATGATAAAAGCTTGAAGATGATTTATGATGCCTATTTTAAGTACGCAGTTTATACCTATCATAATGCTATTTTGTTCGGCAAAAAATACCGATACCGTCGATATAAACATTAAAAGTGCAGACAAACCGAACATCAAATGCCATCCTTCCGAGTATCGATTCAATATGCTGCCTCCGCCAACGCCTATTTTGGAAAACGCTTTTTTCAAAACATCCGAAGGAGTGCAGTAAGCGTAGATTGGGTTGGAAATCCAACATCTATCAAGGTCGTCTGAAAGTTTTCAGACGACCTCTTTGCCAATAGCAGTCGTCCTGTTTAATTATTCATATGGCTGTGATACACCGCCATCACAAACCTGCCGACCACATTTTCTAGGTAAAGAATTGATTGTTCGCTAACGGAGAAAAGGCTAAAAGCACAAAGAAACTATGAAAATGCCAAAAAAAACGTTGGAAAAATGCAGAAACCAGCCCCAGATGATTTAAATAACTTACTTGTCTATTTAAGGACTAAAATGACCAATCAAGTTAAATATGATCGCAATAAAGACCGTCAGGGATTGTTTAAAGAAGATTTTTTTAAAACCAGTTATTCTGAAAATCTACAACTGCTGCAAGAGTGGATAGAAGAAAGTAAGAGTGATTCAACTATTCCTTCAGATGCACTGCCTCAACAGCTTTATCTAACAATGCTTACCGAATACACCGCAGGATTTCCGATAGAGGAAATCAAGCAACGTATGGAGCAGATAGTTTATTACTGTAAGCAATGCCTAGATATACACAGGCAATACGGGCAAGAGGAAGACATCATGTTTATTTGGGGACCGGAGGAGTGGGCGGGAGAAAAGCAGCCCAACATTATCGGACTTTGCCTCTTGTTCGAACGGATTGACTGGCTGGAAACCATTAAAGACAGCCTCAATCCCTATAACGATGACGAAATGTATTACGACCCCTCGTTCAGGGCTTTGATGAATATGGCGATACCCACGAAATTTGATCCCCGCGCCAAATTTGCCAAAGGCGGACACAACTTCCGCAAACCCCTACTGCAAGCAATCATGGCAGAAAGCAAGGAAGAGTCTCTAAAATATCTCAACACCTACCTCTCCAGCTGGTACGAAGGCAACCGAAAAATCGGCAATCTCCTGATTGACACACATTTGAACCAAGATCCCGAATATGGCGGCTATATCGGCTACTGGAGTTTTGAATCCGCCGCCGTCGCCTATTTGAAAGATTTGGACGACACCTCCCTGCGGCAGTATCTGTACTATCCTAAAGATATGGTGGACTGGGCACGGGAGCAGGAGCAATACGACAAAGGTGGATTGATATGAAGAAAATCATTTTATTATTCTTTATTTATAGTAGTTTCGCTATGGCAGAACAAAATATTTTTCCTGTTCGCGAGGTGCAAAATTTGTTGGGTTATGGGCAGCTAGAGTTTTTAAAGCCAAATAAAAAAAATATTTTTATGCGCTATACGATGAAAAATAAAGGAATAAAAACATATTCCTTACAAGATGGCTGTTATCAAAAAGATGAAGTAGATAATTGTGTATCTGAAATGGTTTATCTGGAATCTTCGCCTGATGGCAAGTATTCGATATTTATGCACATAGAAGGAGGCATGGTAGAGGATTTGGAAGAAAATTCCTCGCATTATCATGAAACTAATAATATTTTGATTTTAAATCATAAAAGTGGGTGCTTGGTTATGGCGCCTTCTAAATACTACGTTAATTGGAAAGGAAAACATACCTTAAGTGATGGAGATAGAGATAGAGATATTGATTTAAATAAATATTTTAGAGGAATACCTATATTTTATAGAAATAATAAATTGGATGCGGAAAATTATTATGGCGTGGATAATGTAAATAGTTGCCGTAAATTTCAATGGTAAAAATTATAGTGGATTAACTTTAAACCAGTACGGCGTTGCCTCGCCTTGCCGTACTATCTTCTGTACTGTCTGTGGCTTCGTCGCCTTGTCCTGATTTAAATTTAATCCACTATACCTTCTTATTGGTGCTATCCAGCAAGCGTAGATTGAATTGAAAGTCTGTTATTGAGATCGTCTGAAAAATTGAGGATTTCTGTTTTCAGACGACCCTTCGTCAAGTGGATACAGATTCAGGATAAACCGACCCGTAGCGTGGGCTTCGCCCACGACCTTCCCACCCAAACATCCGAATCTAATCATCTCTGTTTATTCGTGGGTAGAACCCACGCTACGAGCGGCTGAATCTCCCGTCTAGCAGGAGAGATCGGCTCTACAGTTTGCACGAATTTAATTTTACCTAGAACCATAAAGCCACCCCCATCCTAACCTTCCCCCGTCGGACGGGGGAAGGAACAAGTTGCCGTTGCAGCAAATCGTAGCGTGGGCTTCGCCCGCGATCTTCCGCCCAAACATCCGAATCTAATCATCTCTGTTTATTCGTGGGTAGAACCTACGCTACGGGCGGCTGGCTCTCCCGTCTGGCGGAAGAGGTTAACTCTACAGTTTGCACGAATTTGATTTTACCTAGAACCATAAAGCCACCTCCATCCTAACCTTCCCCCGCCAGACGGGGGAAGGAACAAGTTGCCGTTGCAGCAAATCGTAGCGTGGGCTTCGCCCACGATCTTCCGCCCAAACATCCGAATCCAATCCTCTCTGTTCATTCGTGGGTAGAACCCACGCTACAGGCAGCTCGGTTTTTAATCAGCATTATGAACCGTCATTACCGCGCAGGCGGGGATCCATTGGAAATTTTAAGAAACAGATATTTGAAAAACAGTTTCCAAAATTCAAAAGTGGAGACCTTTGCAAAAAAGCCCTTCCCCCGA
>KV796958.1:24761-51601 GCA_001809325.1 Neisseria sp. HMSC077D05 | reverse complement strand
TAGGGGATTTTGGGGAATTTTGCAAAGGTCTCGGGATATGTCCCGAATACCCATACCGTCGCCCATGAAAATGCGCCGGATCGTACCAACTCCCATGCCACGCCCAAACATGCCGATACGACCGCTACTATTTGCAGACGGTTAAGCGTTTCCTTAAACCAAATCCTGCCGCACGCCAGCATCGCCAATGGGAACAGGAAATAGCCCATTGCCACGTTCACGCCTTCGCCATTGACCGGCGACCAGACAAACAGCCAAAGCTGGCTTGCAAAAATAGGCGCAGGCAGCATAATCAAAAACCAACGTTTCCAATTCCTGCCTGTTTCACGAACAAACCGCCCTGCCGCCTTCCAGCCATCGCCCATGCCCATCAATACGCATACGGACGCCAACATTGCGACCATGCGCCAAGCGAAAACTTCCGTCCCATTCATCGGGTGCATCCAAGTACTGTACAGAAACAGCATGGAAAACAATACATTGGAAGCTATCGCCGCCACAAGTCCCTTTGAGAAATCCGTCATATTCAGACGACCCTGCAAAAAACCTCATTGTATCAATGGGGAATGCGAAAAGAAATTTCACATTTTCGATATTTGAAGAAATAGAAAAACTTAACGCGAATCCTGCCGTCTCAACTTACTATCGCTCAGCCGTCCGCCCTCTCTCAACCAGTCTCAAAAATGTATAGGCAATCTGATAGCTGCAACAAATAAAAAAAGCCCTGCATTGCAGGGCTTTTTGAGATTCCAAAAACGAATTAACGTTTGGAGAATTGTTTTGCGCGGCGTGCTTTGCGCAGACCTGGTTTTTTACGTTCAACTTCACGGGCATCGCGAGTCACGAAACCGGCTTGAGACAAGGCAGGTTTCAGCGCAGCGTCGAAGTCGATCAGGGCGCGGGTAATGCCGTGACGGATAGCGCCGGATTGACCGGTTTCACCGCCGCCGATAACGTTGACTTTGATGTCGAACGCTTCAGCGTTTTCAGTCAGAACCAAAGGTTGGCGAACAACCATGCGGCTGGTTTCGCGGGCGAAGAATTCGTCAACGGGACGACCGTTTACGATGATTTGGCCGGTACCTTTAGTCAGGAATACACGAGCCACTGAACTTTTGCGGCGGCCTGTGCCGTAGTAGTATTTACCGTTCATGTCGTGTCCTTATTTCAATTCCAAAACTTTGGGTTGTTGTGCGGCATGGGCGTGTTCTGCACCAGCGTACACTTTCAGTTTTTTGATCATTGCGTAACCCAATGGGCCTTTAGGCAACATGCCTTTTACGGCTTGTTCCAAAGCGCGGCCCGGGAATTGCTCTTGCATTTCGCGGAAAGTACGCTCGTAGATACCTCCGGGGAAACCGGAGTGACGGAAGTATTTTTTGTCTTCGAATTTGGCACCGGTTACACGCAATTTGTCCGCGTTAATGACGATGATGTAGTCGCCGGTGTCAACGTGGGGGGTGTATTCAGGTTTGTGCTTGCCACGCAGACGGTGTGCGACTTCGGCTGCAACGCGACCCAGAACTTTGTCTTGGGCGTCGATAACGAACCATTCGCGCTTCACCTCGTGGGGTTTCGCTGAAAAGGTTTTCATAGTGGAAATCCAGATAGATATAGAAAGTTGTGAATTTTAAAGACGGGATTGGCTTTTGTCAATCGGATTGGGGTCGTCTGAAAGTGTTTTTTCTATGATGGCGGTTTTATGCATAGGGAGATGTTGTTTTTAAGCTGGAAAACATTACTGATGATTCAAAATATCGGGATGTGTTTTCAATTTGATGCTTGGTTTTCAGACGACGTCGAAGCCGATGACAAATGAAAGCCATGCCGCAATTGGGCATGGCTTGATATAGGGAATCCCCGCGAGAGCCGTTTTGGCTGAATCCGCTTGAACCTTGTTGACAAGGCGGTCACCTCGGGCAGTTTCGGGTGCATCTAAGGATAGACGCTCGCGCCCACTGCAACTCCCGGCAACCTTAAGCGAACTTATTGGTTCAAAGGAATATATGCCTTCGCGGACACCGCAGGGAAAAAGAAAAATCAGTTTTGTTCCAACCGCGCCAAAGCTTTTTGGCAAGCGTTGTTCATGTCGGTTATTTTACGCTCAAATTCACCTATTGCCAAATCGTCTTTGAGTGTAATTTTAAGGAGATCGTGGACAACATTGAGCGCGGTCATAATGGCGATTTTATCGCTGCCGACAATGCGTCCGCTCTCTTTGATGGCGGCACTTTTTTTGTTGAGCATATCAACGGCTTGGAGCAGGGTATCTTTTTCTTCGCTCGGGGTGTTGATGGTGAAATTGACATTCATGATGTCGAGGCTGACTTGTTCGATACTCATGGCGTGTCCTTATGATTGTGTTTCTTGCGGCAGGCGGGAAATGAGCTGGCGGATTTTTTCTGCAGTCTGTTCCAATGCGCTGCGGTATTGTTCTTTTTCGGCATTAAGATTGTCGATTTTGCCTTGTAGGTCTTCTTTGAGTTTGCCGACTTGTACAAGCAACGCTTCACTCAATTCGTCAACGGCGGCTTCATGTTCGCGCTTTTGTTGTTCATGCTCGAGCTTGAGGCGGTCGATTTCTTCATTAAGGCGGCGGTTTTCACCAACAAGGGTTTCAAATTTTTGGGCCAGCTGGTAAACGCTGACTTCCAAGGTGTCGAGTGATTGATTCATGTATAGGCTTCCGTATTGCCGCATGGTGGCAGGCGGTCAGGATATTAGGATGATGATGCAGGGATGTCAATCGCTGCCGAATCTTGAGATCGTCTGAAACTTTTTGGCTTGATGTTTTCAGACGACCTTTGCCGTTCGGTCCTACTCAAAGCGCGCGCTGCGCTCCATGAGCCTTTCTGCAACTTGCTGCGGGGTCATTTCCTTGCGGATGAGTTGCAACAGGGTTTGGGTAATGGGCATGTCGATTTGGTATTTCACAGCGGTGTTAAACACTTCTTCGATGGTGCTGACACCTTCGGAAACATGGCCGATTTCCACCAACACTTGATGCAGTTCTTTTCCTTCTGCCAAACCCAAACCGACACAGCGGTTGCGCGAAAGTGCGCCCGTACAGGTCAGGATAAGGTCGCCGATGCCGGCAAGCCCCATCATGGTTTTGGGCTGCGCACCCATAGCCATGGCAAGACGGGTAATCTCGGCGAGACCGCGCGTCACCAGCGCCGCACGCGCATTGAGCCCGTATTCGAGACCGTCGGAAAGTCCGGTGGCGATTGCCATAACGTTTTTGACGGCACCACCGACAGCCACGCCGATAACGTCCGTGCTGCCGTAGAGACGCATTACGTTGGTGTTGAGTTGCGGCACCAATTCCTCAATCCATTCCTGATTTTCTGAGGCGACAACCACAGCGCAAGGCAGTTGTTTGGCGAGTTCTTGAGCAAAGCTCGGACCTGACAGCACACCGATTTTTTTGTTCTCAGGCAATACTTCTTTCAATACTTGGAAGGTCAACAGCCCTGTATCTTGTTCAAAGCCTTTGCAGGCAGCGAGGACGGGAACGTGGTCGGCATTGTGTTGTTTGAGGAGTTCTGCGCTGCTTCTCAAACCCGCGACAGAAGTTACGACAAGGACGAGTTCGCTGTCTTTGAGTGCATCACCCAAATCGGCGTAAACGGTTAAGGATTCAGGGAAAGGGAAACCGGGCAGACCGTGTTTGTTTTCACGTTCTGCCTGCAATGTACGGACTTGTTCGGGATTGCGTGTCCAAAGGGCGACTTCGTTGCCGTGGCGGGCAAAGTGCAAGGCAAGGGCTGTACCCCAAGAACCTGCGCCGATGACGGTGATTTTCATTGTGTGTCTTCCAACGGTAAATTGTCGTTTAATTTAAACCAATCGGCTTGGCAGTGCAAGCGATAGAGGCCTATTCAACATGAAAACCGCATGAAAATGCAGAAGCTATCACATATATTGCTTATTTCTATTGAAAATCCAATATTGATTTACCGCAAAGGGCAAACCACGCCCGCTGTTTATACTTCGCGGACAAAAAAGCCGGACATATCAAACGGACGTAAACAAAGCGGAATGCCATTCCCCATTTTCGCCCGCCATTCATCACGGCAATCAACGGAAACGGTGCTTACTCATAATAATATCCACTACAAAAAGGAACACGCCATGAACCACCGCAACACCCGACTGCTCCTGTCGCTTGCTGTTTTGTCCGCATTGGCCGCCTGTGGCGGACAGGAAAGCAAGGAACAAAAACCTGCTTCCGCACCGACCGAAGCCTCTGCCGTTCAGACAACCCCTGAAGCTGCTTCAACCGCCTCAGCAGCGTCCCGAGTCGCCGTTGACAGCAATGCTTCACCTGAAGACCAAGAATTGCTCAAACGCGCGCAAGGCATCTTCAAACCACTGCCAAGCGCTGAAGAAATGCAGAAACTGCGCCCATTTACCGAAGAACAGGTCAAACTCGGCCATCAATTATGGTATGAGCCCCGCCTCTCCAAAGGCAACACCGTAAGCTGCAACTCCTGCCACAACCTCGCCACCGCAGGCGTGGACAACCTGCCGACCAGCCAAGGTCATAAAGGACAGTTCGGCGGACGCAACTCCCCGACCGCGTTAAACGCCGCCCTGCTCGGCATGCAGTTCTGGGATGGCCGTGCGGCTGACGTTGAAGAACAAGCCGGCGGACCGTTGGTGAACCCAGTGGAAATGGCAAACGACTCGCAAGAAGCAGCCGCGGCCAAAATCGCCAAAATCCCCGAATATCAAGAACTGTTTAAAACCGCCTTCCCCGAAGACGGCGCAGTTTCCTTCAAAAACATCACCACCGCGCTGGGCGCATTCGAACGCACCCTGCTGACGCCGACCAAATTGGGATGAATACCTCAAAGGCAACGTCAACGCCCTGAACGAGCAAGAACGCAAAGGTGTGCGCGCCTTTATGGACAGCGGCTGTATCGCCTGCCACAGCGGTGTCAACCTCGGCGGCACAACTTTCCAAAAATTCGGTTTGGTTCAAGGTCCGTACTGGAAATTCATTGAAGATCCGAAACAAGACAAAGGTCGTGCCGACGTAACCAAAAAAGCTGAAGACGAATTCTTCTTCCGCGTACCAGGCTTGCGCAACGTCGCCAAAACTTATCCGTATTTCCACAACGGCAGCGTTTGGGAATTAGACAAAGCCGTTACCATCATGGGTAAAGCGCAGCTGGGTAAAGACCTGACTCCGGAAGAAACCGAAAACATCGTTGCCTTCCTGAAAACACTGTCCGGCAGCGTTTCCGAATCTGCCCGCACCGTACCCGAACTGCCTTTATCAGCACCGATGGAATCCCATCCGAACAATAAATAAGCGGTAAATGAAAAAAGGTCGTCTGAAAATTCAGGTTCAACAAAGCCCAAAGCTTTAGAGAATAGGATTTCAGACGACCTTTATGCCGTTTCATGACCCTATATTATTTGATCCCACATTCTTTTTTTCCCTCAAATGACACGTTAGACAAAAATCAGCCTCATATGCAATGAAATACACGTTGTTCAAACAATTACATCTTGAATATAATCAAACATATGATTTATTTAAGTTTTTATAAAAACCATCAACAAACGAATCTTCAACTCACATCATTGATATCCGAATGCCTATCTTCAAACACACCTCGTCAGTTGACGGCAGCAAGGCAAAATGTTGAAATACATATCTAGGATAAAAAATAAAAAGCGTTGACCAAACGCCAATAAACACACCACAAAATCCGTTCAGACGACCTTTCCTACCCAACCCCCAAACCAAACGTCGTCTGAAATCACATAGTGGATGAACAAGAAGCAGCTGACAGCGTAATGTAACCAAGCCGCACCGCTTCAAGCCCAATCCACCATAAAACTAATCAACATACATTGCACCATGACCTTACTCGGCCTCAAACTCAGGCAGACCCAACAACTCAACCAACGTCTGCAACAATCCCTGCGCATCCTGCAAATGTCCGGCATCGAACTCGAACGCGAGGTCGAAGACTGGTTGCAGGACAATCCCCTGCTCGAACTTCCCGAAGCCGACGAATTTGCAGACGCAGAGTTCAATCACGGTACCACCATGCCGCGCAGCAACCACCTCGGCGGCGACGATGCCGAAGATGCGTGGCTCAACATCGCCAAAGAAGAAGATTTCAACCAATACCTGCACGCCCAAGTGTGCGAACATCCCCTTTCCGACAAAGAAGCCGCATACGTCCACATCCTTATCGACTTCCTTGACGACCAAGGCTATTTCACCGACAGCATTCAAGACGTTATCGACAACACACCCTTGGAATGGATGCTGGACGAAGACGAGCTACAAAACGCCCTCGACCTTTTGCAGACCTTCGACCCGCCGGGCGTTGCCGCCGCCGACCTGACCGAATCCCTGATGCTCCAGCTCATGCGCCTGCCCGCCAGCCCCGCGCGTCAAGCTGCCGCCCACCTTATCCAAAGCTCGCTGCACGACTTAGGCAAAAACCGCAAACAAAACATCATCCGCTTCCGCAAACTCTTTCCCGAAATCGACAGCGAAACCATAGAAGCCGCGCTCGACATCATCGCCACGCTCAACCCCTACCCCGCCTACGGTTTCGCCTCCTCCGAACCGACCGCCTACATCCAGCCCGACGTTTGGGTCAAAGAAGGCAAAGACGGCTGGAAAGTCATCGGCAACGAAGCCGCCTGGCCCAAACTGCAACTCAACCGCGAATACTGCGACCTCATGAAATCCGCAGAAGACGGCGCACCCGAATGGAAAGAAAAAATCAACGAAGCCAAGCAGCGCATCGACTCTCTCGAACTGCGCAAAAGCACCGTCATACGCCTTGCCGAATACATCGTCAAAAATCAGGAAGACTTCTTCATATTCGGCGAAATCGGACTCGCGCCCATGCTTATGAAAGACGCCGCCGCCGAATTGGGGCTTGCCGAAAGTACCATTTCGCGCGCCGCCAACCAGAAATATTTGTCTTGCCCGCGCGGACTATTTGCGTTACGCTATTTCTTCACACAGGCAGTCAATTCCGAAGGCGACAAAGAAGGCTTAAGCCAAGGCGCGATTAAAGCCGTTTTGGGGCAGATTATCGAAAACGAAGACAGCAGCAAGCCCCATTCCGACGAAACCCTTGTCCGCCTCCTCAAACAACAGGGCATAGACATCGCCCGCCGCACCGTCGCCAAATACAGGGAATCGCTCGACATCCCGCCGGCACACAAACGCAAACTTACCGAATGACAGTTTTAAACCGCAGTTTTCCCGTTCCGTTTCTAACGGACTGAACCCCACCGAAGGAGCTGTATTATGAATCTGAAAATCACCGGTCTGAATTTCGACGTTACCGAGGCCATCAAAAACTACGTTTCCGAAAAATTGGAACGCATCAACCGCCATGCAGCCAACGCCATTTCCGTTACCATCACCCTTTCCGTGGAAAAACTCAATCAACAGGCTGAAGCAGACATCCATTTGGCGGGCAAAGACCTCCACGTCGAGGCCGTTGAACAAGATATGTACGCCGCCATCGATGTTCTGATGGACAAACTCGACCGCGCGGTGCTGAAACATAAAGAAAAAAGCGGCGATGTCCGCAGCACGGTAAAACCTGCCGCCGAATAGTTCACCACCCTAAAGGTCGTCTGAAAACCTATTTTCAGATGACCTTTACATTAAATTTCCTTTTGCAATACCAACCCGCATCTCACCCAATCTCATCAATTTGTTCCTGAGTTTCTACCCATAGTGGATTGAATTTAATAGGATACGGCAACGCAACGCTATCACGTCAAGATCCATTCACATATTACCCAAAATCCAACACACCCCACCCTATCTACTTGCATGAAAACGGAATGAAAGATAACATTCTCATCCTTGCAGCTGGGATAAAACATATGTTGCAACCGCCAGGCAGTCAGGTAAACGTGCAAAATGATTCTGCATAGCATCACCGCTTTAACATTCAGCACATTTTAATACATTAGAAATTAAAACCGCCCGCTGCCGACCTATTCATTTACTTTTATTCAGGTAGTTTATTCATGGATCAAAATAACACTCCACACCCTAATGTACCCAACGACACTGCAGTCATGACCGTCAAGGATTGGATTATCACATTCCTGATACTCGCCATTCCTATCGTAGGTCTTGTCATGATATTTGTCTGGGCATTCGGAGATGGCAACAAAAACCGCAAACATTTCATGCAAGCTTATTTGTGGCTTATGCTGATTTGTTTCATTATTATGATTCCACTAGTATTTTTTATAACGAAAAATCTTCCTGCCGCAGCCATGCAGCAACACAATTTTGGACAGCCTGCATATGAAGCACCAATGAACAACATGCCTTCTGAAAAATTTGATGCCAACAGCCTCCCTGAGCAAGACTCATCTGCTGATAATATGTTGGAACAAGAAAGCGAAGCTGCCTCAGAAGTTCCTGAAGAAGTTCCTGAAAACGCTGAAGCTGCCCAATAATCAGAATTTGCCCCAGCAAGTCAAAAGGTCGTCTGAAACAGATTTCAGACGACCTTTCAGCATGAATCAATACTGACTAATAATACTGCCACCCACCCTCACCATAAGTGACAACGATATAAACTGTAAAGATGGCACAGCAGGACAAAACAACACTGTATACTGCAGTTTCACACACACACACACATTCACCACAACACACATAAGGAGATAAGCAATATGGGTTGGCTTACTACCATCATCATTGGCTTTGTAATCGGCGTATTGGCAAAATTCCTGCACCCGGGTAGAGACAACTTAGGCTTCATCATGACTACCCTGTTAGGCATTGGCGGTTCCGCACTGGCCGGTTTTGTCGGACAAAAAGCAGGTTGGTATAACGTCGGCGAACCGGCGGGCTGGATTGCTTCCACCGTATTTGCCGTCATTATCTTGGCAATTTATACACGCAAGTTTAAAAAACGCTAAAACCTATAACCATAACACGTTGTAAACTTTGATATCGTACTTCAACGATTCAAATATAGGCAGGCTGTTTATAAAGGAACACCCAATATACCGATGCAAGGCGGGCAAGCCGCAGATGATTACCGCGAGCCAACTTTGTAGCAGTACATACAGATTCCCTTATATTCAGCCTGTTTTATGCAGACACCACATGAAACGACTCTTACCTTATCTAAAATCCCTTATCCAAGCCCTCCTTCTCTTTATTCTGATTTCCGTAGCCGTTGACTGGTGGCGGAAACCCAATCAGCCGATGCAAGCCTCATCGGAATCCCTCCATGTTATCAATGGAAACAGCACTTCCCTTGAAACACTCAGTAAAGAACGCATTGCCGTCGTCTATTTCTGGGGAACATGGTGCCATATCTGCTCATACACATCCCCGACAATCGACCGCTTACATCAAAACGGCATTCCTGCGCTCGGCGTCGCCGTACATTCCGGCTCCGATACAGAGATTCAGTCCTATATGAAGGAACACCAACTGCAATTCCCGACAGTCAACGATTCAGACGACCAATTGGCAGCCAACTGGAAAATTGCCGTTACCCCGACCATCATTTTGATTAAAAACGGAAAAATGATACATCACACCTCAGGGTTAAGCAGTTACTGGGGCTTACGCAGCAGAATCTGGCTAATGGACATCTTCTACTGACCACGCCCCTATTAAAATCCTTAAAATATAAAGAACCCAAATACCATACGGCATATCCATCGCTTCAAAATATATTCGTTTTTTAAAGAAATGAATTACCCAAAAAATCCGTACTTGATGATTTTGTTGAGATTGCACAGAAAATAGACTAAGATAGGATTATAAGAAAACTTGGGAACATTATTATCAAAACAAACTGTTTAGCGTATTCCCAACATACCCAAACAATGATGCTTTTGTTCCTATATATCCTTGCCGCTCCAATGACGGCTTATAATCAAAAAACGCCTTTTACATACCTGCCTCGCGCTTCAACGGTTTGATTTTTGATAACAATGGAGACTTATAATGCCTAACCAATCTAAACATGCATCTATCAATATTGGACTGATTCAAGCCCGAGAAGCGTTGATGACCCAATTCCGCCCTATTCTGAACCAAGCCAATATTACCGACCAACAATGGCGTATCATCCGTCTTCTAGCAGAAAACGGCACATTAGACTTTCAAGACCTCGCCAACCAAGCCTGTATCCTGCGCCCCAGCCTGACCGGCATCCTGACCCGACTCGAAAAAGCAGGTTTGGCGGTACGACTAAAACCTTCCAACGACCAACGCCGCGTTTACCTGAAACTGACTCAAGAAGGCGAAAAACTGTACGAAACCATAGGCGCGCAAGTAGACGAACGTTACGACGCCATCGAAAAGATTTTATCCAAAGAAAAAATGCTCGAACTGAAAGAGCTGCTGCTCCAACTCGCACAAATTGAGCAGTCACTAAAATAAAAGAAACTGAATGACAGATTCCGCACACACACTCAAGAGTCCATTTCGAGATGCTATGGCATCCTGCGCCGCAGGCGTCCATGTCATCACCACAGACGGGCAGTCCGGACGTTACGGCATTACCATGACAGCCGTAGCGCCAATTACCGACGATCCGCCTACCGTCATGTTATGCATCAACCGGCAGGCAGGCATCATTCCCATATTGCAGGCAAACCGAAACCTCTGTATCAACACCCTGTCAGAAAATCAACAAGACGTCGCCGAACACTTCGCAGGACTTACCAACCTTTCCCCCGAAGAACGCTTCGAATACCACATTTGGCATAGAGGGCAAACCGGTCAACTCGAAGTTGAAGGCGCACTGGCTCATTTACACGGTCACATTATCGAGCAACACGAAATCGGCACACATTTCATCTTTTATGTCCGCATCGATGAAATCACCACCGTCCACACCGACAACCCGGCGCTGCTGTATTTCCGCCGACAATTCAAATCATTAGCTTAAACACAAGGTCGTCTGAAAATCCATCTTTGTTTTCAGACGACCTCTTGATTTCGTATTCCCTCATCAACGACCAATCAATACACCAATAACCAAAGCATCATTCTCTTTGAACCCTGACGGCACAACACTGTATACTTTCACATCAAATGACTATAATCCCATCCCAGACAAGGACAGCCATGAAAGCAATGATACTGGCAGCAGGACGCGGAGAAAGGATGCGCCCCCTGACCGACCATACACCCAAACCACTTCTAAAAGTCGGCAGCGAACCACTCATCGGCTGGCATATACGTCGTCTGAAAAACGCAGGTTTTACCGAAATTGTTATTAATCACGCATGGCTAGGCGAACAAATCGAAGCCACACTTGGCACCGGCGCGCAATACGGAGTCAACATAGCCTACTCCCCCGAATCAACAGGCGGATTGGAGACCGCCGGCGGAATCGCTACCGCCCTACCCTTGCTGGGCGACGCTCCTTTCCTTGTCATTAACGGAGATGTTCTGACCGATATCGATTTCAACTCTGCCCGACAAGCTGCTGCATCCCTACAAACATCCAACCTACTGGCCCATATTTGGTTAGTTCCCAATCCTCCACACAATCCGGAGGGTGATTTTTCCATTTCCCCCGATGGACAGGTGCACTCTAATAAAACCGAGGGAGTTGCACTAACCTTCAGCGGCGTAGGCATATATCACCCCGACCTCTTCAAAAACACACCCGCCAATCAAATCGCCAAACTCGCACCTCTATTGAGGGAAGCCATGAACCAACACCGCGTTACCGGCGAACAACACAATGGATTATGGCTGGATGTCGGCACAACGGAACGACTGAAAACAGCAAATGAACTTGCCGCAAACTGGGATTAACATTCATCATTCTGCTCGCTTGCATCCATTGAGACATAATATAAAGTCTGGAAATATAATTACACAAAGTACTATATTCCTATCGATAATTTATTACATAAAACTCTATATTTCAAATAATATTTTGATATCGATTATGATGACTTTAGATACAGTTTCTTTTGCAAGAAAATTTATTACAGCATCCGCGCATTCATCCTGAAATATGGATCGTATTTTTTATTCCACACCTATTGTATTTCTTGCATCCACACACCAAATATGAATCATCCTTGATTCAATTATCTTCCTCATCAACCAGAGATACGCCATGAATATTGCAGCCATTCAAACTGCACTGGAAGCAGTACAAATTCCCAACACCACACGCACGCTCGGCAGTGAAAAAGTCATCAAACTACTAGAAGAACGCGCCGACGGTCTCCATATCGGACTCAAATTCGGATTCCCTGTCGGCCATATCGCCGCCGACATCGCCAACAGCCTGCAAGAAGCCGTCATCGGCATCACAGGCGATGCGCATATCCACCTCTGCATCGATACTGAAATCACAACGCACAAAGTACAGCCCGGCATTGCCACCATCAAAGGCGTCAAAAACATTATCGCCGTTGCATCCGGCAAAGGCGGTGTCGGCAAATCCACCACCACCGCCAATCTCGCCACCGCCATGGCACGCATGGGTGCGCGCGTGGGCGTGTTGGATGCCGACCTCTACGGCCCCAGCCAACCGACCATGTTGGGCGTGCAAGACCGCAAACCCGACCAGCAAAACAAAAAACTGGTTCCTGTCGAAGCCGACAGCGGCATCCAAGTGATGTCCATCGGTTTTTTGGTCGATACCGACCAAGCCGTCGTTTGGCGCGGCCCGATGGTCAGCCAAGCCTTGCAGCAGTTGATGTTCCAAAGCGAGTGGGACGAAGTGGACTACCTTTTCATCGATCTGCCGCCGGGTACTGGCGACATCCAACTTACCCTGTCGCAGAAAATCCCTGTAACCGGCTCGGTCGTCGTTACCACGCCACAAGACATCGCCCTGATTGACGCGCGCAAGGCGGTCGATATGTTCCACAAAGTCAATATCCCGATTTTCGGCGTACTGGAAAACATGTCAGTACATATCTGCTCCAACTGCGGTCATGCCGAAGCTATTTTCGGTTCTGAAGGCGGCAAAAACTTGGCAGGTCGTCTGAATGTCCCGCTGCTCGGACAGCTCCCGTTAAGTCTGCCCGTACGCGAAGCAATGGATGACGGCGAGGCGAAACAGTTGTTTGACGACCATCCCGCCATTGCCAAAATCTACACCGACGCAGCCTTCCAAATCGCCCTGACCATTGCAGACAAAGGCAAAGATTTCAGCAGCCGCTTCCCAAAAATCGTAATTGAATGATGCAACGATAAACAAATAAAGCCCGATCGCAATAATCGGGCTTTATTTGTGACTAAAAGGTCGTCTGAAAACTCGGAATTATCTTTACAAATCTCAGCTTATTCCAATATATACCATCCAAACAAAAACACCTCTTATCTACATCATGGTACAAGTATCGAAAATACAACACAAATCTATGGAATAATTAACAGAGATATAAAAAAGAAAAATATCGTTTCTAGTAGAAAAAATTTATCTTCATATAAAATTTCCTACCATATTAAATATATAAAATGCAACACTTGATTTCAACAATGACCAAACCGAACAAATAAGATATTTTTAATTAACCAAAAAGCAAAAAACGCAATTTAAAACCAAAATTAATCAAAGAACATAAATATATTATATGTGTTATTATTTTTTTTGTTATATATTACATATAGATAATGAGGAAATCGATTGTTTTTTTATAATGAAGTTAATATTTGATAAAAAAAAATAATAAATACAAAATAAGGAACTTCATATAATGGTCATCATGTACGGAGTAGTAAATCATGCTTCGAACCATTTGTTTTCTGAATCAATTTTATTTTTTAGAAATAAAATTTTATGTATTTCACTACTGCTCAACGACCAGTGGTATGCATATTAGATAAACGGCACATATTTGTCAATCAAAATATGCAAAATATATAGATTCATCCATATTATTATTTATGTGTTTTTATCAGGGAGATAATTATGAAACACAAAACACACATGAATCGTTTTACCGCGCTCAACAAAACGGTGGCTTTGTCATTGGCAGCTGCAGGTCTTGTTTCTGCTTCACCTGCATTCGCAGCAGCACTGACAAAAGCTTCTTATGTAAGCATTAACGATAACAACGAAAATGGTCGTGGCAACTATGACAGTCAAGGCGCAACCGGTCGTTACGGCGTAGCTGTCGGCGTTAACGCCAGCGCACAAAGCCACGGCACCATTGCAATTGGTACAGAAACTTCTGCTAAAGATGAATCTGCCACTGCAGTTGGTACACTCTCCAAAGCTGAAGGTACTGCCGCCGCAGCTTTCGGTCAAGGTGCCAACGCAACTGCTAATGCCGCTACTGCAATCGGTCGTCAAGCAGCTGCCAAAGGCAACAGCAGCACCGCAGTAGGTTCTGCTTCTGTAGCCGAAGGTCTGTCTTCTACTGCATTTGGTTCTGGCTCTAACGCTACAGCTCCTGCCTCTACTGCTGTTGGACAAGGCACTCAAGCAACTGGTGCTTACACTGTTGCAGTAGGTCAAAAAGCCCAAGCCAAGGGCATTTCTTCAGCTGCCATAGGCTCTGCTTCTGTTGCCGAAGGTAACTATTCTATTGCCACAGGCGCTGCCTCCCAAGCTACCGGAAACGCTAGCGTAGCTTCTGGTCTGCAGGCTCAAGCTAAAGGCGGTTCTTCTGTCGCTATTGGTCGCGGAGCGATTGCAAGTGATGAATACTCTGTTGCTTTAGGCGCAGGTTCTACTACTTCTGCTGCAGTAGGCACTAACAGCGCTACTGTAAACGGCGTAACTTACAGTGGCTTTGCCGGCACCACTCCTACATCCACAGTGAGTGTGGGCTCAGCAGGTAACGAACGTACAATTACTAACGTTGCAGCAGGTCGCATCACACCTACCAGCACAGACGCCATCAACGGCAGCCAACTGTACCAAGTAGCCGCACAAACAAACGGCAACAGCGTCGTTATCAATAATCTCCAAGACCGTATCAACGACATGAATAAAGACCTGCGTGCAGGTATCGCTGGTGCTACGGCAATTGGCTTCCTGCAACGTCCGAACGAAGCAGGTAAAAGCATCGTTTCTGCAGCTGTAGGTGGCTATCGTGGTCAACAAGCAATCGCTGTTGGCTATGCACATAATTCCGATAACAACAAATGGTCTATTAAAACCGGCGTAAGCGTAAACACCCGTAAAGATGTTAACTGGGGTGGAAGCGTCGGCTACCAATGGTAAGACCTAGAGGGGATGACTTAAAAGCATCTCTATCTATCAAAGATTTGATATAAAAGGAAAAAAACATGAAATTATCGAAATTTGTATTGCCTGCAATTGCAGCACTCGCCTTGGCAGCCTGTGGTAATCTGAGCAAAGTTAGCAAAGAAGGCACTACTGACAATCCCGTATGGCCTGATGCAGCAAAAACCACCCTGCGTCACGATGGTACCCAACATGGTTCTTGGCCAAATTGGGATAATGTCCGTCAAATTGAAGCCGGCATGAATAAAGACCAAATCTATGAACTGATTGGACGTCCTCACTTCCAAGAAGGTCTTTATGGCGTGCGCGAGTGGGACTACTTGTTCAACTACCGTGAAAATGGCGAACACAAAACTTGCCAATTCAAAATTCTGTTTGATAAAGACAAAAATGCCCGATCATTCTATTGGATGCCTGAAGGCTGCGGTCCGAAAAAAGCAGAACCTCAAGTTGTTCGTGAAGTCATTATTCGCGAAGTTGCACCTGCTCCCGCACAAACTCGTATTCGCCAATAAATTATCGACTAATGAACTGAGTCCCTATTTTTAATTTACTGAAATAGTCGCTCATATCAAATCAAAGCCGGATCATGTACTCAAACATAATTCGGCTTTTCGCATTTTTAGTTTTCAGACGACCTACAAGTGGTCTATCCCCACCATACTGTCTCTTAAATACCACCAAATTATCCCGCTAGAAACAGCATCCAAAGCAATCACTCAAAGAGAGTCTCATACAAAGTTCCGCCGAGAAGTGTTGCAACTGTATTGTTTGCCTTATAATAGCGGCTCCTTAAAAATTTCCAAACCACCCTCCCTATAATATTCTGCATAAATAAGGGATTGCACATACCATCGGAATATCATATTATTCCTTAACAATAAATAAAAACACTTAAAATAAAATTTTCTTTTAATACAGTTGAATACAAAATATCAAGTAACCAATGGGGATCTCCTTTTTGTAAGATATTTCATTGGCATGATGCCTGAAAATATTTACTGTATAAAAGGTTATACAAGAAATGGATAATTGAATAATGAGTATCGGACTATTACGCGTACTGCTTCAAAGCCAGACCATTACAAATGCACAAGCTGAACATTACGGCAATGCCTTGAAATCAGGGAAAGAAATCTTACCCATGCTTTTTTCGGACGGCATCATCTCTCCTAGAAGTTTAGGAGAATTAGTTGCACGTGTATTCAGCTACCCCTTATTGGATTTGCATCATTATCCTCGCAGCAATGTCATAACTGATGTTTTAAGCGAAGAACAGATGGTTCAAAATCGATGCATACCCATATTTCGTCGCGGCCGTAAAGTTTATCTGGCCGTATCAGACCCGACACAAATCCAAAACTTCCAAAAAATCACTTTTTCTTCAGGTGTTACGATAGATTTGGTTGTCGTACCTGACGACCAGTTAAGCTCCCTTTTAGAATGGTTAGGACAACGTTCTACCACCATCTTAAAAGAAATTAGTGAAGAACAAGAAGCTGCCCAGCCCTCTCAGGCGCTTTATATTGACAATGAAGAGGCTGAAGATGGGCCTATTCCACGCTTTATTCACAAAACTTTATCAGATGCACTAAATGCAGGCGCATCCGATATACATTTCGAATTTTATGAACAAATGGCTCGTGTCCGTTTTCGTGTAGATGGACAGCTAAGGGAAGTGGTTCAACCCCCTGTTGCTGTACGCGGACAGCTGGCTTCACGCATCAAAGTAATGGCGCGTTTGGACATTTCGGAAAAACGCGTACCGCAAGATGGTCGTATTCAGATTGCTTTCCATAAACACGGTCGCCCCATTGATTTTCGTGTAAGTACGTTACCTACGCTTTTTGGCGAAAAAGTGGTAATGCGTATTCTGAATTCTGATGCGGCAACTTTAAATATTGACCAACTGGGATTCGAACCCTTCCAAAAAGAAATGCTGCTTGAGGCCATTCATCGGCCTTATGGCATGGTATTGGTAACAGGTCCGACAGGCTCTGGTAAAACCGTATCACTTTATACTTGCTTGAATATTTTAAATACAGAAGACGTCAATATTTCCACCGCGGAAGACCCGGCCGAGATTAATTTACCCGGCATCAACCAAGTCAACGTCAATGACAAACAAGGTTTGACTTTTGCTGCGGCGTTGAAATCTTTCTTGCGACAAGACCCTGACATTATCATGGTAGGTGAGATTCGGGACTTGGAAACCGCGGATATTGCCATCAAAGCGGCACAAACCGGACATATGGTGTTTTCAACGTTGCATACCAATAACGCGCCTGCGACCCTATCCCGTATGTTGAACATGGGGGTCGCTCCATTCAACATTGCCAGTTCCGTCAGCTTAATTATGGCGCAACGACTATTGCGTCGTCTGTGTTCGAGCTGTAAGCGTGAGGTTGAGCGTCCTCCAGTTCCCGCATTAAAAAAAGCAGGATTTACAGATGAAGATTTAGCAAAGGATTGGAAACTCTACCGTCCTGTCGGCTGCGATAGTTGCCGTGGTAAAGGCTTCAAAGGCCGTGTCGGCGTCTACGAAGTGATGCCGATTACCGAGGAAATGCAACGTGTCATTATGAATAATGGTACGGAAGTTGATATTATGAACATGGCCTATAAAGAAGGCATGGTCGATTTACGCCGCGCAGGCTTATTAAAAGTTATGCAAGGTTTAACTTCATTAGAAGAAGTGATTGCTCACACTAACGATTAAACCATTGAATCGAAGAAATACGGGGACTTTTGTTTTCTTCATTCTTAAACATTAAACCAAGGGGTAACAAAATGGCTCAAGCAGAGCAAAAAAGAGGCTTATTCGCTCAAAAAAATAAAGGCAAACGTTTTACGTTTGAAGGTAAAAATACCAATACGGATCAATTAGTCCGAGGCGAAGTAGTCGCCAAAGACGAAGAAGAAGCGCGTAAAAAGCTCCAACGCCGCGGGATACGCCCTTTACGTATCAGTAAAGTAAAGGCAACCCAAAAGCGTCGTATTACTCAGGAAGACATTACAGTTTTCACCCGTCAACTCGCCACTATGATGAAAGCAGGTCTGCCTTTAATGCAGGCTTTTGAAATTGTCGCACGCGGACACTCCAACCCATCCATGACTGAAATGTTGATGCAAGTCCGTGCAGATGTGGAACAAGGTAGTGCATTAGGTAAATCATTTGCCAAATACCCAAAATATTTCGACCGTTTTTATTGCAATCTGATTGCGGCTGGCGAAGCTGGCGGTGTTCTGGAAAGCCTGTTGGATAAACTTGCTGTATATAAAGAGAAAACGCAAGCCATTAAGAAAAAAGTGAAAACTGCGCTGACGTACCCAATTTCTATTTTGGTCGTTGCAGTGGCATTGATCTTCGTGATGATGCGTTGGGTGCTGCCTGAGTTTGGTAAAGTTTACGAAAGCATGGGGGCGAAACTGCCTGACTTAACCCAAATTGTTATGGATATTTCCAAAATTTTTGTGGAATACGGATGGCTGATGATCGTTATCTTTATTGCCGTTTGTTTTGGTGTTTATAAATTACATGAAAAATCACCAAGTTTCCAAAAACGTATAGATGCAATGATTTTACGTTTACCAATTTTTGGTCAAATTGTTCGTAAAGCAACTATTGCTCGTTGGGCTCGTACCACCTCTACCTTGTTTGCAGCAGGTGTCCCTTTGGTAGAAGTTTTAGATTCAGTAGCAGGGGCAGCTGGCAATATCCTTTATGAGGAAGCAACACAGGACATTCGTGCAAAAGTTACTCAAGGTCTTTCTTTGACTTCAAGCATGCAAAGTACGGATATGTTCCCCAATATGGTCATCCAAATGGCTGCTATTGGTGAAGAATCCGGTTCCCTTGATGATATGCTGAATAAGGCTGCTGAATTTTACGAGGATGAAGTTGATAACTCTGTAGCACAGTTATCCTCACTGATGGAACCCATTATTATGGTTATTTTAGGCGCCATCATCGGAACATTGTTGGTAGCAATGTATCTGCCGCTGTTTAACCTCGGTAACGTAGTAGGTTAATATGTTGGAATCTTTGGATACATTAGCGCCATTTGCTATTCCATTATCTGTCGTTGTTGGTTTGTTAATCGGAAGTTTTCTTAATGTTGTCATTTACCGCGTTCCTGTCATGATGGAACACGGCTGGACTCAGTTTGCGAAAGAGCATTTGCAACTTGAATTAACCGAGCAAGAGCAGCAACCATTCAATTTGATGAAACCGGATTCCCGCTGCCCTAAGTGTCATGCTCCGGTAAAGGCTTGGCAAAATATTCCGATTGTCAGTTATCTGATGCTTGGCGGTAAATGTGGTTCGTGTAAAACGCCCATCAGCATCCGTTATCCCTTAATCGAATTATTGACCGGTATATTGTTTGGCGTAGTGGCGTGGCAATATGGCTGGACCATGGCGGCATTCGGTGGATTGATATTGACTGCAATATTGATTGCATTGACCTTTATCGACGCGGATACTCAATATTTACCTGACAGCCTTACCCTACCGTTGATATGGTTAGGCTTGCTGTTTAATTTGAACGGCACATTCGTGCCATTGAAATCCGCCGTTTTAGGTGCAGTTTTCGGTTACATGAGCTTATGGTTGTTGTGCTTCATTTATAAGCTTTTGACTGGAAAAATCGGTATGGGTAACGGCGATTTTAAATTGCTGGCTGCTCTAGGTGCATGGCTTGGCATCGGCATTTTACCTGTATTGGTTTTTATGGCAGCATTAATCGGTTTGATTGGAGCGATTATCGGACGGGTTGCCAAAGGACAATATTTTGCTTTCGGTCCGAGTTTGGCCATTGCCGGCTGGATTATTTTGGTAGCTAATGAGCCGGTACATCATGCCGTAACTTGGTGGCTGACCAAATCAGGGTTTTAATATGACTTTATGGATAGGTTTGACAGGCGGTATCGGCAGCGGGAAATCTCAAGCAGCAAAAATCTTTTCTGATTTGGGTGTCCCGCACATTGATGCCGACGCCCTGAGTCGAAATCTGACGGCGGATAACGGTATAGCATTACCGGCTATCCGCCGTCTTTTTGGCGACAAGGTTTTTCATACCCCAAACAGTCTGAACCGTGCTGCTTTGAGGGATCTGGTTTTCAGACGACCTCAAGCCAAAAAAGAATTGGAGGAGGTGTTGCTGCCTTTGATTTTAAATGAAATCAAATCGGCAAAAACCCGCTATCCTAACGCAGCATACGGCATTATCGATGTACCTTTGCTGATTGAAAATCCGGAATTTTTAGCGGCTGTTGATAGAGTATTGGTGATTGATGTTTCTGAAGCAACACAAATTCTTCGTGTTAAGCAAAGAAGCGGTTTGGATACAGAAGAGATCAAGCGTATTATGAACACTCAGGCCAACCGCAAAACGCGGCTACTCTATGCAGATGATGTCTTAGAAAATGAAGGGACTTTATCTGAATTGACCAAGAAAATTCAGGGGCTGCATAGGTTTTATCTGGGATATGCCGACAACTCAAAATTTAGTACATTATTGCCCTAAAGTGAAATATCTCAAGCAACAAACAAAGCATAAATGATTTGGAAGGAATAAATAATGACTGAAGTAACGACTGTGAAATGTCCGACCTGTCAAAAGCCGGTGATATGGAATGAAGAGAGCAAATACCGTCCTTTTTGCAGTCAGCGTTGCCGATTGATTGACTTAGGCGAATGGGCACAAGAGAAATATACGGTTGCAGCGGAAGAAGATGATAGCTTATCGGATTTATTGAAATCATAAACGATAGAGCATAACTATCTAATAGAACCTGGTTTAACAAACAAAAAATAAAGCCATTTACCTCTCCCCCTCTCCTTCCCAATAAGATGGAAAACACAAAAGGTCGTCTGAAAACGCCATTCCGTTTTTTTTACGGAAGCAGCATTTTCAGACGACCTTTTGTTTTTAACGCTTATTCGGAAGAAACTTCTTCTATTGCGCTTACTTCACAATCTCAACCGGACCGTGATCGTCGCAGTGGTCGCCGTGTTGGTGGTGCAGGCGGCCGTTGACGATATAGTCGGTGTGATCGCCGTGCGGTACGGCTTCATGGCCGCAGCCTTCGCCGTGAACATGGCATTTGCAGGTATTGACAGGATGGCAGCCGTCAGGATTGGTTTCATTGACGCTTAAGCTGTGTTCGTCGTAATGACCATTGTGTTCGTGGTGCAGATGACCATCGTGCAGATAGTCGGTATGGTCGTCGTGTTTGATGGCGGTATGGCCGCAACCGGCGCCGTGGGTATGATCGTGATGATCGTGGATTTTGCAAGTCATTTTGATTCCTCGTTATCGGCAGTTGAATTCAAACCCTTTAGGTTACGTCCCTATAATATCCTTTTTTGCCAGCCCAGTAAATAATTTCTTCTTTATTAACATAATGTTACGGTATATCATTATAACTTTTAAAGGTCGTCTGAACGCGTAATTCCGATGATATGACTCTTGCGGATGTTTCAGACGACCTCCCCATTCGTTATCATTTATAATGTCATTTCTTAGGCGGCTCGGCAGTTCGTGCCGATGATGCGTATAGGTCGTCTGAAAACAATATCAAGATAAATATAGGATTTTTACACTATGTGGGACACAGTACGGCAATGGCTGCATACCCTGCCAGTACGCGAGGAAGTGGTGGAATCGGTGCTGATGGTCATGGCGCTGCTGGTTTTGCGGGGCGTTTTGCTGAAACTGTATCTGCGCCGCCACCCGCATTACAGCATTGAGGAAAAACGCCGCTCCTTGGTACTCAGCCGCAATCTGACGCTGATTTTGACGATTTTCGGGTTGGCAATAATTTGGGCGACACAAATTCAAACGCTGGCGCTGTCGATGTTTGCGGTGGCGGCAGCGATTGTGGTGGCAACAAAAGAGCTGATTATGTGTTTGTCGGGCAGCATCTTGCGCTCGGTAACCAAACAATATTCTGTCGGCGACTATATTGAAGTGAACGGCCTGCGCGGGCGGGTGGTTGACATTAATCTTTTGAACACGTTGATGATGCAGATCGGCCCGAACCCGCTGGTCGGGCAGCTTTCGGGTAAAACGCTTTCGTTTCCCAACAGCCTGCTTTTGAACCATTCCGTCCGCCGCGACAATATTTTGGGCGATTATGTGATTCATACGGTGGAAATTCCCGTGCCGATTCATTTGGATTCGGATGTGATCGTAGGTCGTCTGAAAGCCGTATTGGAGCCTTTGTGCCAACCTTATGTACCCGCCATCCAGCGGCATTTGGAAAACGTGCAGGCGGAGAAGCTGTTTATCACTCCTGCCGCCCAGCCGCGCGTAACCCGCGTGCCGCATGACGACAAGGTGTACCTTATCATCGTGCGCTATGCCTCGCCTGTGGCGAAGCGTTTAGAAATCCAGCAGGCGGTGTTAGATGAGTTTTTACGCGTACAATACCGTCTGCTAAACCCTCAAGCTTAACCCCATAATCTATTAATAATCAGGAAAATACTATGTTGCCCGAATCTGCTCTTACGCAAATGTACCCCGTCATCATGACGCCCAGCCACGACGGGAAATATTTTCACAATTACGTCCTTTCGCTGCTCAATATCGTCAACACCAGCGCGCAAAACGGCTGGCCGCTGCAAGTGATGATGCAGCGCGGCGAGAGCCTGATCACCCGCGCGCGCAATAATTGCGTGGCGACTTTTTTAGAAAACAAAGAATGGACGCACCTCTTCTGGATAGACTCCGATATCGGTTTTTCCGCCGAAGCATTCTACCGCCTGCTGCTGGCGGATAAAGACGTCGTTGCCGGCATTTATCCGCTGAAACGCGAAAACTGGCCTGACGAAGGCGTTCCCGCCGGCACGACCCAAGCGGATTTCGAGCGGATGTACACCGCCTACACCGTCAACACTGGCGACAAAAACGAAAACGGCGAAATCGTGCTGCGCGTCAATGAAGAAGGCTTTATGAAAGTCGACGACGCGCCGACCGGATTCATGGTCATCAAACGCAGCGTGTTCGAAAAAATGATGGCAGCCTACCCCGAGCTGAACTACATCTCCGACAGCGACTACAAGCGCGAAGACAAAGGGCTGCACTACCGCTTCTTCGACTGCATGGTCGATCCCGAAAGCAAACGCTACCTTTCCGAAGACTACACGTTCTGCCGCCTGTGGCAGCAAATCGGCGGCGAAGTCTATGTCGACGTCCAATCCAACCTGACCCACCAAGGCGCGAAAATCTACCGCGGCGCGTTTGCCGACTCACTGCAAACCAATATCGCACAAGCCGTGTTCGCCCCCGCCGGCACACCGATGAGCCTCGACCTCGCCGCCCCGCTCAAATCCAACCCGCGCGGCGCAGAATAGCGTAAAAACAAGGAAAGACGCTTTAAGCCCGACAAGATGGCACTATATCTCCCCTATCGTTTGCCCCATCGTTTTCAGACGACCCCGAATCCAAACAGGTCGTCTGAAAACACAATCGGTTCTCCCGAACGGCAAACCTAAAACCCATACACCTGCCGTCATTCCGGCGCGGGCGGTAATCCAGACATTAAAATGACAGGCTGTTGAAAGTTTTCAGTAACTTCAGCCTTCCGGATTCCCGCCTTCGCGGGAATGACGGTACAGGATTTTTATTTAAATCCGCCATGTTTGTCTCCGCAAACCCTTTTCAGACGACCTCCCGTCCGAACCCATTATCCGCAAGGAAGGAATCCCATCTATGACCGACAACGTACTGCTCCATTTGGGCGAAGAACCCCGTTTCGACGCCATCCAAACCGCCGACATCAAACCCGCCCTGCAAACCGCCATCGCCGAAGCGCGCGCGCAGATTGCCGAAGTCAAAGCCCAAACGCACACCGACTGGGCAAACACCGTCGAACGTCTGACCGGCATCACCGAACGCGTTGGCAGGATTTGGGGCGTCGTGTCGCACCTCAACTCCGTTGTCGATACGCCAGAACTGCGCGCCGTCTATAACGAACTGATGCCCGAAATCACCATCTTCTTCACCGAAATCGGTCAAGACATCGAGCTGTACAACCGCTTTAAAACCATCAAAGATTCCCCCGAATTCGCCACTCTCTCCCCCGCACAGCAAACCAAGCTCAACCACGACCTGCGCGATTTCGTCCTCAGCGGCGCGGAATTGCCGCCCGAACAGCAGGCAGAACTGGCGCAACTGCAAACCGAAGGCGCGCAACTCTCCGCCAAATTCTCGCAAAACGTCTTAGACGCAACCGACGCTTTCGCCCTCTACTTTGACGATGCCGCACCGCTTGCCGGCATTCCCGAAGACTCGCTCGCCATGTTTGCCGCCGCCGCGCAAAGCGAAGGCAAAACAGGCTACAAAATTGGTTTGCAGATTCCGCACTACCTCGCCGTCATCCAATACGCCGACAACCGCGAACTGCGCGAACAAATCTACCGCGCCTACGTTACCCGCGCCAGCGAACTTTCAGACGACGGCAAATTCGACAACACCGCCAACATCGACCGCACGCTCGAAAACGCCCTGCAAACCGCCAAACTGCTCGGCTTCAAAAACTACGCCGAATTGTCGCTGGCAACCAAAATGGCGGACACCCCCGAACAAGTCCTCACCTTCCTGCACGACCTCGCCCGCCGCGCCAAACCCTACGCCGAAAAAGACCTCGCCGAAGTCAAAGCCTTCGCCCGCGATCGCCTGAACCTCGCCGACCCGCAGCCGTGGGACTTGAGCTACGCCAGCGAAAAACTGCGCGAAGCCAAATACGCATTCAGCGAAACCGAAGTCAAAAAATACTTCCCCGTCAGCAAAGTTCTGGCAGGCCTGTTTGCCCAAATCAAAAAACTCTACGGCATTGGATTTACCGAAAAAACCGTTCCCGTCTGGCACAAAGACGTGCGCTACTTCGAGCTGGAACAAAACGGCAAAACCATAGGCGGCGTCTATATGGACCTCTACGCCCGCGAAGGCAAACGCGGCGGCGCGTGGATGAACGACTACAAAGGCCGCCGCCGCTTCACCGACGGCACGCTGCAACTGCCCACCGCCTACCTCGTCTGCAACTTCACCCCGCCCGTCGGCGGCAAAGAAGCCCGCTTGAGCCATGACGAAATCCTCACCCTCTTCCACGAAACCGGTCACGGCCTGCACCACCTGCTCACCCAAGTGGACGAACTGGGCGTATCCGGCATCAACGGCGTAGAATGGGACGCAGTCGAGCTGCCCAGCCAGTTTATGGAAAACTTCGTCTGGGAATACGACGTCTTGGCACAAATGTCCGCCCACGAAGAAACCGGCGAGCCCCTGCCGAAAGAACTCTTCGACAAAATGCTCGCCGCCAAAAACTTCCAACGCGGCATGTTCCTCGTCCGCCAAATGGAATTCGCCCTCTTCGACATGACCATTTACAGCGAAGAGAACGAAGGTCGTCTGAAAAACTGGCAACAGGTGTTAGACAGCGTGCGCAAAGAAGTCGCAGTCATCCAACCGCCCGAATACAACCGCTTCGCCAACAGCTTCGGCCACATCTTCGCCGGCGGCTATTCCGCAGGCTATTACAGCTACGCATGGGCGGAAGTCCTCAGCGCCGACGCCTACGCCGCCTTTGAAGAAAGCGGCGACGTCGCCGCCACAGGCAAACGCTTCTGGCAGGAAATCCTCGCCGTCGGCGGCTCCCGCAGCGCGGCGGAATCCTTCAAAGCCTTCCGCGGACGCGAACCAAGCATAGACGCACTGCTGCGCCACAGCGGCTTCGACAACGCGGCTTGATGGTAAGGTTGATATAAAAAAAGGTCGTCTGAAAAGTTTTCAGACGACCTTTATCGAAACCAATAAATATTGTTTTGTTAACATTGATAGGGAGATGGCAGAAATGACAAAATACACAGCACCTGAATTTGGGAAACCTGCTTTTAATTGCCCGCATTGTGCGGCATTTGCGCATATGCAATGGCAAAGTAAAGAACAAAGGGTTTATTACCGAGCGATTTGCGTTCATTGTAAAAAATATAGCATTTGGCGAGTAACTCAAACAATCCCTTATGGTGTTGACTATCGTGCCAAAGAAGGAGAAATGATCTACCCCGATTTCGGCTCAGCCCCACTTCCAGCCGAAGATATGCCCGAAGATGTCAAAAAAGATTACGAAGAAGCCGCCCGAATTTTCATCAAATCCCCCCGAGGCGTGGCGGCATTATTGCGTTTAGGCTTGCAAAAATTATGTATCCACTTGGGAGAAAAAGGAAAAAACATTAATGACGACATCAGGTCGCTGGTTGAAAAAGGAGTATTCTCAGGACAGGTTGTCAAAGTTGCCGATACTTTGCGTATTACCGGAAATAATGCCGTACATCCCGGTCAAATTTCAGATGAAGATTTTGATAGGGCTGCCGCAAAAATGTTCGACCTAATTAATTTCATCGTGAAGAAAGCGATTACCGAACCGAAAGAACTAGACGAGCTTTATCAGCTGATGCCCGAAAATGCAAGAAACGCCGCAGAAGAGAAAGATAAAAAGAACCTGCAAAATCAGGTACAAAATCCTTCCACCCCACCTACTCAAAAGTAACGGCAGGTAGTTTTTTCATTTCAATTTTCAAAAATATTAGAGGTCGTCTGAAAAGTTTTCAGACGACCTTTT
>KV796958.1:0-24661 GCA_001809325.1 Neisseria sp. HMSC077D05 | reverse complement strand
GTCGTCTGAAAAGTTTTCAGACGACCTTTTTGCATAATATTTCATGCCCGACACCCGATAAAGAAACTTTCAGACGACCTCTCTGCCTTATTTAATATCTCATCCGACCTGATCTTTCCTACTCTCTATTTTATCTCCCATTCATCATTAAAATTCATCTAAAAATTAAACGCTTACGGCATCAAAAACCCGCCATACCGCCCCGTTGCAAATCGTGCTATGGTCTATTTAATACGTTTGAAAAACATTAATCACCTTGTATTCTGATTACAAAGAAAGGCTTCAAAATGGACGGTTGGACTCAGACTTTGAGCGCGGGCTGGCTGCTGGGTATTGCAGCGATGGCGATTGTGCTGATTTTGCTGTTGATTGTAAAACTGCGTGTCCATGCGCTGTTGACCTTGGTGTCGGTGAGCCTGCTGACGGCGGTGGTGACGGGGCTGCCGATGGATAAGATTGTGAACGACGTTCTGCTGAAAAACTTCGGCGGCACGCTCGGCAGCGTGGCTTTGCTGGTCGGCTTGGGCGCGATGCTCGGGCGGCTGGTGGAAACTTCGGGTGGGGCGCAGTCGCTGGCGGATGCGTTGATTCGGATGTTTGGCGAAAAACGCGCGCCGTTTGCTTTGGGCGTGGCGTCACTGATTTTCGGCTTCCCGATTTTCTTTGATGCGGGGCTGGTGGTGATGCTGCCGATTGTCTTTGCGACGGCGCGGCGCATGAAGCAGGACGTATTGCCTTATGCTTTGGCGTCTATCGGCGCGTTTTCGGTGATGCACGTTTTCCTGCCGCCCCACCCCGGTCCGATTGCAGCTTCGGAATTTTATTCGGCGAACATCGGTCAGGTGCTGATTTTGGGATTGCCCGTCGCCATGTTCACTTGGTATGTCAGCGGCTATCTGCTGGGGCAGGTTTTGGGACGCACTATCCGCGTTCCCGTTCCCGATTTGCTCAGTGGCGGCGCGGTGGACAACGACCAGCCGCAAACGCCTGCCAAGGCTTCGACCGTGGTCGGCATTATGTTGATTCCTATGCTGTTGATTTTTATGAACACGGGGCTGTCCACCTTAATCAGTGAAAAAGTCGTCAGCGCGGACGAGCATTGGGTGCAAGTGGCGCGCATGATCGGCTCGACTCCGGTTGCGCTGTTGATTTCGGTTTTGGTGGCGCTTTATGTCTTGGGCAGCAAACGCGGCGTGAAGGCGAGCGCGTTGGAAAAAACGGTGGACGGCGCACTCGCCCCCGTTTGTTCGGTCATTCTGATTACCGGCGCGGGCGGGATGTTCGGCGGCGTGTTGCGCGCGTCGGGCATCGGTCAGGCGTTGGCAGACAGCATGGCAAATTTGGGTATACCCGTATTGTTGGGCTGTTTCTTGGTGGCATTGGCGCTGCGTATCGCGCAAGGTTCGGCAACCGTCGCGCTGACCACCGCCGCCGCATTGATGGCACCCGCCGTTGCCGCCGCAGGCTTCAACGACTGGCAACTCGCCTGCGTCGTTTTGGCAACCGCGGCAGGCTCGGTCGGCTGCAGCCACTTCAACGACTCGGGCTTCTGGCTGGTCGGCCGCCTTTTGGATATGGACGTACCGACCACGCTCAAAACATGGACGGTCAACCAAACGCTGATTGCCGCCATCGGTTTTTCAGTGTCAGCGCTGCTGTTTGCCGTGGTTTGAGGTCGTCTGAAAACGGTTTTGAGACGCTGAAACCGTCTGCCCGACCTTATATCTTTCAAATCCAACAAAGGAAGAGAACATGACGACGCATTTTGTGATGATGGGCGTTTGCGGCTGCGGCAAAACCACCGCCGCCCTGTCCCTGCAAAAACACCTCGACCAATGCCCCTACGCCGAAGGCGACGATTTCCACACCCAAGCCAACCGCGACAAAATGGGCGCGGGCATCCCGCTGACCGACGAAGACCGCTATCCGTGGCTCTGCAACCTGCGCGACTGGATGACGGAACAGGCGCAAAGCGGCGCGGCGTACACCATCGTTACCTGCTCCGCCTTGAAACGACAATACCGCGACATCCTGCGCGACGCACAAGGCAAAACCGCCTTCATCCACCTGACGCCGCCACAAGCCATCAACCTCGAACGCATGATGGCGCGCCAAGGGCATTACATGAAGGCGGGGATGCTGGATTCGCAACTGGAAATCCTGGAAGAACTCGGCGCAGACGAATACGGCGTCAAAATCGACAACTCCGGTTCACCCGAAGCCGTAGAAGCCGATATTTTGGCTTGGGTCAAAGCGGAAGGTTTGTTGTGAAGAAAGCGTGTAAATAGTTGTCAGGAAGGTCGTCTGAAAGTTTCAGACGACCTTTTTTGCGAGGATTTCGAACATCTACAACTGTTCGGATTCGAGAATCCAACTACACACTCAACAACTTACGATAAGCCGTAGCAAGAGAGAATAGAAACCCGTAGCGTGGGCTTTGCCCACGAATCAAACTCAAAATTTCAGACGACCTCTTTTACCCAACATTATCGTGGGCAAAGCCCACGCTACAATGTATACCGACTGCTGACGATATTGAATGATTACTTTGCCGAAAACGGTATCCGAACGGCTTGATTTGAGTTTTGGTATTTTTGCCCGACGGGGTCAAAAATACAGTTGCTACACCCCAATCTTAAGGTTTGCGTCTCCCCCAGGTAGGGTGTGTGGCGCAGCCACGCACGCGGTTAGAGGGAATGCAGGCTACGGTTTGCTTGACGTTATAAAAACGGCTGATTATATTGTCAACTTGGGACCAGAAGGTGGCGATGGCAGGGGCAGAATTATTGCTTCCGGTAGTCCCGAGGAAGTGGTGAAGGTTAAAGGGAGTTATACTGGGAAGTATTTGAAGGTAGTTTTATAAAATCAGTTTTGCTATTTAACTAAGATGGGGTGAATATGTTCGATGTTGAAATTAAGGAAAGTATCAACAAGCTAAGAGAATACTCGTATGATTTCGTTAAGTTTTATAAAAACGATTCAAGAGATGATGTCAAGAGAGTCAGCAAAGAGGCAATAAAATGCTTAGATTTTATTGTCAATGAAATTCTGCGTATTAGAGATAATTATAAAGAAGCAGGAATATATAGAAATTCAGATTTTTCAGGAAGTCTAAGAGAATATTGTGGAAAAGAATATCAATCGGCAAATGTAACTGAAAGACAATCAATTATCAGGATTCCAATTTTACCTAACCCAAATACTAGTATTCGTTTTGAGAGTATGATAACAAAATTTAAACATCGTGAAAGAGCACACTTTCGTATCGAAGTAAATAATTCGCACATTATTATTTTTTCAGCTCGTGCTTTTAATGATATTCCTGCAAGTATAGTTGAATTTAATGTACAAGATTTTTGTCAAAAAGCTGAAAATGTAGCTAAGTATATTTAGCAAGCCGTAGCCTGTATATCCAACCAACTGCGTGTGTGGCTGCTACACACACCTTACGCAGGTCAGCTGGCAAAGTTGAGGCCAGAAAGGTCGTCTGAAACTTTCAGACGACCTTTTTTGCGAGGATTTCACGGTTAACTCACGATACAACCGCTTTTCAGACGACCCCTTACAAAGTCTCCGCTTGAAACCACGTTTTGCCGTTGGCGGTGCATTCGAGGATGCGCCAGTCGTAGGTTTGGCTGAGGCGTTCTGCGTCCATGATGTCGGCGGTTGCGCCTGCGGCGGTGATGCTGCCGTTTTTCATCAAGGTGATGTGGCCGGCGTAGTGGGCGGCGAGGTTGAGGTCGTGCAACACCATGACGACGGTCATGCCTTGTTCGGGCAAGGTTGTGAGGTGCTGCATCAGGCTGTGTTGATAGCGGACGTCGAGATGGTTGGTCGGCTCATCAAGAAAGAGGACTTCGGCATCCTGCAACAGCGCGCGGATGACGGCGGCGCGTTGCTGTTCGCCGCCGGAGAGGGTTTGGATGCGTTTGTGTTGCAGGTCGGCGAGGTCGAAATGCTCGAGCAGGGATTGGGCGCGTCGGGTGTCTGCCTGTTTGGGTCGCCGATACCAGGCGAGTTGGGGGTATCGCCCGATGAGGACGTATTCGGAGAGTGTCATGGGGAGGTTGAAATGTTCGTGTTGCCCGACCCAGGCGATTTTATGCTGTCTGAGCGCGTCCTTCATGGGCGTTCCACACCAGCTTGCTTGCGGATGGTAGAGGAACTGTTTGAGCAGGGTGGACTTGCCCGCGCCGTTGGGGCCGATGACCGCGCTGACGGCGCATTGGGGAAATTCGGCGCGTTCCAAAGACAGGATGGTGCGTTTTCCGGCTTTGACGGTGCAGTTTTCGATAAGCAATGCCATGTCAGCTCCTTTGGTCTTTGACAATCAGCCACAGGAAAAACGGCCCGCCCAAAATGGCGATGACGATGCCGACGGGCAGGTCGATGGGGTACACCACCCAACGAGCAAACGTATCGGCGAGCAACATAAAAATCGAGCCAACGGCGGCGGACAGGATAATCAGGCGGGTGCGCGAGCCGCCGACTGCCTGCGCCAATACGTTGGGTATCATCATGCCGACGAAACCGATAATACCGCCGAGCGAGACGGCGGCGCCGGTCATCAAAGCCGCGCCGATGATGGTTGCTACGCGGGTGGCGGCGACGCTGATGCCCATAGTGTGCGCGGTTTCGTCGCCCAAGAGCAGATAGTCGAGACGGCGGCCGACGGCGGCCAGCACGACCAAACCTGCCAGCATCACGCCGCCTGCGTAAGCCGGCGAAACAAAACCTGCTTCGGAGAAGCTGCCCGAGAGCCAAGTCATGGCGCTGCGTAATGCCATGTCGTCTGAAAGGAAGAGAATCAGGCTGACCAACGCGCCGCACAAAGCGCTGACCACAAAACCCATGACCAACAGCCCCAGCTTGCCGCCGCCGACCAGACGGTGTCCGAGCAGAATCAGGATGCAGACGGCAAACGCGCCCGCAAATGCCGCCAGCGGTACGGCGATGTTCCAGCCCATCGCAATCGCCAGCACTACGCCCATCGCCGCCCCGCCCGACGTACCGATCAAGCTCGGGTCGGCAAGCGGGTTTTCAAACAACGCCTGCAACGCCGCGCCGCTGGCGGAAAGTGCTGCGCCGACCAGCAAAGCGACAAAAATACGCGGCAGGCGGATTTCCATCAACACGGGATCGGCGGCAAGCGGATTGCTCCACCCGCCCTCGCCTACTCCGGCGCAAAACCAGATCAGAAACAAAGATAAAACCGGCAACGCCGGAAGCCATTTTTTCACGTTGTGATTCTTTGAAGAGTATTTCGGCAGCGGCTGCGAAACGCCGACGGATTCGCCGTTGCCCGTTTTCAGACGACCTGTTCACAATAAACGAACGCAGAACGCTGCTGCCTTCATGTGCATCTGTTCCGAAACAACGGCGGCAAAAGAAGGTCGTCTGAAACCGACAAAAAGCCGGATTGCCCCATCCGACTTCATGCCATCACGCAACTTTCAGACGACCGCGCCTTATTTCCCTAAATCGTGCAGCTTGCGGACGATGTCAGGCGTGTAGAGGCCGTAGCGCATATAGTCGTCCGCCTGCCAGAACAGGATACGTTTGTTTTTCCCGGCGGGGCTGGAGGCGATTTCGGGGCGCGTCATGATTTTGTCGAGACCGCCGAGGGCTTTTTCATTGTGTTTGGCGATGATGATGACGTCAGGTTTCGCGTTGAGCCAGCCTTCGCGCGAGAACGGTTTGAGTCCGTCCACCGAAGCGGCGGCGTTCGTCCCGCCTGCCAAACGGATCAGCACGTCGCCGACGGTGTTTTTACCCGCAACATAACGGCCGTCGTAGCTGAGGATGTAGCGTTTGCCGTTGGCAGGCTGCGCCTTGATGCTGTTTTTAAACTGCTGCGCCAAAGCCTGCGCCTGCTTTTCCTTGCCCAACAATTTGCCGATGCGGGCGAAACTTTGCTGGTATTGCTCCAGCGTTTCGTTTGAATTGACGTTTTCCGCTTTGACACCGGCGCGGCTGAGTTGGGCGTAAATGCCGTCGGGTTTCGCCATCCAGCTTCCGATCACCAAATCAGGCTTTTTCGCGATGATGGGTTCGGCGGAGAAATTGCGGTAAAAGCCGATGGACGGCGTGTTTTTATAGGCGGGGTTGCGGTTGAACTCGTGGATGCCGACGACTTCTTTGTCCGCACCGAGTTTCGCGGCGATGTCGGCAACGTCGGGGGTCAGGATCACGACGCGTTGCGCAGCGGCATGGGCGGCAAGCAGGGTCAGGACGGCGGCGATGATGATTTTTTTCATGATGTTTCCGTATGGTTTGCAGGGTTTGGAGGTCGTCTGAAAACCCAAAACGGGGTTTCAGACGAGGTGTTTGTTTAAAGAAAGATTACAGCCCGTATGTTTGGCGCACTGCGGCAATCAGCGCGCGCCACGCTTCGGATTCCGCTTCGGCATCGGCAGGTCTGCCAAACAGTTGCAGCACCAAATTGCGGCGGTCGTCATAGGCTTCGATACTGTGGACAATGCCGTTGCTGCCCGGACGGCGGACGAACCAAAGTTCGGCGAGTTTGGTATCGTCGAGGAAGAAATTGAATTTTTCTTCGGCAAAATCGCTGACGGTCAGCCAGCCGTCGGCGCGATCGACATGGTGAACCTGTCCGGTTTGGATTTGGACGATGCCACTGTTGTTGACGAACACGAGCAGGGTCATGCCTCTTGCGGCGCATTGGCGGAAAATGAACTCGACGGCTTCGCACTTCAGTTTTTGCGCGTCGCCTTCAGGCGCGTATTCCAAACCTTGCAGGCGGTCTATACCGAATTGGGAGAGGACGATGCGGAAATGGTGGACGTTTTTCAGCCCTTTCCACTCTTCGCGGTAGGCGGCAAGCGCATCGTCCGTCAGCTCGACGTTTTCGTAGGGGGCAGCTTCGGGCGGCGTTTCAAAAACGGGCGCGGCATCCGTACGGTAGGCGGCGCACAGGCGTTCCCATACGGGTATGGCGGCAGCTTCGGTCAGATGGACTTTTTGAATGGCTTTGCCCGCCGCATCGTAAAAATGAAACGCGCGCGCCTCGCCGTTGCGGACGGCGAAGATGTGTTTCCAATGGCGCATGAACAGGCGCAAATCCAGCCCGCCCAAATTAATGGCTGTCCCCATCATAGGCGAGAGTTCGAGGTTGCGGTAAATACCTGTTTTTTCGGACAACGCGGCAACATTGCGTACCGCGCTTTTCACTTCGCCCAAGACTTCGAGTTCGGTCAGGAAGTCGGCGCAGTTGCCGCCCAGATATTGCGTCTCGGGGAAGGCGGCAACGAGTTCGCCTTCACTGACGCCCAGGCGGGCAACGGCATCGCGCTGGTGGACGCCTTGTTTTTTGAGTTCGAGATAACGTTCGTAAAGGGTTGGTTCGGGCATTTTTCCGTCTTTCCTTGTGGTGGTTGCGTATGGTTTGGGAGGTCGTCTGAAAAACGTAGTCGGATACTTGTATCCGACATTCATGCTTTATGCTTCTAAAACATAAGAAACAGGCTGTCGGATTCGAGAATCCAACCTACGTTTTCAGACGACCTGTATCTTGACTGCACGTCTATTTCACATACCAAATAAAATCGCCATGTTCGTTTTCGGGGCTGTTGGCAGGGTCGGCGAGTATCACGACCTTCACTTTGCCGCCATAGCCCGCATCGCGCAGGAAGAGCGGTACGCCGAGCTGCTTGGACGTATGTATTGCGCCCGCCAGCATCCAGGCGGGTTTGGGCGCGGCAATCAGGTTTTGCGCCATCGTGTGGTCTTTAAACTGCTGCATGGACACCAGCCCGTCGGTGCTGCCGTGGTTGCCACCCATGATTTTGCCCAAAGCCTCGCGTACGCGCGCATCGCCGCCCGCTTTCCCTTGCGGCACAAACGAAGCCGCTTGGCGCACAGCGGCGCGTTCGGGGTTTGCCGCCAAAACTTTGGCTTTTTGTCCCATCAGGAAATGGACGAGCGCGCTGTAATCCTGCCATTGCCATGCGTTGTTCCAGCCCATTTTTTCATTCAGGCGGCGCGGCGTGGTTTTGCCGCCCGACTGCATCCACGCCTGCACTTCGCCGACCTGCCGCTGCTGCGAAGCGTCCAGCATTTCCAAAAGCACGGAACCTGACTGCCTTGACTCGGCGGTCTGCGCCAACAGCCATGCTTCCGCGTTGTGGTGCGCCGCCTCGTCGTGTTTTTCGCCGATTAAGACGACATCCGCCTCTTTCAACTGCTGCACCAAGGCTTCGGGGGCAATCTCCCGCCCCGCCTGCGTATCGTAAATCCGCCCTTGCGGCGCAGCGGCATGGACAGCGGCTGCCGCAAACAGCCAAGCGGCAGCGGCGAGCCTGTATAAAATCGGTTTGAACATCATGTTTGTCCTGTCGGTTTGGGGTCGTCTGAAACGGCGTTTGCGCTTTTCAGACGACCTTTTAGAATTTCAAGGTCAGACCGCCGTATATCGTCCGCCCGCGTCCCGTGCCTTGGTTGACGTTGTTGCCCTCGCCCAAATTGCCTGTGGCGAGTGTGCCGCCGCTGAGCGGGTAGTTGTAAACGCGGTTGGTCAGGTTGTCGATATTAAAGAAAAAACGCAGGTTTTTACGCGCCTGCCAAGTGGCGTAAAGGTCGATGATTTTGGGATTGCCGGCGACTTGGCGGGTCGTCTGAACCTGAGTATCGACATCTACGCCTTCAGCCACGGTGTCTTTGCCCGTATAGCTGATGCGCGTACCGACTGTCAGGCGGTTGTCCAGCCAGCGCGTTCCCGCATCCACCATCCAAACGCTGGAAGGCATGGCGCGGATATGGGAGAAGCCCAAATCGGCAAGGAAATCATGCGGGAAGGTGGTGCGCGTTTTGCTCCATGCGAGATTGATGTAGCCGCGCCCGAAGTCGTAACCGCCTTCGATTTCCCAACCGCGCATTTTGGTGGTGTCGGGCATATTGCGGAACACGCCTATCGCATTGCTGTCGCTGCCGACCGCTTCGTCGATGGTGCAACGCTGTACGCCGTTGTCCCGACAGATATAAAACTGGTCTTGGACGATATAGTTCTTCACGCGGTTGTTGAAATAACCGACTTTCAGGTTGAGAGTGTCGTCCGCTTTCCAAATGCCTTGTTTGTGGATATTGAAGCCGATGTCGCGGTTGAACGAAGATTCGCCCTTAAGATAAGGATTGACCGAATACGGGCTGCCTTGGACGTTGTTGACGTACATGAATTCCTGCACGGTCGGGCTGCGGCTGCTTTTGCCGATATTGGCGTAAACCTGCAACCAGTCCCACGGTTTGTACGCAACGCCGAAACGCGGATTCAGATGGTCTTCTTTGCGGTTGAAACGGATGTCGCCGCCGCGCGGCAGGATAATCGCGCCGTCGTCGTCGGTCGGCGGCAGATAGCCGCGCAAGCCGTAGCGTTCATAACCCAAACCGGCATGAAGCGTCCATTTCCCGGGTTTCCACTCAGCATCAAAAAATGCGCTGTCGAGGTTTTGTTTGCCTTCGGCAAGCAGCATGGTGTTGTTTTCGTAATTGCTGTTGTAGCGCGTACGCATGAATTTCGCACCGTAGTTCAACGACAATTCGCTGTTGCCGATGTCGGTGGTCGAGCGGTTTTGCAGGGTCAGCGAAGTGGTCGGGCTGCGCGTGGTGCGTCCGACGTAGTCTTCACGCGCGCTTTCGCCCTGCAAAAACTTCTGCCGCGCATTGCTGAAAGATGCGTCAAGCTGGAGATCCACCCAGTCGGACAAAGGGTTGTAGCGGTATTTCAGCAAACCCGTCTGCGTATTGACCTGCAAAGGACTGTGGTTGTTGGTGAAGCGCGCACGGTTCATCATATGGCCGAGGATAATGCTGTGGTAGCGGCTGGGGCGGATGTGCAGCTTATTGAGCGTACCCCACGAACGGATGCCGCTTTCCGCCGCCGTATCCGCGTCAAATTCGTCGCCGGTAATCACTTCTCCCGCACCGTTTTTATAGCCGCTCTTGCGCTTGCCGCTGATCGCGCTAAGAAAGCCGATGCTGCCGCCGTTTTCAAATTCGTGGCGAACCGCCGCGCCCATCATGCCGTTTTTGCCGTAGCCGTTCGTACCTTGACGATAGGTCGTCTGAAAACCGAATTTGCGGTCTTTGGCAACCAAATCATCCACATCCAGCGTCCGCAATTCGGCATTGCCCGCCAAGGCGTTCACGCCGCCCACGCCGGCAACCGAACCGCGCGATACATCAATGCCTGCAATAAAGTTTTCATCGACGTAAGTGGTGTTGCCGTTCCAACCGTGCGCCGGATTGGCTTGGAAAAAGGTCTGCGTCACGCCGTCCACCGTCGTATTCACACGCCCGAAGCCTTCCAGTCCGCGGATGTTGACGGCAAAACCGCCCTGCCCCAAATCGTGCTGCGTAAACGTGCCGGGCATGGTGCGGATCAGCGTGTTCGCATCCTGCCCCAATTCGTCCGCATCGCGGTGGCTGACCGCAGAAGGTGTTCGAAACGGCTTGTCCGCACGCTTTCCACGCACTTCAACCGTCGGCAGTACGCCCACGGCAGCGGCACGGTATTCGTCGGCGGTAATTGGATGGTTGGAAGATTCGGCAAAGGCAGAAGCGGGAATAGCGGAAACCGCTAGAAAAAGAAGGGTAAATTTTAATTTGAAAAGCATTGCTTGAATATGTCGCCTATTTTGAGGTTTAAGAGACGAGCAGACGCAAAACGCAAGTGAACCGCAGGATGTTTTGCAAAGTAATAAAATTAAATTCATCTATTTATAATATTAAATGATATAGATTATCATTTAATTTTGGCATCGGGTCAACCTTCATCAAAAAGTAACGAAAAATCAAAGCAAATCGAGGCAATGCCGCCTCGGTTTAATGTGAACCCGTCCAACCGCAAAATTTACGGCAAAACCGACTCCTCCACCCTTGCACCAAGCCCCAAGCTTTCGTCCGAACCCCTTATAAAAACAATACAATTCGGCTACAATAGCCCTTTGCATTTTTTCAGACGACCTTGTTTGCAAAACGTCGTCTGAAACCGAAATACCGAAACCATAGAGAATCACAACATGACCGATTACAGCAAAACCGTAAACCTGCTCGAAAGCCCGTTTCCGATGCGCGGCAACCTTGCCAAGCGCGAGCCTGCGTGGCTGAAAAGCTGGTACGAGCACAAACGCTATCAAAAACTGCGCGAAATCGCCAAAGGCCGTCCGAAATTCATCCTGCACGACGGCCCGCCGTATGCCAACGGCGACATCCACATCGGTCATGCCGTCAACAAAATCCTCAAAGACATCATTATCCGCAGCAAAACCCAAGCCGGTTTCGATGCGCCTTATGTGCCGGGCTGGGACTGCCACGGCCTGCCCATCGAAGTGATGGTGGAAAAGCTGCACGGCAAAGACATGCCCAAAGCGCGCTTCCGCGAATTGTGCCGCGAATACGCCGCCGAGCAGATTGCCCGCCAGAAAAAAGACTTCATCCGTCTGGGCGTGTTGGGCGACTGGGACAATCCTTACCTGACCATGGATTTCAAAACCGAGGCGGATACCGTGCGTATGCTCGGCGAAATCTACAAATCGGGCTATCTCTACCGCGGCGCGAAACCAGTTCAATTCTGCTTGGACTGCGGCTCTTCGCTGGCGGAAGCGGAAGTGGAATACAAAGACAAGGTATCGCCTGCGATTGACGTCGGCTATCCGTTTAAAGATACCGCCGCGCTTGCCGCCGCATTCGGTTTGTCCGGCATCGAAGGCAAAGTGTTTGCCGTCATCTGGACGACCACGCCTTGGACGCTGCCCGCAAGCCAAGCCGTATCTGCGGGTGCGGACGTGGTTTACCAACTGATTGATACGCCCAAAGGCAAATTGGTATTGGCGAAAGATTTGGCGGAAGATGCGCTCAAACGCTACGGTTTTACTTCAGACGACCTGAAAGTATTGGCAGAAACCACCGGCGACAAGCTGGAAAACCTGCACATGAATCATCCGTTCCTCGAACGCGATATTCCCATGCTCAACGGCGAACACGTTACCACCGACGCCGGTACGGGCTTGGTGCACACCGCCCCCGCGCACGGTTTGGAAGACTACGCCGTCTGCAACAAATACGGCATCGAGCTTTACAACCCCGTCAATGCCGAAGGCAAATACATCAGCGAAACGCCGCGCGTGGCAGGCATGAGCGTTTGGGAAGCGAATCCCGTCATCCTGCAATGGCTGGAAGAAACCGGCAACCTCTTGGCAAGCAGCAAAATCGAACACAGCTACGCCCACTGCTGGCGCCACAAAACCCCGCTGATTTACCGCGCGACAGGTCAATGGTTTGTCGGCATGGACAAAGCCGGCAGCGACGGCAAGACCCTGCGCGACAAAGCCATCAAAGCCGTGGACGACACCGAGTTCTTCCCGTCTTGGGGTCGCGCGCGCCTCGAAGCCATGATCGAAGGCCGCCCCGACTGGGTCGTTTCGCGCCAACGCTACTGGGGCACGCCGATGACCTTCTTCGTCCACAAAGAAACCGGCGAGCTGCATCCAAACTCCGCCGAGCTTTTGGAAAAAGTCGCCCTGAAAATCGAAGAAAAAGGCATCGAGGCATGGTTCTCACTCGATAAAAGCGAATTGTTGAGCGCGGAAGACTGTGAAAACTACGACAAACTTTCCGACACGATGGACGTATGGTTCGACTCCGGCTCGACCCATTATTCCGTCTTGAAACAACGCGAAGAATTGGACTGGCCCGCCGACCTCTACCTCGAAGGCAGCGACCAACACCGCGGCTGGTTCCAATCCTCCATGCTGACCGGCTGCGCCTCATCCATGGGACGCGCCCCTTACAAACAGCTTCTGACCCACGGTTTCGTAGTGGACCAAAACGGCCGCAAAATGTCGAAATCCATCGGCAACGTCGTCGCGCCGCAAGAAGTCTATAACGAGTTCGGCGCGGACATCCTGCGCCTGTGGGCGGCATCCACCGATTACAGCGGCGAATTGGCGATTTCCAAAGAAATTCTCAAACGCGTAACCGAAAGCTACCGCCGCATCCGCAACACCTTGAGCTTCCTGTTTGCCAACCTGAGCGATTTCGACCCATTCGAACACACTGTACCGCAGGCAGACATGGTCGAAATCGACCGCTACGCCTTAGTGTTGGCGCGCCAGCTGCAAGAGCGTCTGGCAGGCGACTTCTATCCGCGCTACGCCTTCCACTTCGCCGTGAAAGACATCGTCGCCTTCTGCTCGGAAGACTTGGGCGCGTTCTACCTTGACATCCTGAAAGACCGCCTCTACACCACCAAAGCCGACAGCCACGCCCGCCGCAGCGCGCAAACCGCCCTGTACCACATCACGCGCAGCCTGGTTCTCTTGATTGCACCGATTTTGTGCTTCACCGGCGAAGAAGCGTGGGACATCATCGGCGGCGGCGAAGAAGACAGCGTCCTCTTCCACACTTGGCACGAGTTCCCGCCCATCAACGAAAAAGCCGAAGCCGAACTGGTGAAAAAATGGACGGCAGTCCGCGAAGCCCGCGAAGCCGTAACCGCCGCCATCGAACCTTTGCGCGCCGACAAAACCGTCGGCTCGTCATTGCAGGCAGAAGCCGAAATCACCGCACCGGAAGCCACCGCCGACTACCTGACCGCCTTGGGCGAAGAATTGCGCTTTGCCCTCTTGGTGTCCAAAGTCGAAGTCAAAACCGGCAGCGAACTCGCCGTTACCGCCAAAGCCAGCGACGGCGAAAAATGCGAACGCTGCTGGCACTACACCCACGACATCGGCACAGTCGCAGGACATGAAACCATCTGCAAACGCTGCGCCGAGAATGTGGACGGCAAAGGCGAAGAGCGGCATTACGCTTAAGCTCGTCTGAAAAAAGGTCGTCTGAAAACTGAATCAGGTTTTCAGACGACCTTTTGTTATCGACCTTCCAAACAGGAAAATCCGTTCAATATTTCTTAACGCCCCATCAATCCGCAATCTCTGCAAACTTCTCCCAATTTGCCAATACATACGCTACAGCCGCCGCCATATCGTCATCCGCGATTTCGTAATATTCGCCGTCCAATTCCTCAAAATCAGGAAACTCGGCACGAATCGCGTCCAAAGATGCCCCGCTGTCCGCCATTTCCTCGATTTTTGCGCCGTCCCGCTCGTATAAAGCCTTCGCCTTATCCAAAATCTTAGGCGTCGGTTTAATCCGCCAGCGGCGCAGGCTGTCGGCGACGGGGTTATGGAACACATATTCGCCGTAACCCGCCGCAATCAGTTGCACGAAGCCGCCCTCCTGCACTTGGCTGTCCAAATAGCAGTAAGCCGTCAGCGTGTGCTGCTCGTCGTTCAAACACCGCATTTCCTCATCGCCTGCCGCATCCGTATAATCCAAATACGCCGCGCTCAATGTGTAGAGAAATTCTGCCGCATCTTGAGGGTTCAAATCATCCTGCCGGAAAAGTGTCGTCATGTTAAAGCCCGTCTGAAATAAAGTGGATTTAAAGCTGATTCATCATAAAAACCGCATTATAACCAAAGCATTATCAAATCAAAACTTCTTTTCAGACGACCTTTTGCGCTGCACAAGCAGGCGATATATCGTACAATAAGGTCGGACTTACCAAGGAAAAATCATGAACGCAAACACCGAAACCGTCATTATCCAGCCCAAAGACCTGCCGCTGCACTGCTCCGGCCCCAACCACGAAACTTGGAACGGTCATCCGCGCGTCTTCCTTCCAATTCAGTCCGACAGCGACATCGAATGCCCCTACTGCGGAACGCGTTACCATCTCGAAGGCCACATTCCCCACCACCATTATTGAGACGCTATGAAGAGATCCGCCCTCCTGCTGTTGCTTGGACTGTGTACCGCCTGCGGTTCGTATAAAGCCGTCCGCCCCGATGCCCCGCGCGCCGTCGTCGCCGAGGCTCAAAACAACGCCATCCGCTACCAAGCCGCCGACGGCAGCCGCATCTCCGCCATCTACGTCAACAGCAACAGCCCGATGACGGTCGAACTGCGTCAGGGAAGTACGGTCGAAAAACTGACGCAAACCCATTCGATGACCAAAACCACGGAATACCGCAACGCAAGCACAATATGGCAGCTTGAGGACGGTTTCGCCACGCTGACCCGCGGCGGCAAAACCGTCGTATTCACCGAAATCATCGAATAATCCTGTCTGAAGTTCTTATCAAAAGGTCGTCTGAAAAACCTTAAACGATGGTTTTTCAGACGACCCCTGCGTTAAACCGACAATCCGGAACTTTCATTCATGCATTTGGATTTGGCAGGACAAATCCCCTACGGCGCTGCTTGAACCTATTGCGATATGGTGTATCCGGACAAATCAAAGGTCGTCTGAAACCTGGTTTTCGAGGTTTCAGACGACCTTTTATCATGTTCAGATTATCCTTGCTTCGACATCATGTAGTCCATTTGACCCAGCCCATCTGCGCAGACAGCAGAATCAATCCGCCGAAGACGATGCGGTAGTAGGCAAACGGAACATAGTTTTTGCTGGACACGAATTTCAGCAGCGATTTAATCGCCAGGAAACCTGCCAAGAAGGCGGCGATGAAACCGACGGCAATCAGGGCGACATCCTGCAAAGTAAAGAGTTTGTAGTGTTTGAATACGTCATAGCCGGTGGCGGCAATCATCATCGGCACGGCGAGGAAGAAAGAAAATTCAGTCGCTGCTTTGCGCTCGATGCCCCACAGCATACCGCCCATAATCGTACTGCCCGAACGCGAAGTCCCCGGCACCAGCGCGCACACTTGGGCGCAGCCAACCACAAGCGCGTCGATCGGGCGCATTTCGTCCACGCTTTTGACTTTAGGTTTGACTTTGCTTTGGCGTTTTTCGACCCATAAAATAAAGAATCCGCCCAGCACCAGCATGATGGCGACGGTAATCGGGTTAAATAGATATAATTTAATTTGTTTTCTAAACAAAAATCCCATCAAAGCGGCCGGCACGAACGCGATGGCAAGGTTCAACACGAAGCGGTTGGCGGCACGGTCTTTGCCTACTCCGGACAAAACGGAGGTAAAACGCTGACGGTATTCAAAAATCACGGCAAGCACTGCGCCCAGTTGGATGGCGATTTCAAAGACTTTGCCGTTGCTGTGGAAATTGAGCAAGTCGTCCAATACAATCAAGTGGCCGGTACTTGAAATCGGCAGAAATTCCGTCAAGCCTTCCACAATGCCCATAATCAGGGCTTTTAATAAAGTCAAAATGTCCATATTGCTTTCTTTTTTGGTTTTCAGACGACGTTTGCCCGTCTGGATTTCAGGATGAAGCGGTATCAGAATCGGAAAACTGCTGCGGTATGGCAGTGTTTTGCCCTATCCCTCAGCAGTATTGTTTTTATGGATTTTATAGTGGATTAACTTTAAACCAGACGGCGTTACCTCGCCTTGGCTCAAAGAGAACGATTCTCTAAGGTGCTGAAGCACCAAGTGAATCGGTGCCGTACTATCTGTACTGTCTGCGGCTTCGTCGCCTTGTCCCGATTTAAAGTTAATCCACTATACGCCGCCCAAAACAAACAGACAGTTCGGAAACCGCCTTATCTATTGCGGTCATTCCGAAACTGTCTGGCTAAATTCCGTCAGCGCGCGGTTTTGGAAGCGGCTTTACCGGAACGCTCTTGGCGGACTTTGTTAATCAGCTCGCCTATGATTTTCTGCCCATTCGCCCAATCGCTGCTGAATATGACCCGATATTTGCCTCCGACGATGACGTCCGGCGTGCCGTCGATACGGTAAGTCTCGGTCAGGCTTTGCATTTTTTTAGCGGCTGCGAGGCTGGCGGGTGCGTCGTATGCGGCAATCAGTTTTTTGCTGTCAAAGCTTTTTTGTGCCGCCGCCCAGCTTTTGAAAGTGGCGGTATCCGCCAAATTGATTTTCTGTTCGTGTACGGCTTTGAAAATAGCGGGGTTTGCCTGATACTTCAAACCCGAAGTGTTAACCGCCGCGGCAACCCGCGCCAAGCCCAGCATTTCAGGCATCCAGACGACGTGTTCGGTACGCAGGTAAACGTCTTTCGGGAAAGTTTTGCTGTATGACAGCAAGACGGGATCAAAGTTTTGGCAATGTACGCAGAAATAGCCGAAAAATTCCAAAACTTCGATTTTGGATGCGTCTTGTTGCGGAATCGGTTTGTTCAAAACCGTGTAATCCACGCCTTCGACCGCAGCCTGCGCACTTGCAGAAAAGGCAAGCGCAAGGCTGAGGAGGACGGCTGCCGGTTTGGTTGTCCGTTTCATTGCCGCCTCCTTATTGAGCCGAACGCATCAGGCTGTTGATATTGTGTTTTTGCAAGTCTTTCTGAACGTTTTTTGCGGCTTCAGACGACATGCTGTTGCTTTGTACGCGGTAAACGGTTTTGTCGCCGTTGGTGCGTTCGACCACTTTGGACGAAATGCCCAGCATGGCGAGTTTGGCACGTTGCGCGTCGGCGCTGTTGCGGTCGGCGTACGAACCCATTTGCAGGATGACTTTCTTACCGCCTTCCGAAGTTTTGGCTTCGGCTTTGGCATTGTCGGCTTTAGCGGTTTGTTTGTCCGCTTCGGCTTTCTTCACTTCTTTCGCCGCGCCTTTATTCGCTTCCTGACGGGCTTTTTCGATGCTGCCGCTGTTCAGGATTTGCTCGGGGGTCGGTTTGTTGGTTTTGGCCGTTTCGGTTTTCTTGGCTTCGGCGGCTTTCTTCTCTGCCGCTTTTTTCTCGGCGAGTTTACGCTCGGCGCGCGCTTTTTGTTTATCCGTCAACTCGGCTGCCTTTTTGGTTTTATCGGCGGCTTCTTTGTCGGCTTTTTCTTTTTCTGCGCGTTTTTTCGCAAGCTCTGCCTTTTTCTCGGCGAGTTTTTGTCTTAACTCGCGTTCGGCAGATTCTTTGTCTTCTTTTTCAGCTTCGCGCAGGGCTTTTTCTGCTTCGCGGGCTTCGTCTTCCGCTTCATGGACGGCACGCTCTTTTTCCGCTTTTTCTTTGTCCGCGCGTTCTTTCTCGGCTTTGGCTTTATCTGCCTTTTCTTTCGCTTCTTTGTCTGCGCGTTCTTTTTCTTTGGCTGCCGCATCGTCGTCGGCTTCGCTGCGTTTCTGTTCGGGCTTGGCTTCTTCTGCCGGACGCTCTTTCTCTACGGGAACGACGACAGGCTGCTCTTCAGTTGCGGGCTTGGACTCAGGTTTGGATTTTTCCTGCGGCTTGAGGATTTCAGGCTCGGTTTGCTGTTTTTGAGGCTCGGTCGCGCCCTTGAAGGCGTTCGGGGTGTCTTGATTCAGAAAATACAGGATGCCCCCGATCACGCCGGTGGCGAGGATGAGACCGAAGAAAAAGCCGAAAAGGCCTTTGCCGTATTGAGTGTTCTTATTCATGAGATACCTATATTGATGATGCCGTTCAGACGACCTTTTGGCGGCAGAGGAATCTGCTGCTGCCATCGGCAGGGACGGGTCATTTTATCAATATCCTTTATATTGGGCAAAAATGCGCCGTTTGTTTACATGGTTTTTACGAAAACCGCCGTGATGTTAGGACGTGCTGACAATTTATCAAAAACAGAATTTTCCTGATAAAACAGTACATTCCTCGCTTAAAACACCAGCAAGATACCCAACCTGTCTCGGCTTTTTACCTTGAATCTTCCATTTTCAGTACCCAAGGTCGTCTGAAAAACCTTACAACGCGCGGCGGAAGCTGACGGCTTTCAAAACATGGCTTCTGCCGACTTCTTCATCGCCCGCTAAATCCGCCAATGTACGCGCCACGCGCATGATGCGGTGGAAGCTGCGGGCGGAGAGGGAGAGTTTTTCCAACAGGCTGCCCAAGGCTTCCTGCGCTTCTTTTTGGATGCGTGCGGACGTGTCGAGTTCACTGACGCTCAAGGCGGCATTCACTTTGCCTTGCCGCGCATATTGTTTGTCGCGGGCGGCGATCACGCGCGCCAACACGACGGCGCTGCTTTCCCCTGCTTCCTGCTGCATCAGTTCGGCGGCGGACAGACTGGGGACTTCGATGGTCAAATCAATACGGTCAAGCAGCGGGCCGGAAATTTTGCTGCGGTAACGCGCGACGCTTTCGGGCGTGCAGCGGCAGGGTTTGACGGGATGCCCGAGATAACCGCACGGACAAGGGTTCATGGCGGCGACGAGCTGGAATTTGGCGGGATAGACGGCTTGGCGCGCCGCACGGGAAATGTGGATTTCGCCGTTTTCCAAAGGTTCACGCAAAACTTCCAAAACTTTGCGGTCGAACTCAGGCAGCTCGTCCAAAAATAAAACGCCGTGATGCGCCAATGAAATTTCGCCCGGACGCGGTTCGGAACCGCCGCCGACCATGGCTGCCGAGCTGGCGCTGTGGTGCGGGCTGCGGAAAGGACGGTGGCTGTCGAGTTGTTGCTGATGATTGGGTAGGAGCGAACGCAACGCCCACACTTCGACCAATTCGTCTTCGGTCAAAGGCGGCAGAATGCCGGGCAGCCGTTGGGAAAGCATGGATTTGCCCGTTCCCGGCGGGCCCATCATCAAGAGGCTGTGTCCGCCTGCGGCGGCGATTTCCAAAGCAAGGCGGGCGGTGTGTTGACCTTTGACATCGATGAGATCAGGCAGTTTGGCGTTTTCAGACGACCTCTGCGGGACTTGGCAGTCGGTTTGCGCCAAGGGTTCGATGCCGTTCAAATGGGCGGCGACTTCGCCCAAAGAGCACGCGCCGTAAACGGTAATACCGCGCATCACGGCGGCTTGTTCTGCATTTTCCTGCGGCAAGACGAAAGAACGCCCCGCCTGCATACCCTGCCACGCCATCGCCAACGCGCCGCGCACGGGGCGCAACATGCCGGAAAGCGCCAATTCGCCGGCAAACTCGTACTGCGCGAGCTTTTCGGGTGCGATTTGTCCGGATGCGGCGAGGATGCCCAGCGCAATCGGCAGGTCGAAACGTCCCGATTCTTTGGGCAGGTCGGCGGGGGCGAGGTTGACGGTGATTTTTTTGGCAGGGAAGTCGAAACCGCTTTGGATGATGGCGGCGCGCACGCGGTCGCGGCTTTCTTTGACTTCGGTGTCGGGCAATCCGACGATATTGAAATGAGGCAGGCCGTTGGCAAGGTGGGCTTCCACTTCGACCAACGGCGCATTCATGCCGCTCAAGGCGCGGCTGTAAACCAAGGCAAGCGACATGTTTCAGACGACCTTATTCGCCGGCTTCGGTTTGCTGTTTGATTTCTTCGACGGCTTCTTCGGCTGCGGCTTCGGCAGCTTCCAAGGCAGACTGCTCAGGCTCTTGCGCGGCTTCGAGTTTTGCCAGACGCTCTTCCAACTCGACCAGTTTGGTGCGGGTTTTAATCAGAACCTGCTGCTGGATGTCGAATTCTTCGCGCGTAACCAAATCCATACGGTTGAACGCGCTGCCGAGCATGGCTTTGACGTTTTTCTCCATGTCTTTGGCGGGGCTGTTGGCGATGGTTTCGCTGATTTTTGCGCTGACTTCTTCAAAGAGTTGTTTGCCGAACATAATCCGTATCCTTTATATCAGAATATATAAAATTCAAGCGTATTGTATAAGGAAAAAGGTCGTCTGAAAACGGGCATTCTGCTGCCGCGCCTTTTCCCTTCCAAACATCGCCCATGTGTAGCAAATGCCCGCAAAATTGCTCAATCTTGCGGGCATTTTTGAAACGGCTTTTGCCGTATGTTTCGATATTCGGCGTATTTTAACGCTCGACGCGGGCATCAAAAATCGGCATCACCCACGCGCCGCCGGTAAAGCCTTTGCACGAGCCGGTAGTGTGTTCGCCGCTGCGGACGAAGCTCTTGCCGTCCCACACCGCCGTATTGCTTGTCCAACAGTCGCCTATGCCGCGGCCTTTGAAGCTGCCGCTGAGGGTGGCTGTTTTCTCGTCGAATCCGCCGTGCCCGCCGTATACCATCGGCGGCAGCACTTGTTCGATTTTGGTCAATTCTTTATCGGCAATGGCATAGTAGCCGCTGGTTTGATACGCACCGCCGATACAGATGGCCGAAATCAAAACCTGATGATCGTTGAGCGGATGGACATACAGGCTGCGGTTCCAATGCATTTGCTCTTTATTGTGCAGGGCACGACAGTAATTATCGTCGCCTTCGGAAACGCGGTTGCTGTCGCTCAAGAGCTTCATGACGGCGCTGTGGCGCGGTGTGCCTTGTTCCAGCATATCGCCCTCTTTTTTCGGCACGGCAACGGCGCGGATGACGGGTTTGGGCTGCGGGCTGAGGACTGCCTGACTGCTGTTGCCTTTGCGTATCAGCGCGGAAGGCGTGTTCAGACGACCTTGGAATTCGTCCGCTTTCAACATTGCCGCCGCCGCGCCTTTGTCGGACAAGTGCCATTCATATTTTCCGGCACGGATGCTGATTTTGCTTTCTTTTTTCAATGCTTCGAGCAAGGCATTGGTTTGCGCGCTGCTCAATTTGCCTGTGCCTTTTTTGTTCAACGCCAATTTGCCCAGTGATTTGCCGTTCAGCATCAATTCGCTGCGGGCTGCCACACGGGCGAGTTGCCTATCATCGTCGTTAAACGGCAGCAGGGAAACTTCGCCGGCAACGGCGGCGTTCGCCCCCGCTTTTCGGGTAAACAAGATGGAAACCGGCGTTTCTGTTTCGTCCGCCTGATATCCGGCAAGACGGCATGTGCCGGTATTGTCGCAAGCGATGTCCCAGTCTTGGTAATTTTGATAAAAGCCTTGAGGCGGAGCGGCCAGTGCGGTGGCGGGCAAAACAGCCAGCAGCCATTTTTTCATGATGTATTCCTTCAGTTTTATGTTATAGTGGATTAAATTTAAATCAGGACAAGGCGACGAAGCTGCAGACAGTACAGATAGTACGGCAAGGCGAGGCAACGCCGTACTGGTTTAAAGTTAATCCACTATATTGGTGGACGGGTAAAAGACGGCGCAGCAAGGAAACACAGTGCCGCGCTGCTTTTTTTGTAAAACATTATGATACTTCGTTTGCCAAAAAGTTTTTGACTCGGGACGGCAAAGGTCGTCTGAAACTCCCTTTCAGACGACCTTTATGCTTTTTTAGACGCCTGCGGCTGCTTTCAATACGGCTGCTTTGTCGGTGCGCTCCCAAGTAAATTCAGGCTCTTCGCGGCCGAAATGGCCGTAGGCGGCGGATTTGCTGTAAATCGGGCGCAAGAGGTCGAGCATTTGGACGATGCCTTTGGGGCGCAGGTCGAAATGTTCGCGAACTAAGGCAATCAGTTTGTCTTCGCTGATTTTGCCTGTACCGAAAGTATCGATGGAAATCGAGGTCGGTTCGGCAACGCCGATGGCGTAGGAAACCTGAATCTGACATTGGGTCGCCAAACCGGCGGCAACGATGTTTTTCGCGACATAACGGCAGGCGTAGGCAGCGGAACGGTCGACTTTGGACGGGTCTTTGCCGGAGAACGCGCCGCCGCCGTGCGGAGCTGCGCCACCGTAGGTATCGACGATGATTTTGCGTCCGGTCAAGCCGCAGTCGCCTTGCGGGCCGCCGATGACGAAGCGGCCGGTCGGGTTAATCAGGTATTTGGTTTCGGCAGTCAGCATTTCGGACGGCAGAACGGGCTTGATAATCTGCTCGATCACGGCTTTGCTCAGTTCTTCATGGCTGATGGCAGGGTCGTGCTGGGTGGACAGGACGACGGTGTCGATGCGTTTTACTTTGCCGGTTTCGCTGTCGTAAACCACGGTCAACTGCGCTTTTGCGTCGGGACGCAGCCACGGCAGGCGGCCGTCTTTGCGCAATTCGCTTTGACGCTGCATCAGGCGGTGGCTGTAATAGATGGCAAACGGCATCAGGGTCGGGGTTTCGTCACAGGCGTAGCCGAACATCAAACCTTGGTCGCCCGCGCCTTGGTTCAGGTCGATGCCTTCGCCTTCGTTCACGCCTTGGGCGATGTCGGGGGATTGCTGGTCGTAGTACACGCCGACCGCGCAGCCGTTGGCGTCAAAGCCCAGCTCGGACGAGTTGTAGCCGATGCGTTTGATGGTTTCGCGTGCGACTTTGATGTAGTCCACATGGGCGGTGGTGGTGATTTCGCCCGCCAACACGCACAAACCGGTGTTTACCAGAGTTTCCGCCGCGACACGCGCTTTGGGGTCTTGCGCCAAAACCGCATCCAAAATCGCATCGGACACTTGGTCGGCTACTTTGTCCGGATGGCCTTCGGAAACCGATTCGGAAGTAAACAGATATTCGCTCATTTCAATATTTTCCTTCAAAAACAAGCCGTCCGCTTTCAGACGACCTGTTGTTTCATCATATATCCCACAACGGAAATCATAACAAAATTTCCACCTGCGCTCCATCCAAATGATAAATATTCCCACTTGGATAAAACGGTTCGGAATCCTGCCCGTACAGAACATACAGGCAAAAAAATTCCCGCATCAAGCGGGGGGATTTGAATTGCCCTCTCGGACCACATCGGCTTTGCAGCCGTCCACCTTACCTTTCCGTCTGAAAAGCAGGTTGGCATGGAATTCCCAACTCTTAATGCAGCGCGGATGTTAGCAGAAAAGCCCTTCCCCCGCAAGCCGCGCGCCCTTGCGTTTTACGTTACAATACGTCGTCTGAAAACACCCGAACACCCTATCATGCACCTGCCCTCTGCCATTCCTGCCCTTGCCGCCGTCCTCGCCCTTACCCTGCCCTTGGGCGCATGCGGCAAAAAAACATCCGAACAAACCGTGCTTCAGGGCGAAACGATGGGTACGACCTATACCGTCAAATACCTTTCAGACGACCTCCCCAACCCGCCCGCGCCCGAAGCCGTGAAAAAACAGATTGACGGCGCGCTCGAAGAAGTCAACCGCCAAATGTCCACCTACCGCGAAGACTCCGAAATCAGCCGTTTCAACCAAATGCGCGAAACCCGCAAACCCATGCCCGTTTCCGCCGATTTCGCCGCCGTCACCGCCGAAGCCTTACGCCTCAACCGCCTTACACAAGGCGCGCTCGACGTAACCGTCGGCCCGCTTGTCAACCTTTGGGGCTTCGGACCAAACAAAGAAATCACCCGCGAACCCACCCAAGCCGAAATCGACAAAGCCGCCGCCCAAACCGGCACGGACAAAATCATCCTGACGCAAGACGGCAAACAAGCCACGCTCGCCAAAACCCAGCCCGAAACCTACCTTGACCTCTCCTCCATCGCCAAAGGCTTCGGCGTGGACAAAGTGGCAGGCGAACTTGAAAAACTCGGCATCAACAACTACCTTGTCGAAATAGGCGGCGAGTTGCACGGCAAAGGCCGCAACGCCCAAGGCGAACCTTGGCGCATCGGCATCGAACAGCCCAACATCGTCCAAGGCGGCAACACCCAAATCGTCGTCCCCCTCGACAACCGTTCCCTCGCCACTTCCGGCGACTACCGCATTTTCCACGTTGACCCGCAAGGCAGGCGGCTGTCCCACATCATCGACCCCAAAACCCGCCGTCCGCTGTCGCACCGCCTCGCCTCCATCAGCGTCGTCGCCGATAACGCCACCACCGCAGACGGTCTGTCCACCGGACTTTTCGTACTCGGCGAAACCGAAGCCCTCAAACTCGCCGAACAGCAAAACCTCGCCGTTTTCCTGATTATCCGCGACCAAAACGGCTACCATACCGAAATGTCCGGCGCGTTTAAAAAACTACTCCATTATAGTCAATTAAAATCAAAATAGGACAGT
>KV796957.1 GCA_001809325.1 Neisseria sp. HMSC077D05 | reverse complement strand
AGGGGATTTTGGGGAATTTTGCAAAGGTCTCTCGGCAGCAGATATTCAGCAAGTACAGGTCGGCTCAAGCCTCAATAAAACGGTCAATCTTCCCGAAATGTTGGGTTTGAACCCGACCTATGCCTAGTGTTCTCGCGGTAGCTCGGGCATGTGCTGCCTACGCTTCCTGTGTTCTAAAACAGCCTGAAACCACAAGGATGGAGGCATTTGCGTTTTTCAGGCTGTCTCAATTTACCGCTGAATCTGCGTGGTAATCGTGCTGTCGGTAATCTTGTCGTCTTCCGCCAGCAGCATGGCTTTGGAGAGGACGACCGAGAGGGTGTTGTCGCCCTCAAACGGGATAAACAGTTTGTCGGATGCGTCTTTTTTGCGGCTGTCGGGCACGATGCAGAGGTATTGGTCGTCCGGCAGCATCAGGATGTTGCTGCTGCCGATGTGGATTTTGTAGGTACGCAGCTTGCCCTGTACGACGAGGAAGTTGCCGTCTATGTGGGCAACCTTGGCGATTTTCAGGCGCGGCAGCAGGGTTTCCAGTACGGCTTTGCGGGTTTTTGCCACTTCACCCAAATCGCCGAAGGAATAGCTCTGCCAGTAGCTGTAAAAACGTGCCTCTCCGCCGTTGTCTTCCCAAGTCGGGTCGTTGCCCACGCTTGCCACGCCGACAAACAAATCGACGTCGCGCAGCACTTCGGAAAACACGCGCGGCGGAATATCAATTAAGTCCAGCGCGGTGGCATGGTAATCGTCGTCCAACCGGTGAAAGCGCACTTGGTCGGTACTGACATACTGCCAGATATAGCTTTCCGTCCATGCTTCTTCGCTGTCCACTGCGTTTGCCCAAAATTGGGCGAGCAGGTTGTATTCGGGCAATTCCAACGAGACGGTTGCGTCGTCGCCGCCGTCCCACGCGCCTGCCAGCGAGCCTCTCCAGCCGCGCCCCTTGGCAAGTGTCATGTATTGGTGTTGTTTCAGGATGTGGGCGGCAAAGCGGTTGCTGTATGTTTTGGTGTTGATTTCGGCTTCGGTGAGCAGATAGATTTCACGGTATGCCTGTTTCAGCGGCTGGCGAATTTCTTTGTCCAGCAGCAGTTGACGCCACTGGGCGATGCTTTGCTGCATGGCGAGCGCGGGATGCCACAAGCTAACTTGCAGGCAGTCTGAAACATCGGTTTGCGCGCCCGTTTCGTCCACCCATGTTCCGTCCAACCACAGTGCAGCGCAACCCTGCGTGTCGTTTTCGTCGCGGAAAAATTGCCATATTAGCGGACGCGTGAGGCAGGACATCAGCCCGTGTTGCCAGTAATACTGTTCGGCGTGTTCCAGCGGTACGCGGTGTTCGGAGCGCATCATTTGATCCAAGCGGTCGCGTTGGGCGGTGAGCGTGGCGTTGAGGTTTTTTTGTGCGGCTTTAATCTTTTTCAGTTTGTCGGCATAGTCGGTTTTCACGAAGGCGGGTACGGTTTTCTGCGGCGAGTCGTCGGGTTTGAACCAACGCAGTTCGGACTTGCCCACGCCCGTTACCGCCAGACGGCAGGTGTAGCCGCCGAAGTCATAGTCGCGGCAGCCTTCCTGCAAGCCGAAACTGTCCACCGCCATGTCTTCGATTTCGTTGCGAGACACGCCCCGCTGTGCGGCGGCTTCGTCCAGATAGTTGGCAATCGCGTTCTGCGCATTGCTGAACTTAATCCGCAGGCGCAGGCGTGAGAGGTAGGCGATGCCGTCCAGCCCTTTGGAGCGGAACAGCGCGTAGAAACAGGCGTTGCCCACGGAAGCATAGCGCGCGCCGAGATTGGGGATTTTGTCGTATGAATGCAGCGCAAGTTGGGTAAGGGCGGACAGGGTGGCGCTGTCGTGGAAATGGCTGCACATCCACACCAGCCCTTTGAGCACGGTTTGGTTGACGCTGCAAACGGGCAGGACATGGGTGCTGTAACTGTATTCTCCGTGGGTAACGATTTCGGTCTGCACTTCGCTGCCGCAGACAAATTCTATCCAGCCGTGCAGCATTTTTTTGAACCTGTCCGCACCCAACGCGTCGATCAGCGTTTTAGCTTCTTTCAGGTATTTTTCGCTCGGCTTGCTCGCATTGGCGGACAGGGCAAGCGCAAGGATCTTGCTCCATACTTCCTGCTGTTCGGGCGGCAGCGCGGCAAGTTGCGGATTGGCGTATCGGGCAAACTCGTCGTCTTGGGCGGGGAGGCAGGCTTCGTCGGAACCGCCCGCCAGTTCTGCCAGAATGGCAAGGTTGGCGGTAGCGGCTTTCTTGTTCCACAGGTGTTCCATAAAGACGCGGTAACGGTCGCAGGCGTTTTTCAGGCATTCCAAAAGCGTATCGCTCGGATTGGGAAACTGTTTTTTGATTTGGTTGATCAGATATTTGAGCGGATAGAAATCTATCTGCTGCTTGGACAGTCCGTTGTCGTCCAGCATGGCGGCAAAAATGCGCTGCACATCCTGCTCCGTCATCGGCAGCGTTTTACGCGCCAGAGCCATCGCCACTGCTACACGGATGGTGCTGTAATTGTTTATTCCGTCCCCGTCCTTGTTTTTAAAAACTTTATTCCGTCCCCAGCCGCGTATCAAATCAATACAGTGGATCAGGAAATCGACGCGGTATTCGGGCGCGGCTTTCTCCACTTCGGCAAAGCTGGGGCAGAGTTTCAGGTTTATCGTGTCGTATTTGTTTGAACGGTTTTGGAACCATTCATTTTCTAGTGCGTCGAGAATCTGATTGAACTCGGCACGGCGGCTGTCGAAAATCTGCACGGTTTGGTTTTGGATCATGGGACTTTCCTTGCGTATCAATGTGTTGGTTATTTCGCTGCAAAGGCGGACAACGTCGGTAAGGGTTTGCTTGTCCGCACTATTCAGGCTTTATCGGGTGGCTTCGGCAAAGGCGCGGTAGCATTGCGCGGCGGTTTTCAGATTGCTTATCCGCCCACCAGCGGCGTGAGTTTGATGAAATTGACGACCAGTCCGTCATGCAGGTACACCATGTCGTCCAACGTTTCCAGTTGACGGTTGTCGGCAAGGATGAAAAACGCGTTTTGTTCGAAAGCTTTCAGAGCGACAGCGATTTGCTTTTCCGCGTCCACGTGCTGCGGATTTGCCCCCTTTTTGCCGCGCGGTTCCTGAATCACGATGTCGCCGCGATTGGTGGGAATAACGAGGCTGTGGCGCAGCAGGGCATCGGCGGCACGGTCGTTATAGGCGGCGACTTCCTGACGCACGCGTTCGGCAATCAGCTCCGCCGCGCTGATGTGGTTGGTTCGGAACTTCAAAAACAGCTCGTGCAGCACTTTGCCGGCGAGGTTTTGATCTTGGATGGTGATGGTAGCTGCAATCATGGATGACTCCTCGAAACAGAAAACAAGTGAATATCATACTGTTTTTTGAGCGGTTCAGGCAGCCTAAAACAAAGCATCCTGCACTTTGATGGCGGTAAGTGCAGGATGCTATTTACATTTTAGTTATGTAGGAACTTTGTTTAACTTTGTTGAAGTTCACGTTTTCAGACGACCTCCACCCGCAGCGCATCCACAATCAACTTAAACACATTCGAATGCCCGCGGCGGCTGGGGTAATAGAGGTAAAGCGGATCGTAAGTGATGGCATATTCAGGCAAAAGTTCGACCAGTTCCCCCGAATGGATTGCATCCGCCACACTCATATGTGCCACCCACGCGATGCCGAGGCCGTCTGAAACGGCCTGCAGGCGCAGATGGTTGTTGATGGAAAACTGCGATTTGGGCGTGAACGTAATCAGCTCTTTTTTGTATTTGAATTCCCACTGCATCTCCGTGCCGTGTTCAGCGGAGAGTTTTATGCCGATAAGGCGGTGCTGTTGCAGATCATCAATATTTTTCGGTGAACCATGTTGCGCCAAATAATCGGGCGAGGCAACCAATACCATTTTGAGCGGTGCGGAAATTGGCACCGCAATCATCTCTTTCGCTACCTTGTTACCTAACCGAACGCCCATATCAAATCCTTCTTTCACAATATCTGCCCAACGATCGTCCACCACGATTTCCAAGCGGATTTTCGGGTATTGGTTCAAAATCGGCTTTAATTTTGGATACAACACGGCTTCCGCTGCCATCGCCGGGGCGTTGATGCGAATCAATCCCGATGGCGTATTCAAAAAATCATTTAATGCATCGACTTCTTGGTTTATGGCTTGATAAAGTGGGAAAAGTTGGTCGAAAAGCTGTTGCCCGGCTTCGGTCAGCGACACATTGCGTGTAGTGCGGTTGAACAGACGCAGGTTCAGCCGCGTTTCTAAATTTTTCATGCTATGGCTCAACGCCGAAGAAGAAATCCTCAAAAGTTGCCCCGCTTTCACAAAACTCTGCGTTTGCGCCAGTGTCAAAAAATAATTCAGCTCGTTAAAGTTCTGCATTTTCCTGCCCCGTTTTAGCTGATTAGTGAATTTAATTCACGACATCATAAAACCAAACCTAATTTATCTCAATAAAAACACGGGCTAAAATGGCTACACTTTCATGAGAACAAACAGGAGACAATATCATGCAAAACATCACATTAAACAACGGCGTACAAATTCCTGCGCTCGGTTTCGGCGTATTCCAAATTCCGCCTGTAGAAACCGAACAGGCCGTGATTGCCGCCATCAAGGCAGGCTATCGTCACATCGACACCGCGCAGGTTTATATGAATGAAACCGAAGTCGGTTTGGGAATTAAAAACAGCGGCGTGGCGCGCGAAGAATTGTTCGTTACCACCAAAATTTGGGTAGAAAATTTCGGCTACGAAGCCGCCAAAGCCTCGCTGGATCGTTCATTAGGCCGTCTGAATTTGGATTACATCGATATGGTGCTGATTCATCAGCCTTACGGCGACAGCTACGGCACATGGCGCGCGCTGGAAGAATATCAGGCAGCCGGCAAAATCCGCGCCATCGGCGTGAGCAATTTTTCGCCCGTACGCGCGGTGGATTTGGGACTATTCAATAAAGTGATGCCGCAAGCCAATCAGATTGAAATTAATCCGTTCCAACAAAAAACCGAAGCCGTTTCCGCTTTGCAGGCTGAAGGTATCGCCGTGGAAGCATGGGCGCCGTTTGCTGAAGGCAAAAACGATATTTTCCACAATCCCGTGTTAAGCAAAATCGGTGCAAAATACGGCAAATCTGTGGCACAAGTGATTACCCGCTGGCTGGTGGAACGTGGCATCATTGTATTGGCAAAATCCACCAAACCCGAACGCATGGCGGAGAACTTGAACATCTTTGACTTTGCCCTCAGTGATGAAGACAAAGCAGAAATTGCCAAACTGGACGGCACGTTCGACGCCATCGTCAATCACGACACGGTGGATAATTTGAAACGTATCGCTTCATGGAAAACGGGACAATAACCGCAAACATCACATCCCTTTTTTATAAATTATTTATTCTAGGAGTAAAAATGAATATTTTATTATTAAACGGTGGTAAAGAATTCGGCCATTCGCATGGTGAGTTAAACAACACGCTTCACAAAAAAGCAAAAGAAGTTTTGACCGCACTTGGACACAATGTAAAAGAAACTGTGATTGATGCTGGCTATGATGTTGAGGCAGAAATCGAAAAATTCTTGTGGATGGATGCCGTGATTTGGCAGATGCCTGTTTGGTGGATGCACGAGCCTTGGACAGTGAAGAAATACATAGACGAAGTATTTATCGCTGGACACGGCAAGCTTTACCACAGTGATGGCCGTCATCGTGTTAGTCCAACTGAAGGCTTCGGTACAGGTGGTTTGTTGCAAGGCAAAAAACACATGCTTTCGCTTACTTGGAATGCGCCGATTGAAGCGTTCACCCGTGAAGGCGACTTCTTTGAAGGCAAAGATGTGGATGCTGTGTACATGCCTTTCCACAAACTCAACGAGTTCATCGGTTTGACCCGTCTACCGACATTTACATGTAACGATGTAGTTAAAAATCCACAAGTAGAACAATACTTCGCAGACTACCAAGCACATTTGAAAAAAGTGTTTGGTTAATGATAAAACATCAACTTGAAGTGGTGGGCTTTTGCCCACCATTTTGTCAGTCGCTAATTGGTACGAAATAGTGTAGCGAAAAACCATCTGCAATTCATTATATGAAAGGACAAAACATGATTAACGGGTTAGATATCGAACGTTTCCGAACTACCATGGCAGCGGTTGAAAACGACCATACAAAAGGCAAGGCAGCATTACGCGCCGATTCGCGCTGGGTATCCGGCACGAAGAACGAAATCTCCGTGCGCCGCTTCCCTGCCTTTACCACAGACGAACCGAAAAACATGGGCGGTGAAAACGCCGCCCCAAGTCCGATGGAATACCTGATCGGTGCTGCTGCAGGCTGCTGCGCCATAGGTTTCGAGTTGCAAGCAGCACAAGCAGGCGTGAAACTGGAACAGTTTGAAATATCCGCAAGCGGCGGTATCGACATGGCCAAACTGTTCGGCATGGAAGATGGCTACGGCGGACTGGATAATCTGGTGCTAACCGTAAAAGTAAAAGCCGACGCCGACCTTTCTACCCTACAAAATTTCGCCGACCGCTCCGCCGCCACCTCGCCAGTGTTGAACAGCCTGAAAGCGCGGGCAAAAGTGGTTGTGGAAAAAATCTAGACGACTCAAAACGTTTTCTTGTTTTCATTTCGTTAAAAGCCCCTTTTCTGGACAACTAGAAAAGGGCTTAATCGCTCAAAGGAGGACGTGACATGCAACAACTGCACACTCTGAAAGACATCGAACAGGCCATCGCCACACACCCTTTAGTATCACTGTACATCAAAGCCCCAATCTGCGGTGTTTGTACGGTCGTGGCCGCCCAGCTTGACTCAGCTTTGGCGGTGGAAGGAAATGTGTATGCCGTAAAAGCCGATATTGCTGAAATACCCGAAATGGCCGGACGTTTCCACGTGCTGACCGCACCTGCATGGCTGCTGTTTTATCAAGGTAAGGAAGTAGAACGGATGGCCCGCTTCATCCCTCAGGCACAGATGAAGCAGACATTGGCAAAATGGACAAAAGTAGCAGAAAGCGGACATCAGTAACCGGTCTATCAATGTTTCAGACGGCTGCGGTCTTGATAATGATGCAAGTGGTCAAGTTTTTAAGATGATTTGCAAAACACTTAAAAATTTAACCGCTCTTTATTACGAAAAGGTCGTCTGAAACGGCTTGCAGACTGAGATAATGATTGATGAAACGCTGTGATTTGTACACTAAAACCATCTTCTGAAAATTCCCTTTGACATTCTCCATCTTTCCCAATAAAATTCGTTCAAGTTTTTAAACATATAAACTCAAGAAACCGAATATGCCGCAACAAACCATGAATTTAATGCGCGAGTGCATACCCATTTTTACCGTATTGAGCGATGAAAACCGCCATCAGATCCTGCGCGTGCTGTGGGAACACGGCAGAATGAATGTGAACGAGCTGACCGAGCATCTGCATCTGTCGCGTCCTGCGGTGTCGCATCATTTGAAAATCATGCTGCAAGCCGGGGCGGTGGCGGTGGAGCAGGTCGGCAAAGAGCGGTTTTACAGTATTGCCATGGCGGATGCGGTGGCGAGATTGAAACAGCTTGCTGATTTGATGGCTCAAAATTGCCCGCTTTCAAAATAGGGTTATCCATTAACCCTTTATTTTTACCTATATACGTTTACATTTTTAAACTTATCAACTTAAAGGAACGATTATGTTATTCACGCCATTCACTTTTCCAAACGGCAAAACCGCCAAAAACCGTATTTTCAAATCCGCCATGGAGGAGCAACTTGCCCAAAACGACCAGCCGTCTGAAAAATTCGTCCGCCTGTACGGCACTTGGGCAGAAGGCGGCGCAGGCGTTTTGGTAACGGGCAATGTGATGGTTGCCGAAAGCGGCAAGGGTTCGATAAACGATGTGGTGATTTCAGACGACCGCGGGCTTGAGATGCTGAAAAAATGGGCGAAAGCCGGCACGCAAAACGACACGCTGCTCATTATGCAAATCAACCATGCGGGCAAACAGTCGCCTGCGGTGGTCAATAAAACGCCGCTTGCGCCGAGCGCCGTGCCGTTGGCGGGCATGGACGGCTTTATCAATCCGCCGCGCGAATTGACTGCCGACGAAATCAACGGGCTGATTCAGCAATTTGTGCAAACCGCGAAAATTGCCGAACAGGCAGGCTTTTCAGGCGTACAAATTCACGCCGCGCACGGCTATCTCATCAGCCAATTCCTCTCGCCGCACCACAACCGCCGCCAAGACCAATGGGGCGGCAGCTTGGAAAACCGTATGCGCTTCCTTTTGGAAACCTACACCGCCATCCGCGCTGCCGTAGGCAAAGATTTCTTGGTCGGTGTAAAACTCAATTCGGCGGATTTCCAAAAAGGCGGATTTGACGAAAGCGAATCGGTGCAAGTGATACAAAAACTGTCGGAAATGGGCATTGATTTTATTGAAGTTTCCGGTGGCAACTACGAAAGCCCGCAAATGCTCGCCGCCAAAGACAGCACCCGCAAACGCGAAGCCTTCTTCATCGATTACGCCGAAAAAGCCCGTGCAGTCAGCCAAGTTCCGCTGATTATCACCGGCGGCTTCCGTTCGCAGAACGCCATGGAAGACGCACTCTCCAGCGGTCATTTGGATTTGGTCGGTGTCGCCCGCCCATTTGCCTTAGTCCCTGATTTGGCAAACCAAATGCAAAACGGCACCTACCAAACCGTGCAAACCGACCGCATCCAAACAGGCGTGGCGTTTGTTGATAAAAAAGCGGGCGCGATGCTGGAAATGAACTGGTATATGACGCAAATGGACTTGATCGGACAAGGCAAAAAGCCCAATCCTAAATTGTCGGCGTGGAAAGTATTGTTGAAAACTTTATGGGAAAATGGCAAAGCAGGTTTAAGCACAGGCAGGGCTTGATAAACCACTTGAAACACTGTTTGGAATGGGCTACCTGAAAGCAGCCTGCACTTTGTTGATTGAAGTGCAGGCAGCTCTTTACTTTTTATAGTGGATTAACTTTAAACCAGTACGGCGTTGCCTCGCCTTGCCGTACTATCTGTACTGTCTGTGGCTTCGTCGCCTTGTCCTGATTTAAATTTAATCCACTATAGCTTCGCAGAAACTTTGTTTAACTCCGCTGAAGTTCACATTTTTTGAAACGGTTTGTTTTCAGACGACCTCTTCCAAATCGCCTTCGTGGGTTTCGCGCAGGTGTTCACGCAGGCGTTGGAGTTCGTGTTTGTCCAGCCACTTGCGGCGGCTGCGTTGCAGGAGGATGACGAGCGAGGAAATTTCGTTGCGCATATTGGTGCTGAGCCAAAGGAAGCCTTGCCATTCGTAATGGAGGCGGGCGGCGAGTTTGCCCAGATCGGGATTGATGGAGGTGTCGATGCGGATGCGGCGGGCGTAGTGGCCTTTGATGAGGCGGACGGTCAGGCGCAGGTCGCGTTGGAGGCGGTTGAAATGGCGGTCGAGCAGGCGGATTTCGTGTTCGTTGAGGGTGGGGGCTTGCAGCTTGGCGGCGGTGGTGAGGAGCAGCTCGGTGGTGTTGACGATTTTGCGGTGGGCGTGTTGCATGGCTTCCATTATGGCGGGGCTGATGTGGCTTTCGCCCGAGGTGGCGGCGAGGTGGCTGCGACTTTTGACCATGCGGGCGTTGATTTGGCGCATTTTGACCATGTTTTGCTCCAGCCGTTCGCGGGTCATGCGTTTGCCGTTACTGATTTCGGCAATCATTTTGCCGCATTCGGTCAGGTTGTCGGCAAGCATGAACCGCCACATGAGCGTGGAACGCAGGGGGAGGAGTTTGGCGGAAACGATGGCGATGGCGGCGCCGATCAGGACGTTCATGGCGCGCATAAGACCGCTGTCAAGCCAGTTGTTGCTGTTATCGCCGATGAGCATACACATGGTCAGTCCGGCAAGCATGGGGACGTAGCCGTTTTTGCCGACCGCCGCCCAACCTGCTGCTGCGCTGGCAGTGCCGACGGTCAGGTAAAAGAGGATGCCGCCGTGGAAGTAGTGTTGGTTGAGCCACAATACGGTCAGGCCTGCGCCCAAACCGATGACCGTGCCGAGCATGCGTTCGACGGCTTTGGAGTAAATCGCGCCTTGAAATTGGAGCATGCCGAGTACGACGAACACGGTCATGCCTATCCATTCGCCGTGTTGGAGGTGGAGAAGTTTGGCGAGCAGGGTGGCGAACAGTACGGCAAGTCCGAGCCGGACGGCGTGTATGAGGCGGCGGTAGCGGTAGCGTTCGTAGGAGTTGAGCCAGCGTTTGACGAAGCGTTCGCGTTGTGAGGCGTTCATGATTGGGGCTATCTTGTTGAGATTTTTGGGTTTGTCGGGCGGTATTGTAACGGGAATCGATAGGGAGATACAGGCTTCTGAAATAAAGGGTTTGCGGATAGGGTAGAACAGATTGGTTTGGGAAGATAAAGCTAAGATCGAGCCGTCATTGCATTAAATATTTTTGGTAAAAAGCAAAAGGTCGTCTGAAATACTACATGGTATTTCAGACGACCTTTTTAACTGGCTATGGCTTTACCAAATATCGGATTTGATTTTGCGTTTCAAACCCGGATGTTCGGAAAGTTTGAAGACGGGGTCTTTGCCCATTTTCAGTTTCGACGTGTAGTCCCTCAACAGCAGGAAGGCAAGCGGAGAGAGGAGCAGGATGGCGACCAGGTTGATCCATGCCATCGTACCCATTGCCATATCCGCCATATCCCAAACTAGCGGCACGTTGGCGACTGCGCCGAAATACACCCAGCCCAAAACGAGCATACGGAAAAGGGCAGTCAACAGCCAATGGTTTTTGATGAACTGCACATTGGATTCGGCATAGGCATAGTTGCCGATGACGGTAGAGAAGGCAAACATAAACAGAATGATTGCCAAGAAATCCGCGCCCCATGCGCCGACTTGGCTGATAATCGCTGCTTGGGTCAACTCTGCGCCACTCAAATCGCCGTAAGGTTGTTGGTAAACCAAAACGATAAACGCCGTGCAGGAGCACACGATAATCGTATCGACGAATACGCCCAGCATTTGAATCATACCTTGGGAAACAGGGTGTTTGACTTCGGCTGCCGCGGCGGCGTTAGGCGCAGAACCTTGACCTGCCTCATTGGAATACAGGCCGCGTTTGATACCAATCATCATGGTTTGCGAAATCAAACCGCCGAGCAGGCCGCCGCCGGCAGCTTTAAAGTTGAACGCGCTGTCAAAAATCTGACCGAAGACATGAGGAATCAGGCTGATGTTGGTGATGATGATGTAGAGTGCCATCAGCAGATACAAAATCGCCATCAGCGGAACAAGCATTTCGGCAAAGCGGGAAACGCGGCGGATACCGCCGAAAATAATCGGCGCAGTCATGATGACCAGTGCGACGCCGACCGCATGTTCGTCCCAGCCCCATGCCGCTTTGGCGGTTACGGCGATGGTGTTGGTTTGAACGGCTTCATAAACGAATCCGAAGCAGAAAATCAGGCTCAATGCAAATACGATACCCAACCATTTCTGACCCAAACCTTGGGTAATATAGTAAGCAGGACCGCCGCGGAAATGATGGTTGTCGTAATCGCGGATTTTGAACAACTGCGCCAGCGAAGATTCGACAAACGCCGAGCTCATACCGATTAATGCGGTGATCCACATCCAAAATACCGCGCCCGGTCCGCCGCTGCTGATGGCAATCGCTACACCCGCGATGTTGCCCACACCTACACGGCTGGCAAGCCCGGTGACGAAAGCCTGAAACGGCGTAATACCGTGCGGGTTATCGCCTTGTTTGCGGCCGCCGAGCATTTCTTTGATACTGCGTCCGAGCAGGCGGAATTGTACGAAACCGGTGGCAACCGTGAAAAACAGCCCTGCACCCAACAGGACATACACCAGCCCTGTCCACATCGGATCATTGATTTTCTGAACCAATTGGTGCAGCGATTCGGTAAAGTTGTTATCCATAAAAGCCTTTCTGAATTTGAATGACGGACGGTTTGCCGCCGTTCGGAAGTAGTGCATTGTAACAGACTGTCAACAAATTGAAAAAGTTTTATATCGGCGTGAAATAATGTATCTAATTGATTGATATTCAACAATTAAAACCCTTGATCAGGGGCGGATGAGGCCGGATCCGCTTTCCTGTGCGAAGTGAGCAAATGCCTGAAAGAGGTCGTCTGAAAACGGGTTGAGCCTGCCTAGGAACTAGGTGCAAAATGCCGTATATTTCCCAACTGTTACCGCTTGTTATTCAATTGCGCCGAAAAATACGGTTTACGTTAGAATGCCATCCGAAATTCTGGCTGTATGGCGATAAACGCGGCAGTCCGGTTTCAGACGACCTTTGTGCCACAAACAGGAAAATCTATGCATGCTACGATTCAAAGCCGTTTCGCGCCGATTTTATACGTCGTAATATTTTTTGCAGGCTTTCTGACCGCCTGTCTTTGGTTTAACCCCCAAGACTACCTTGCTGATTTGGCGCCCGTCGTTACCGCGGTTTCCGCCGTTGCGCTGGTGTGGTTGGCATGGACGGGGGTTTCGGTCATCGCGCGGAAAAAGAACGAATGGCTGCGCAGGGAAAAATTGATACAGCAGGAAAAAGTCCATCCCGTCTTGCATGCTTCCCTTCAAAGCGTGGAAGAGCAGCCGGAGATGCTGGCATTGATTATCCGCAACCACGGCAAAGGCATGGCGAAAAACATCCGCCTGCAAGTGTCGTCCGTGTCCGATAAAGCGGCGGAGCGCGCTGTTGTTGAAGCGGTCAGCAAATTGGTTATCGTTGGCGACGGCTTGGATATGCTGGCTTCGGGAGAGGTGTACGGCAGCGTGTTCGGCGACATCCGCGAGCTGTCGGCAAGTCTGCCGGAGAAAAAATTCGGCGGCATCATGAAGCTCGTCATGACGTATTGCAATGTGTTCGGCGAAACCTGTACATCCGAAACATCTTTGGATTTAAGCCTGCTCAACGCGGTGGAGCTGTCCGAAGCTGAACACAAACCCAGCAAATTATTGTATTGATGCTGACTGGGTCCGACACCAAAGGTCGTCTGAAACACATTTTTTGTGAAGCAAATACAAACAGCTTCTGAAAAGTAAAAGCCGTTTCAGACGACCTTTATGATTGTCTTTACGCGCCAACCTCTTTATAATGCGCACACTCTTACGGGAGTAGCCATCTGATGTTTGCTAACCATCAGAGCCGTTATCAACATAATTGACTGAGTTTGACAAAAATCGGTCATGGTGGCGGCATCTTCCTGAAAACCGGAAGACAGGCAAGACGTAAGCGTTGTCCATACCCTTGCGGGCGGTATGTGCAACGCTTTTTGTTTTTGCCCGCTTCGGTTGAGTATCTTATGGAAGCATTTTTCTCTTCAATACTGGGCGTTGCCATTGCCGAAATCGGCGATAAAACGCAACTGCTCGCCCTTTTCCTTGCCGCACGTTTTGCCCAAAAAAACGCGGTAGTCTCCGGCATCTTCATTGCCACTTTACTGAATCATTTGGTCTCCGCATTTGTCGGCGTATGGCTGGCGGAAGCCATTTCTCCTGAGACCGTCAAATGGGTGGTCGGCATCAGCTTCATCGCGGTCGGCTTGTGGCTGCTCCTGCCCGATAAAGATGAAAACCCCGACAGCCGATGGCTCAAATACGGCGCGTTCGGAGCGACGGTTTTCCTGTTTTTCATGGCGGAAATCGGCGACAAAACCCAAATCGCCACGGTCTTGCTGGCGGCAAAATACCAATCCTTATCCATGGTCGTACTCGGCAGCGTTGCCGGATTGATGTTGGCAACTGTCCCAGTGGTTTATCTAGGCGATATGCTGATGAAAAAAATCCCCGCCAAAGCCGTGCGGATTTCCGCCTGCGTACTGTTTTGCGTATTGGGCGTCATCACTTTGGCCGGCGGCGGCATTATGTTGAAATAGGTCGTCTGAAATGTGGGAAATCTTATTCAGACATCCGGATTTTGTTGCCGTCAACAAACCTTGCGGCGTATCCGTACATCAGGAGGAGGGCGAAGTCAGCCTGACGCAGACGCTGGCGGCGCAACTCGGCCTTGAGCAGGTTTGGCTGCTGCACCGCTTGGACAAGCTGACCAGCGGCGTGCTGCTGTTTGCCCTGAACCCGCAAAGCGCGTCGGCGCTGGCGCAGCAGTTTGCCGCCAAAACCATGCGTAAAACTTATTTGGCGCTGGCAACGGACAAGCCGTCTAAGAAGCAAGGCTGGGTGAAAGGCGATATGGAAAAATCGCGGCGCGGCGCATGGAAACTGACGCGTGGCATGGAAAATCCCGCCGTGACCGAATTTTGCAGCCACAGTTTAGAACCCGGACTGCGCCTGTTCGTCCTGCATCCGCATACGGGTAAAACCCATCAACTCCGTGTCGCCATGAAAAGCTTAGGCAGTCCGATTTTGGGCGATACGCTCTACGGCGGGAAGCCTGCATCGCGGATGTTTCTCCACGCTTGGAAAATCAAATTCGACTATCAAGGTCAGACGTTTGAAATTGTCGCGCCTTTGAGTGAGGAATGGCCGTTGAGGGATATCGATTTTTTGTGAACATCAAGCCGCCTGAAAACCTGTGGCAACAGCGTTTTCTTTTGAGTTTTTCAAAACGTAAGCCTGACGGTTTGTCGTCTTCTCTTCATGAAAGAGGGCGGCAAACCGTCAGGCTTATTTTTTCAGTCATGCTTGATGTTTGGGGGCGCTAAACGAGGTCGTCGGCAGTTTTCAGACGACCTTGGGTTTAAATCCCGTTTAGGCTAATTCTCGGACGAACACCTGCGAATTGCGGCCGTTGGCGAGGTAGTCGCGGCGGCGTTCTTCGGGTAATGCGTCGGGAGAGGTCGTCTGAAAACCGCGTTCGGCAAACCATTCGCCTGTGTGGGTGGAGAGGGCGAACAGGCAGCGGATGCCCATGGCGCGGGCTTTTTGGAAGAGGTGGTCGAGCAGCATTTCACCGTAGCCGCCGTCGCGGGCTTCGGGGGAGACGACGAGGCAGGCGAGTTCGCCGATTTCGGGGGCGTCGAAAGTTTTGAGGGCGACGCAGCCGTAGATGTTGCGGTCGTGTTCGAGGACGGAGAAGCCGGAGATGTGGTTTTCGAGATATTCGCGGCTGCGGTGCAACAGGATGCCTTGTTCTTCCAGCGGGCGTATCAGGGCGATGATGCGGGGGATGTCGCGGCTGTGGGCTTGGCGGATGGAGACGAAGGAATCGCGGGCGATGGCGGTGCCGCAGCCTTCGCGGGTGAAGAGTTCGCGCAACAGTCCGCCGTCTTCGCGCCCGCTGAGGATTTGTACGCGGCTGACGCCGTTTTCGACGGCGTTGACGGCGGCTTGAAGCAGGCGCACGGGGACGTTGTGTGCGGTTTCTATCAGGTGGCGGACTTCGCCTGAGGACAGGGTGGACATGAGGACGCCGTCGGCGTTGCAAATGCCGGCTTCTTCGGTCAGGTACACGAGTTTTTCGGCTTGAAGGGCGACGGCGACGGCTTCGGCGGCTTCGCTCATGCTGAGGTTGAAGGTTTTGCCGCCGTAGGAGTGTCCGAGCGGGCTGATTAGGACGATAGCGCCATCGTCGAGGCGGCGGTTGATGGAGTCTGTGTCGGTTTTGCGGACGATGCCGGTGTAGCCCATATCTATGCCGTCAATGACACCGAGCGGACGGGCAGTGAGAAAATTACCTGAAGCGGTGGGAATCGGTTTGTTGCGCAAGGGGGCGGATGCGCTGCTGCACAGGGCGGCTTCGATGTCGCTGCGTATCATGCCGACTGCCTGCTTGGCGTCGCGCAGGGTGGCGTCGTCAGTAATGCGGCGGTTGCGGTGGTATTGCGGAACGAATTGTCTGTCGGCGGCGAGGCGGTTGAGAAAATGGCGCGTGCCGTGTACCAACACGAGGCGCACGCCCAAGCCGGCAAGCAGGTGGAAATCGGCGGCAAGACGGTTCAGGGTGTCGCCTTCGAGCAGGCTGTCGGTGATGCCGATAACCAGTGTTTTGCCGCGCAGGTAGTGGATATAGGGCGCGGCTTCGCGAAAATCGGCGACAAAGCCCGGAGATGTGTTCATAGCAAGACCAGATAGAAAAGCTGCATGATGAGGACGGTCAGCGCAACCAGTACCGCCAGCGTCCAGTTGAAGCCTTCTTCGGATTTGGCGGGTTTGGCAGCGGCTGCCGCCATCAGGGCTTGGAATTCTTCAGTCCGCCGTTTTTCTTCTTCTGCCCGTCGCTTTTCCTCTTCGGTGCGCCGTGCCGCCTCTTCTTTGGCTTTTTTGGCGCGTTCGGCGCTGTCGAGTAGGCTGGCGATTTCGTGGCGGGAGAGTTGTTTGCGGTTGCGGATGTTGCCGCCCATGTCGTGTACGAGGCGGACGTCGGTAACGGCGTTGGGCAGCGTGTCGGGATTGGCGGGGGCGGAAGACGGCGCAAGACTGTCTTTGGCTTTGAACAGGCCTTCGCATTTATTGCAAACGACAAAGCCTTGTGCGACGTTGAGCTGGGTGTCTTTGACCCAAAGTGAGGTTTTGCAGTGTGGGCATATACAGGCGGGCATAGGGGTTTTCCGTGTAAAGTGTGGGATGTGTTGTTTTAATGTGTGTTTGATTGGGGTGGGGCGTCTGAAAAGGGATTGTCCGTCTTCAGACGACCTTTTGTATATCGTATTTTAGGCAACGCCGTAGCGTTCGCGGTAGGCTCTGACCGGCTCGAGGAAGCCGCCGAATTCCGCATTGTTTTGCAGGAGCGTGAACAGGTCGTTCAGATTGGCAATGGCGACGACGGGCAAGCCGTATTGTTTTTCCACTTCCTGAACGGCGGACAATTCGCCCGTACCTTTTTCCATGCGGTCGAGTGCGATGGCGACGGCGGCGGGCGTTGCGCCTTCCGCTTCAATCAGTTTGACCGATTCGCGCACAGATGTTCCCGCAGAAATCACGTCGTCGATAATCAATACGCGGCCTTTGAGCGGCGCACCGACCAATACGCCGCCTTCTCCGTGGTCTTTCGCTTCTTTGCGGTTGTAGGCAAACGGCACGTTCACGCCTTTTTCCGCCAGCATCATCGCAGTCGCTGCCGCCAAAATAATGCCTTTGTAAGCCGGGCCGAACAGCATGTCGAATTTTACGCCGCTCTCGATAATCGCCTGCGCATAAAACTTCGCCAGTTGCAGCGTCGATGCGCCGTCGTTAAACAGTCCGGCGTTGAAAAAATAAGGCGACTGACGGCCTGCCTTGGTTGTGAATTCACCGAATTTCAATACATTCTGCGCCAGCGCAAACTTGAGGAAATCTTGACGGAAATCGGACATTTTGCTTCTTTCGAAAGATATTGATTTATAAAGGAAGAGATTATAAAGGATTCATGAGGAAAATGCAGGTCGTCTGAAAAAGTGAGTTGATTTTATGTGTTTCCTGCCAATAAATTGTTAACTTAGTCATAATTTAGTTATATTTTGTTTGTAAATTTACTTGAATTAACTATTACATATGGGTCGACTTACCTTTTTAGTATAAAATGTCTAAGTCATTGATTCAGGTGCATCGCAAGCACAATCAAGACTTGTTCCCGAATACAGAAACTTCGAGATTCAATTTAAAAAAGGATGATACGACATGAAAAAAGTACTTGCATTGATTTGTACAGCAACTTTGGCTGCCTGCGGAGGTGGGGGCGGTGGTGGAAATTCCACTCCTTCTTCACAATCTACGCCTAACGCAGGTCCAAGCAACCCATCAACGTCGCAGAAGCCTGCAACTCCCCCATCAACGACAACTCCTGCAAAACCTGAGACGGGTAAAACGCCTACTGCTCCTAAAACTCCTGCTACTCCGGCGGTTCCTACCGCTGCACAGCAAACAGTTGGCGGTAATAGCATTGCCATCGATAATAGCAACATCAAACACATCCGTGTTGACGGAGTGGATTTTGATCTGACCCAAAGCGGCGGTATTTCTTTGAATAATTGGAAAGGCAAAGTCCCTGGTTTTATTTCAGGAATTGCATCCGGCGAGCCGAAATCCGTACAGAAATTCTTGGTCAATACCGCTTCAGCAAACGCTACTGCCGGCGTGTTGGAAGTTAACGGCAAAAAACAAGCTTTCTTCAGCGGACACTTTACGCCCGCAGCCGAGCTGCCTAAAGGGCAAGTTCATTACAACACCAGCGTTGCCTCTATGCATAGCGGCGCAAATTACGATATTACCCGCACAGAGTTGACTGCCAATTTTGACAGTAAAAAATTAACAGGCACTATCTCTCGTGATGCTAAATTTGGCGACAACATTGCTGTTAATGCCCAAATTAGCGGCAACAAGTTTGAACAATCCGGTGCGACCCAAGTCAAAGGCGGTTTCTTTGGCAAAAATGCAGCGGAAGTTGCAGGCGGATTCTCTAGCGGCAATACGGTAGGCGCATTCGTCGGCTCGAAGAAATAATCTTCCGGTAAACGGTATTGCAAATAAAGGTCGTCTGAAAACAGGTTTTCTGGTTTCAGACGACCTTTTGCTTTTGTACGCTTTTTAATTTTTTGTATTTGGTTATTATCTGTGTCAAATGGTGACGGCGATATATGGCGGGTTGATACCGAAATTTTCAGCTTCTATCAGATAGATTGATCGAGAAGAGAAGAGGTAGAAAAGGATTCATGAGGAAAATCTAGGTCGTCTGAAGGGGAAGTTGTGGCAAAGTGAAAAGAAGCCAAATCTCGATTTTTCAGACGACCTTTGTATCAACGTTAATCCGACAAAATAAAAACCCCGCCGGGAAGCGGGGTTTCTGGGGTGTTTCGATTAAGGCTTAGCGTAGCCGTGTACGCCGTTGTATGGAGAAGGAATCCAGCCTTCATCCACTGCAGGACGCTCGCCTTGACCTTCAATTGTTTGACCCGGAGCAACTTGTTTGGTAACAACGCTGCGGATTTTCACGTCAACGCGACGATCAGGCTCGATACATGCGATCAGAGCAGAACGTTTTTTGGCTTTAGATACTTTTTTGCCCAGTCTTGAAACTTCGGCTTCACAAGTAGCAGTCATTTGAGCTTGAGATTCGCCCAAGCCGGCTGCAGAGATCTTGTTGGAAGGAACACCGCGGTTAACCAGGTAGTTGGCAACTACGTTAGCACGACGCTCAGACAGGTTTTGGTTGTACTCTTCAGAACCCATGAAGTCGGTGTGACCTTCAACACGTACGGTTTGTACGTTTTCGTTGCTCAGGCGTTGAGCCAAGCTGTTCAGGTTTTCTTGAGCTTCAGGACGCAGGATGTCTTTGTCGAAGCCGAACAGGGTTTTCGCAGACAGGGAAACAGTTTCGTCAACGTATTCGGGAGCTTGTTGAACTGCGGCTACCGCTTCGCGGTCACCACATTCGACACGACCTTGGGTTTCTTTGTCGAAGTAGCTGTTTTTCCAGCACTCGCCGTAGTTGTTACGGACGACTTCTTGAGATTGGCTGCTTACGGTGTAGCCGTGTTTGGTGTGCGCTTCACTTGCCATTGCAGTGCCTGAAGCAACCAATGCAACGAACAATGCGCTTAATTTCAGCTGTTTGGTCATTTTATTCCCTCATCAAAATTGTTATGCGGCGGATACAGGAAGCAGCCGCAGCAAATTACCAATATACAGGCCGCAGCATAAAACAGCGGCAAATCGGATATATCAGTTTGCACTATAAAGAAGCATGGCACAGACTGTCAATACTCGATGCCTTGATAAAAACATGAAACTGCTTGCCTCCTAATGGTGAATCATGCCTAAAAATCAAGCTTGTGTCATTTATTTATCAGGAAATTCGGGTCTGTTTCTATTTGCAGTTGCGGAAACGCAACAAGAGTTTGCGTGCTGTAAAGACGGTTTTCATAGTTTATATGTATAGTTTTATTGAAAACAAAAACTTCCTTGTGCGTTTTTTGGATGTCCGACAAATCCGGCAAAATATGTTAAATTATGTGCCGCTTGTCGTATAAAACATACAAACACAATACAACCGGACTACCTATGAAATTACAGCAATTGCGGTATGCATTGGAGGTGTACCGCCATAATTTGAATGTATCTGAAGCTGCGGATGCGCTATTTACTTCGCAACCGGGTATTTCCAAGCAAATCCGCCTTTTGGAAGAAGAACTGGGGGTGCAGATTTTTATACGCAGCGGCAAGCGTGTGGTGTCTGTTTCCCAACCGGGTAAGGCGGTGTTGGAAATTTCGGAACGGATTTTGCGCGATGTCCAAAATATTAAGAATATCGGCAGCGAGTTTACCGATCACGACAGCGGTGCTCTGACGATTGCGACGACGCATACGCAGGCACGCTATGCGCTGCCTTTGATTGTGGCGGATTTTGTGAAGCGTTATCCAAGGGTCAATCTGACGATCAAGCAGGGGAGCCCTGCTGCTATTGCGCAAATGGTCAGTAATGGCGAGGCGGATATTGCGATTGTGACAGAGCGGATTGACGATCATCCCGAACTGAGCAAGTTGACGTGTGATGAATGGAACCATGCGGTCATCGTGCCGAAAGAGCATCCTTTGTTGGAATGTATGAATCCTTTAAGTATTGAGGATTTGGCTTCGTTTCCTTTGATTACTTACGAATTTGCATTTAATCAGGGCAGCAGTATTGCGCGTGCTTTTAATAAGGCGCATTTGGATAACCCGGATGTGGTGTTGTCGGCAGCGGATACGGATGTCTTGAAGACTTATGTCCGACTGGGTCTTGGGGTCGGGTTGATGGCAAAGATGGCATTTGATCCGGAGAAGGATGCGGATTTGGAATTGGTCGATGCGGCGCATCTGTTTGAGCCTTCGCCCATTTGGATTGCAGTACGCTCGGATACTTATCTTCGCGGTTATACCTACGATTTTATCGAAATGTTCTCGCCGAAGCTGACGCGGGATGTGGTGGACCGTATTCTTTATACGCCGGTGGTCGAAGATTTCTCTATTTGATTTTGGATATGGCAAGAGGTCGTCTGAAAAGCAGAAATGTTTTTCAGACGACCTTTTTAGTGCGGTTGATATTGGCCGGGTGCTTTGAAATTCAATGTGAGACCTTTGCAAAATTCCCCAAAATCCC
>KV796956.1:369-2659 GCA_001809325.1 Neisseria sp. HMSC077D05 | reverse complement strand
TTCGTTAACAGACTATTTTTACAAAGGTCTCGGGAGGCAATCCCAAAGATTGGTGTTTAGATGAAGGTCGTCTGAAAGTACGGTTTCAACAAGTTTGAAACTCAACTATTGAAAACCATGTTTCAGACGACCTTAAGGCTTTATCCCCTGTCAGCCTATTTTATTTACTTCGGCAGACCGGTATTCGGATCCAATCCTGCCTGTTGCGCCAATCTGCGCACCAGTTCATCAGATGGTTTTGCCGGAGCAGGGCCTTCTACAAAGCGTTGGATAGCGATTTTACCGTCCCAACTTGGCAGTTTTTCCGGAGGCAATGGGACAATTTCGTCTAGGTCGTGAACGTTGAGTTCGGGTTTGAGGTGTGCTCGGCGGATTAGATAGTCGGAAATAATTTCATATCGGCGCGAACGTTCTTTATCCTCGGGAATCCCCCATGGTTTATAACGACTTCTAGGACTCTTTACGTAAAAAACATCACTTAATAATTGTGCAGAAGAATCTTTACCTGCTTTAGTTCCTTGGTGAGAATAGAATAAAGATTTATCATATTGTTTTAAGTTCCTATATGATGCTGCTGCCATCTGTGCTGCATCTGCATTAGGAAACTGTTGAGTAGCAGCACATTCCTGTAGTGTATTACGTATCTTCAATCTATATTGTAAACTCGCATCATCTTCTATTTTCATAATTAATTCACGTACTTCATACTGCGCCTTGGCATTACCTAAATCTGCAGCTTTGCGTAGATAAATAATCGAATCATCTGCACCATGTTTGGGTCCGTAACCGACATCAATATAGAGCGACCACCAATAATGTGCACTGGCTGGCAGGATTTTCATCAGCTTTTCGTTCCAGTAAATACCTTCACCCCGACGTTCGCGGGTTTCGATATTGATGTCTTTGCTCTTCAGCAAGATTTCCTGCAAAGTCAGGTTTGCCTGCCAATGTCCGTTGGCGGCGGCAATACGGTAATACGGCAGATAGCGGTCAAGTACACCCGGCTTGGGTAACCAACGGTTTTTAAAATCATGGTAAAGAGCGTAGCGGTATAGTTGATCTGCTTCCTGCGGTAAGGACGGGAACTGTTCTTTGACACAAGTAAATTCTAAGTTTTTCAGTTTGGAACGCTTATAAGAAGATGAACCCAAAACTTGCTTGCCTACATCTGTTTGGGGGTTTCTGACAACATCCATCGCGGATCTTGCCAGCTCCCTGCCGACATCGCATGCAGTAAGCAAAGGTATGCTCACCAATATAGTAGATAAAAGGGACGATATATGTTTGTTTTTCATTGTTTTTATTGAAATAGTGTGTGTTCGGTTTAAATCATATGGGAGGCAATCCCAAAGTTGGTTTTTAGATGATGAGGTCGTCTGAAAGTACAGTTTTAACGGGTTTTAAATGTTGAAACCATGTTTCAGACGACCTTCAGGCTTTATTCCCTGTCAGCCTATTTTATTTACTTCGGCAGCCCGGTATTCGGATCCAATCCCGCCTGCTGCGCCAATCTGCGCACTAGTTCATCGGATGGTTTTGCCGGAGCAGGACCTTCTACAAAGCGTTGGATAGCGATTTTGCCGTCCCAACTTGGCAGCTTTGCCGGAGGCAGTGGGACGATATCGTCTAGATCGTGAACGTTGAGTTCGGGTTTGAGGTGTGCATTTTTCCATAGAAAATCTCTAATGATTCGATAACGCTTCGAACGTTCTAAATCTGTTGGAATACCCCAATTTTTATGTTTAGACTTAGAATTTTCCGTGTAAAAAGCACGTGACAAAGTTAATCCAGAAGAACTTTCTCCTGCCTTTAGAGCTTGGTGGCTAAATACAAGAGATTGTTGAAAATTCTCTTCATTTCTAGCATCAGCAGCCATCATTCGCGCTGCCATACCATCGGGATAAGTTTGATTTAAAGAACAAACACGCATCTTGTCCACTATTTTCAGCACTGTAGGACGGGCCATCTCATCTTTTATTTTCAGCAGCAGCTCACCTACTTCATACTGTGCCTTGGCATTCCCCAAATCCGCAGCTTTGCGCAGATAAATAAGCGAATCGTCTGGGCCATGTTTCGGACCGTAACCGACATCAATATAAAGCGACCACCAATAATGTGCACTGGCGGGCAGGATTTTCATCAGTTTTTCATTCCAGTAAATACCTTCGCCCCGACGTTCGCGGGTTTCGATATTGACGTCTTTACTCTTCAGCAAGATTTCCTGCAAGGTCAGGTTTGCCTGCCAATGTCCATTGGCAGCGGCAATACGGTAATACGGCAGATAGCGGTC
>KV796956.1:0-269 GCA_001809325.1 Neisseria sp. HMSC077D05 | reverse complement strand
GAATGTTTGTAAGAAGATGAACCCAAAACTTGTTTGCCCACGTCTGTTTGGGGATTTCTGACAATATCCATCGCAGACCTTGCCATTTCCCTACCAACATCGCATGCAGAAAGCAATGGCATGCTCACCAATATAGTAGATAAAAGTGACGATATATGTTTGTTCTTCATTGTTTTTTTATTGAAATAGCGTGTGTTTGGTTCAAATCATATGGGAGACAATTCCAACGTTGGTATTCAAAGGTCGTCTGAAAACTTTCAGACGACCTT
>KV796955.1 GCA_001809325.1 Neisseria sp. HMSC077D05 | reverse complement strand
ATTCTCCTGGAAATACTGTAAACAACGCTACTGATTTCTACAATTACATAACAGGCGTAGGTTGAATTGGAAATCCAACTTTCACAAAGGTCGTCTGAAAATTTTCAGACGACCTTTGCTTCGTATTCGTTACAATAGCTGTTTTGCTTACTTGGAATTCCTATGTACATAAAACTATTTTCTGCGTTGTCAATTTTATTATTCACATTTAATTGTAATGCTTTTTCCAAAGTCCCTGATGCGGATGGTGTAGTTAGCATCAGGATGATAGATAATACTCCGTGTCTTTATATTGACAGACCTGACTTGATTGGCGCGTATCTCATAGAGATATCTCAAGGGAATGCAGATAATCTGTATAGCATATTCTATAAAAATACATTTGATGAAAATTACCCGACTAAAGAAAAATGTATTATGTTGAGTGATTCAAACTTTCCAAATCTAAAATTAGAAGATGGAAAAATTTATGCAATTGGTCTGCGTCCTGATCCAAATAAAAATGAACAATTAAGGATAGAGCCGAATTTTACAGGTTTTGGTAATACAATTTGCCTTAAAAAAGATCAAGATGATCATTTTAGGGTTCAAGATTACACTAGAGGTCAATGTGTAGATAGAGTTGCTATCCAATCTGAACAGGAATCTTTACATGAAAATAAAGGAAGTTGGTTTGATCGGTTCATTGAGTGGTTAAAAAGCTTACTATCATGATTCTGTTATCTTAGATTATACAAGTATAGATTAGGCTAAAAACCAAGCATCTATCAAGGTCGTCTGAAACTTAACTTTCAGACGACCTTCTTTCATCCCAAATCTATTCACCCATCACTTTCAGAAACCATCCATACGACATTTTTACCGTTTGTCATTAATTATTTGTCTTACTCGCCTTTTTGATTTATGTTTAAACTTTCATCATAAATCATCCAGATCGCCATGACTGCCCGCCAATCCTACCACCTCACCT
>KV796954.1 GCA_001809325.1 Neisseria sp. HMSC077D05 | reverse complement strand
GGGAGGGTGCGGGTAGAATAGGGATGTTGCAGAATCAATACATAAAGAGATAGTAAACTAAGAAATCTTCAGGTATCGTTTGAACGGAAACGGTAAGACGGATATGATAGCCAACTATTCTACGGTGCCGCACACACAGGCATCATCCGCATTCACAAACTATGGAGTACCTTCTTATGAAAAAATTCCTCTTTGCCGCCCTCTCCCTGCTGACCGCTTCGCTGTCGCTGGCCGCCGTGAACATCAATACCGCTTCCCCGTCCGAGTTGGAAGCCCTTCCCGGTATCGGCCCTGCCAAAGCCAAAGCCATTGTGGACTACCGTCAGCAACATGGTGCCTTCAAATCGGTGGAGGAGTTGAAAAACGTCAAAGGTATCGGTGAGGGCATCTTCTCCAAACTGAAGGCGGAGGCAACCGTCGCCCCGGC
>KV796953.1 GCA_001809325.1 Neisseria sp. HMSC077D05 | reverse complement strand
GGGATTTTGGGGAATTTTGCAAAGGTCTCAAGCGGTATCTGCGAACCGTTTTGTCTGATTACGCCCGATTTGACGATACACTACTGTCCTATTTTGATTTTAATTAACTATAATGAAACATAGAATACAAACATACAATACGTTTCATATGCCTATCAGGCTGCGCCTGCCTTCGCGGTTTTGAATTTTTTCTTTTGGATTTTATTTTGAAAAAAGGAAGTTCTGGCGATGGCAGAAAAATGGGTCGGAAATGGATAGATGTTTGAAATTATGTGTGTAAATCCGTTTGATAAGATTAAAACAAACATTTTCCCGTCCAGAAAGCGGATGGTAAAAAAACGGGAATAGCACGGCGTTTCGGCATACCTATTCCCAAATTAGCCATCTGTGGATTTGCACCGCAGCGCGAGGCTGGAACTTGCGAAGCGAGCTTCCACAAAAATCGTTAAGTGAAATACTCTAAGGCTGACTGAAATACTTTACTTTATGATGTGATGTAATATGGTGTTATTCATACATCCGCTTTATTGTTTTCAAATTTATTTTCTCCATATGGCGCTGATGAGCGGTTCAAAATTATTGTGTGCAACAATAATCTGCTGCGGACTAATCTCATGCGAATAATTATGCAGCGTACTATGCAATATATCCAAACTGCCCGTATCGGTTCCCCGTTTAGGGCATTCAAGCTTTAATGTGGCTAATTGTTTTTGATTGATAAGCCCGGGATCATTATGATGGATATCCTGTGCGACACCCAAGATTTTTACCCTTAATTTTGATCTCTCTAAAACCGGATCCGTAGTACTCCCGTCGTTAAATACTATAGCAGCGCCATTGTGTAAAATATAGTAGTCGCAACTTAATTCTATCAGTGAGCGCAGTAGCGCGGCCGTTGAGTAAGGTGCTTCTTGAACATTTAGTTTATTCTTTAATTCTAAATAGATATTACGTATTTTCCCCAGATTTCTCGGAATATTGAGGGCATAATTAATCAAATGTTTTGTGTTCGTTGGATTTGGGACAGGTTTGCCATTGCCTGTCGGTGGCACTGTTCCATGGTCTGTGATAGGGGGTGAGATACTCTTTTCTGCGCCATCGGTATCAGCATCTGCACTTGGATCGTTATTACCTGCATTATTGGGTGGATTGGGTACGGTGCCGCCGGATGAGTTGGAGGTTGCAGAAGCCTTTGGGTTGGGAGAATAGCGATGTTTATTAATATCTGACCTATATTGGTCTGCAATGGGCTGTATTTCGTCAATGACGGTCAGGAAAAGCATACTGTCTTCCCTCATACCGTTTTTAGCCGTATTCCAAGGAAGTTTGTTGGGCTCTTCAGATATGAAGTGCACAAGGCATATGAAGCCATTATATTCAGAGTGCCACTTCGTTTTCCATCCGTGATTATGGGATGTGCTCGCTTTCACAATAACCCGGTCATTGCAAATGAAATAAATACCAAAATCATTAGTTAATGTTTTATTTACCGAGAGCGAATACTTCTCTTCATTTTTAAGATAATATTTTTCGTGTATTCCGGACTGAATAATGACTTTAACGCCATCGATATTTTTTTTCTGGTAAGTCGGAGAGACAGGCCCGCTTCTTCTGATTTCGGGCAAACTCGAAGTAATTAAGCCCATGGATTCTCCATTATAATCTATTGTTATTTCAAATCCTTTCGAAAAATAAAGAGAATATCTGTCTTTAAAGCCGGCAAGAGCGTTTTCCAACCATCTCCTATTGCTGATTTCACCTTGTATTTCACTATATATCCGAGTGACTGTAAATCTGGTTTTAATATCGCCTCTGGATGCTTCTTCTTTCGCAGGAATTTTATTTTCCGAACCGTTAAAACTGTGTTTGGAAAAATCAAATTCATAACATTGTCGGCCATTGTCAATAAAAAAATGGTATTGTTCTCCCATTTTCAATAGTGACCGTTTCAAACCGATACCGTATTGGCCGATACCGTATTGATGTTGGGATTGCCTTGCTATATAGAAAGCATCATTGGCCAATGTTTCTTTTTGCATGCCAAAACAGTTGTCTTCTATGCAGATAGATTCCGGTGAGATATCTATGTGCACTTTATACCCTTCATATGATTTCGGCAGGCCCATCACATCTTTTTCATAGTTTCCATTTTGGATAATGCTATTTCTTGCCGCATCGATAGAATTGTCAACCAAATCATAGAGTGCGTCTAATGTGGAAATATCTTTGGTTAAAATATCCTGCAGGAAATTGGGTTCAAGACCTGTACTGATTTCAATCATATTGCTGTTTTTCATGGCGATTATTTCTTATTCAGTTTTTGATGGATGACACTTAAAATCTGTTTCGACACAATGGGGGAAACACTATTCCCAATCATTCTGAAACTATGCCATTTTGTCGGATGGAATGTAAACCAATCCGGGAATCCTTGTAGCCGTGCTGCTTCTCTGACCGTAATAACGCGGCCTTCTTCCGGATGAAGCGGCCGGACGGATTGGAAACTTCCTTTATCCGATCCGGTCCCCGCCCTTAATGTCGGGCATAAGCCGTCCCACGATAGTTTTTTAGAACGGCTGACGAGATCTGTTTCCCCGGGATTGATCTTTTTATAGCGTTCGGCAACCATCGGAGAATGGACGGTGGAAAACAATCCCGATACCTCTCCTGCCGCATGTTTTTTTATTGCATCTGACAACCCTAATCCTTTTGGAGCGGGGTTTCTCATTTGCCGCGCATATTCAGACAGTTCGGAAGCTTCAGGGTAGGCAGAAAACCCCCAATCATAACCCGAATCAGAATGGGGAATAGGTGCCGGAAGGTCTTTAATGGCATCGGCAACATTGACTTTAGGTAAAGTAAATCTGAAATGGCTTTCAGATAAGGAATCAAAGTGTGCTTTATCGTAGCCCACAATAATCACCCGCCTGCGTTTTGTAGGAGCGCCGCAGTCAGAAGCATCGACAATGAGGGGACCAATTAATGTGTACTTTTTATTTATGATGGAAAGTGCGTTATTCAGTTGTGGTAAATTGCGTTTGTCGATCAGACCCTCGACATTCTCCATTACGAAAAATTTCGGGTCTAGTATATTGACGTGCCTGAAAAAATCTTCCAGCAGTTTTCTTCTCGGATCATTAACATCACCAATCCCCATTCTCGAATATCCTTGGCAAGGCGGCCCCCCTATCACACCGTCGATTTTTTGCCGCCCTAAAATATGGCGCCAGCCATTTTCGTCCAACAAGGACAAATCTTTATTCAGTACTTTTGTATGAGGAAAATTATTTTTATAGGCGGATTGGAGAGTGGGATCTATATCGATAGCCGCAATGGTGTGAAATCCCGCAAGTTCGGCTCCTAAACCGAAGCCGCCGCATCCGCAAAATAAATCTACTAAAACAGGTTTTGTATTCATCGTTTCGACCATTTGTATTTCTTACACGGCATTCTACGTTGAAAAAACCAATTTGTCGACCGTATGGAAGTAATCATTTCAAAACAATAGGTTAGGAATCAAGAGCAAAAAATGTGTAACCAATTGTTGCATTTGTTGGCGGCGGGTTTTACTTGCTTATACGGGTGTTTCAGACTTGGCCAACAGAAAAATCTAGGCCGTAATAAAGACGCTTCTTGTCTGAAAAAACTATCGGGCTTTGGACATTATATTCAATTAAAAACAAAATAGTACAATACTCAACTT
>KV796952.1 GCA_001809325.1 Neisseria sp. HMSC077D05 | reverse complement strand
CCAACTTTTGGGGTGCAGTTCAAACCTGAAACAGGGTTTTCAGACGACCTTTTAAAGTGGTGGGTTTCAATCTAGAGTAACTTGTAGATTCAAGTTGGCTGATTATCCAAAATTATTCGATTGCCACAGGAGATAATATTATGGATTTTGTCTTATTTGATTACCAGCTTCTATTAAATAGAAGTGAAGATACTGATTACAAGGAAAGTATTTTAAAATCGACTATTCCATTAATGCGTTTTCTCAAAACAAATAATTTACTCGTAGACATTGACCCTTTTAATGAAGACGGCTCGATTAAAGAAAATATTGTTATTAGAAAGTCTAATGTAACCGATGAAGGTCTCCAATTATTTGTCAAACCAGTAAATAACTGGTGGAATGCTTTGGACAGGGGAACTTCACCTGAGAAAATTACCATTTTGGAAAACGGGTTAAAAAAGATTCGCTCTGCAAAGAAGTAATTTCTATAAGTTTCAGACGACCTTTTTAAATGTTGGGGTTCAACCGATCTCACTTTCCCACCAGCCCGTAAATTGGTTTCGATTTTTGGTAAATTTAAATGAGCAAAGCATATAAAGTCAGCCCTGAATATATAAGAATTTTTCTTGGATTATTACACGAAGGTGTCGATGACAGACTTGAAGGATTATCAGGTATGAATTTGGTAAATCGAGATAGTGTAAAAAAATTAGTGGAAGAATATCTGTATCCTGAATATCAAAACTTACCCATATCAACCAGATTCAGAATTAAAGAGAGTTTAAGGTTTGGCTTAAATTTCTGGACGGAAGAGCGACTATATGAACAATTTCCCAGTACCGACGCAGCCCTTGAAATCCCTCAACAAATGACCGCAAAAGAACTTTATAAGCAAATTTGGGATGATATGTTCGATCATGAAAATATCACCATTCTCGATCTGACAAAATATCAGGAATCAAACTGAAACCGGCAAACTTTAGTCTGTATAGCATGCTTATTTAATGTATAGCCTTGCAAACGCAGGTTAGATCAAACATCAACAAAACCACAAGCTCGTCTGAAATGATTTTCAGACGAGCTTTTTAAATGGCGTGTTTTCATCCCCGCCACGGGTTACACCTACTTAATTTTCAAAATTGGAAGATTAAGATGTCTTAATTCATTTTGTTTCGGACATGAGGTCTTTAACGAGCCTTTCTTACCCTTTTCTACATCTAGGCGTATCGATATGAAGCATTGGTTTTTATCATGAATATATTCATCTACATCATAACCTAGACCCGTTTCTTCATCTGTATTAATTTCCAAATCCCCTGATTTTAATTTTGCCACGCCTTGCACCAAAGAATTTTTCCCTGAATTCCGCGAGTTATATATATCAAACTGTATATTTCCATTTTTCAAATGCTTTGTCTGAAGCAATAGACCTGTTTTGTTTACTCGATATGTCCCTGAATAGGCTGACAAAGGTATAAAAAGTAAAAACATATATAAAAATTTTTTCATCATACTGCTTTTCCTAAGTTAATTTTTAAAGATTAAGAATACTCTAGTGATCCAAGTTTGAACCGATACCACGTTGTCTCAACTTAGCCCAAAGATTGCGACTAAAGGTTTAAAATGACAATAGATTTATATGATAACTTGATTGATGTAATGTGCTGCAACAAATGAGATAAACGGCTAAAAGGTCGTCTGAAAGCGAATATTTCTTTTTCAGACGACCTTTTTTGGATTTGAACTCAATAAATAATGTTTTTACCGTAGCTTTCCAAAATCGATTTGATTTTGAGGATGGTTTCTTTGGGAGGCGGATGTACGCCGGTGAGTTTGTAGGTATCGCCGCACAATGCCCATTTGTGCGCACCCAGTTCGTGATAGGGAAGGAGTTCGACCATTTCGATATTGTCCATATCGGCGATAAATTCGCCGAGCAGGTGGGCGGAACGGTCGTCGTCGGTATAGCCTGGGACGACAACGTAGCGGACGCGTGCGGGCTGTTTGCGTTCGGCGAGGTAGTGGGCGAATTTGAGGGTTTTGGTGTTTGGGATACCGACGAGGACTTTGTGGATTTCGGGGTCGATTTGTTTTAAATCGAGCATAACGAGGTTGGTGTGGTCGAGCAGGTCGTCAAGGATGGAATCGTAATGCAGGGCGTAGCCGTTGCTGTCGAGGCAGGTGTGGATGTCGTGTTCGTGGCAGGCGGTAAACCAGTCGCGTACGAATTCGTATTGCAGGAGCGGTTCGCCGCCTGTGGCGGTAACGCCGCCGCCTGTGGCGCGCAGGTAGTGGCGGTAGGACATGACTTGCTTCATGACTTCAGGCACGGTCATTTCTTGGGCTTGTTCGGTGTGCAAGTCCCATGTGTCGCGGTTGTGGCAGTAGAGGCAGCGCATGAGACAGCCTTGCAGGAAGAGGACGTAACGCAATCCGGGACCGTCCACCGCGCCGCAGGATTCTACGGAATGGACGATGCCTTTGCCGTTGTAATGGCGGTGTCCGAGGTCTTTGGCGGGGGCGGGTGTTTCGGGGTTGATGGCGATGGATGTCTGCATGGTGTCTGATGTACCGGATATTGGGGTCGTCTGAAAACTTGTTTTTGTGTTGCAGAGGCTTCTTCTTATTGGATTAATGCGCGGGCATTGCGTTCCCTTTTTGGGGAAGATTATGGGTTGTTTTTGAATGGCTAAAAGCGTTTTAACGATAACTCTATTGTACCGCCTTCAGTCGTCTTGATTTAAAGTTAATCCGCTGGATTTTGATATTACCAAACCATTGCTTCAGGCAAAATCAAGCCGGGTTCCGGATAATCCGTCCCCCGGCTTGGTTTACTGCAAACCCTTTGCTTTACATGGTTTGTGTAAAGGTACGGGTAATCACGTCAAGCTGTTGTTCGCGAGTTAGCGAATTGAAGCGTACGGCGTAACCGGACACGCGGATGGTCAGTTGCGGATATTTGTCCGGATTGTTCATCGCGTCTTCCAGCGTTTCGCGGGTTAGTACGTTGACGTTCAAGTGTTGACCGCCTTCCAATTCGCCTTCTTCGTGGTGGAAGTAGCCGTCCATCAAACCTGCGAGGTTGCGTTCGCGTGAGCTTTCGTCTTTACCCAATGCGCCCGGCACGATGGAGAAGGTGTAGGAAATACCGTCTTTGGCGAACTCAAACGGCAGTTTGGCTACGGAGGTCAAGGAAGCGACGGCGCCGTTGACATCGCGGCCGTGCATCGGGTTGGCACCCGGACCGAACGGTGCGCCTGCACGGCGGCCGTCCGGCGTGTTGCCGGTTTTTTTGCCGTATACGACGTTGGAGGTAATGGTCAACACGGACTGGGTCGGCGTTGCGTTGCGGTAAGTTTTGTGGGTTGCCACTTTTTTCATGAAGCGTTCCACCAAGTCGCAGGCAATGTCGTCCACGCGGTCGTCGTTGTTACCGAACTGCGGGTATTCACCTTCGATTTCAAAGTCGACGGCAATACCGTTTTCGTCGCGAATCGGTTTGACTTTGGCGTATTTGATGGCGGACAGCGAGTCGGCGGCCACAGACAAACCGGCGATACCGCAGGCCATAGTGCGTTTCACATCGCGGTCGTGCAGCGCCATCAGCGCGGCTTCGTAGCTGTATTTGTCGTGCATGTAATGGATGATGTTCAGCGCGGTAACGTATTGGGTTGCCAGCCAATCCATGAATTTGTCCATGCGCGCAAAGACAGTGTCGTAGTCCAAGACTTCGTCCAAAATCGGTTCGGTTTTCGGGCCGACCTGGTCTTTGGATTTTTCGTCCACGCCGCCGTTGATTGCGTACAGCAGGGTTTTCGCCAAGTTGGCACGGGCGCCGAAGAACTGCATTTGTTTGCCGACCACCATCGGGCTGACGCAGCAGGCAATGGCGTAGTCGTCACTGTTGAAGTCCGGACGCATCAAATCGTCGTTTTCGTATTGGATGGACGAGGTGTCGATGGACACTTTGGCGCAAAATTCTTTAAAGCCTTGCGGCAGTTGTTCGGACCACAATACGGTGATGTTCGGTTCGGGAGACGGACCCATGTTGTACAGGGTGTGCAGCACGCGGAAGTTGGTGCGTGTTACCAGCGTGCGGCCGTCCAAACCCATACCGCCGATGGATTCGGTCGCCCAAATCGGGTCGCCGGAGAAGAGTTGATCGTATTCGGGCGTGCGCAGGAAACGGACCATACGCAGTTTCATCACCAAATGGTCGATAAATTCTTGCGCTTGGGTTTCGGTAATTACGCCGTTTTTCAGATCGCGTTCAATGTAGATGTCCAAGAACGAAGACACGCGACCGAACGACATGGCGGCACCGTTTTGCGATTTAACGGCGGCAAGGTAGCCGAAATAAGTCCATTGGATGGCTTCTTGCGCATTTTTCGCAGGACCGGAAATGTCGTAGCCGTAAGAGGCTGCCATTTCTTTCATTTGACCCAAGGCTTTGTATTGTTCGTTGATTTCTTCGCGGCGGCGGATGACTTCTTCCAAATCCACGCCGTTTTCCAAATCGGCTTGCAGCGAGTTGAACTGGTTGAGTTTGTCTTTCATCAAGAAGTCGATACCGTACAATGCCACGCGGCGGTAGTCGCCGATGATGCGACCACGACCGTAAGCATCCGGCAAGCCGGTGATCACACCGGATTTACGGCAACGGCGGATGTCGGGCGTATAAACATCAAACACGCCTTGGTTGTGGGTTTTGCGGTATTTGGTGAAGATTTCGCTGACTTCAGGGTTCAACTCGACGTTGTACACTTTGCACGCGTCCTGCACCATTTTCAAACCGCCAAACGGCATAATGGAGCGTTTCAGAGGCTCGTCTGTTTGCAGACCGACGATGGTTTCCAAATCTTTATCGATATAGCCCGGTGCATGGCTGGTAATGCCGGACACGACTTGAGCGTCGATTTTGTAAGGTTCGTGCGTGCGGTTTTCGACTTTGATGCCTTCCATCACGTCCGCCCACAGTTTGGTTGTCGCCTCGGTTGCAGGCGCGAGGAAAGACGCATCGCCTTCATAAGGCGTGTAGTTTTTCTGAATAAAATCGCGCACGTCGACATTGGTTTCCCAATTACCGCCGACAAAACCTTCCCAAGCGGCAGGGCGTTGCTGTACATCGGTTGACATATCAAGCTCCTAATTTGTCAGATAAATTTATAGGTAGAAGAAATTTACCTTTGCAGAATAGCACTTTAGCTCTATGAAGTGTAACGATTGACAGAGATGTGAACACTTACCTGATATTTTTTTGACTTACATCAATGAGAACAGTTATTACTTACGACTACATCTTATCTTTCAAGCTCTTAGCGTGTAAACGAGTGTAGAATATAAAATTAAGCCCTGAAAACTTGTCCGGTTTTCAGGGCTTTTTCTTGGGCTTTTGATTTCATGCAATTACATTGTGGTAAAGGTCACAAGTTGGACACAAATTGGGCACAAAGCAAAAAGACAGCCTGAATTATAAGCTGTCTTTTGGTAATTTAGAGTCTTAGATTATTCAATAAATTCATAGATTTATTGGTGCCCGGAGCCGGAATCGAACCGGCACGGCCGGTTTAGGGCCGACGGATTTTAAGTCCTTTATGTAAAACCTAACCCATTGTTTTTAAATAGAAGTGAAGTCTGCACATACCATCACATACTATTTATTTCAATGTGTTTCAGTCACAAAATGGACACACCCCAAAGAACGAAAATCCAAGCATTCTAACTTTCAGTTTGCTTAGATTTTCGTTTTTTCTTTTCAAAATGGAAATATTGTAGCCAATGAAAATATTCAAATTATTATTCCTATTGATAGTTTTTATAACTAACACAGTTGTAATTGTCATTCAGCATGAAAATATTACCAAACAAGAAAATATGTTGTTACAACAACAAATGGAAATTCATATGTTAAAGGTTCAGATTAACCTTATGGACCAAGTCATTGTAATGAATAATATGATCATTAACGACAAAGCTATTTCTTCAAAAACAGATAATTAAGATTACTTATAAGAAACTTATGTAATGCTGCCTTAAAAGGCGACATTTTTATATAGTAGGAGTGCAAGATGTCCCTTAATCAGATAATTCGGATGAACAGAACAATCCACAATGAACAGCCCCAAGATTGGAACGGTTCGCATTTTTTAAAATGTACGCATTCATTAAATAGCCGGTCTCGGATTGATTACTTGATGTACTGCAATGTATTGAAAACCATGTCTGACGGTCATCTGAAGGTGTATGTTTTTGGAACACGGTATCACTCAATTGAGGGCGGCCGTATCCGTTATGTAAATGACTGGCAGGTATCCCCTGCTGAGAAATGGGATGTGAAAAAAATATGAAAAAAATGTTGAAACTAACTGCCTCGCTCTTTGTTATCTGCCATTCATCGGCGTTTGCCGCTGCCCCATACCCGCAATATGAGGCTTTGGTTGAAAAACATTCCGCTGCCCAAAGGCTAGACAAGAATTTGGTTTGGGCAGTTATGGGACGTGAAAGTAGTGGTAACCGTTATGCCCTGTCTAACAAAGATGCGCGAGGCCTTTTGCAGGTTATTCCTGGGACGGCAGCACGGATGGGGGTAAACCCAAAATACCTTTACGATCCGGAACAAAACATCATCGCAGGTACTCGTTACCTGCGTTTTTTATGTAACCATTTTCCTGATAGATCCAGTATTCACGGCTGTAATCTTGACTTAGTGCTTGCCGGCTATAACGCTGGCGAAGGAGCAGTTCGGAAATATGGTGGTATTCCACCATATCGGGAAACCCAGCACTATGTGCGCAACGTCAAAGCACGTTACGCACGTTTAAGTGGAAAAAATCCTGCTGCAATACAACCTGTTCCGGTAACGGTTGCCAACAAGAAAATATCTGATTCGCCATACAGACAGGCAGTATTCTCAGAGCGAACCAATTTCTCTGATATACCTGTCCGAATTGAAAGAGGAATACATCAACAAGTTGTTCTACAAAAAACAGAACCTAAGTCTTGGGATGTTTTCGGTGATTTTTAATACACGACCTTATGGTCGTTTTTTTGTATCCGCCATATTGGCGGTCTTTTTTTTTGGAGCTTCAAAAATGAAATATGTGAGTGAAAACACCCGTCAATGGGTAAAAGCGGTTTTGTTTAGTGCAATGTTGGGTGGTATTCAGACGGCTTTGGCCGCCGGCGGCCTGTCAACCGGAGAGAGTACAGTCAAACAATGGTTTCAAGAGTGGTACAACATTTTGGCGATTGTTGCAGGTGTGGCAATTGTCATGGTTGCTGTTGGCGGTTATTTTCAAGAAAAAACTATTGGAGACATTCTTCGGGTTTGCGGTTGGATTTTTCTGTTCGGATGCGGACCCGCATTGGCGGCAGGGATTATTAAAGCTGCAAAAAGCGTTAACTTCTAATTGACACAGGGTGAATACGGATGAACGGATTACCCGAAATCAATATTGACACAGAGTACAGTTCTTATGAGGGACTGTCACGTGTCGCCATGCTGGCCGGAGTTCCTATTATTCCGGGCTTTATTATCTTAGTGGTATTTATGGCTACCGCCATGTTCCTTATGCCTGTTTACGGTTTGAAGGCTTTCGGGATTTTCCTGCTGGCCCTGCCCTGTATCTATTTCTTGAGGATACTCACGAAAAGAGATGATCAGGCATTACGTATATTGGGTTTGGAAATTTACTGGTGGTTCGTCCGGAGGAAGTCAAATCTTTTCGGTGACACCCTAACCATTACAGCAACCAAATTTGGAAGAGACCGCGATGATTACATCCGATTTATTAAGGAAGAAACTGAAGAGGCAGCCGCCGCAGCAAAACTTTTTTCCGAAAGTCAGTCGGCACGTTGCTGAGCACATTGTGCATTATGAAAACGGCTACTTGGGCTTTACCGTTAAATTTGACGGTATTCCGTTTGAAGGCGTGAATGACGGGCACTTGATAGCGGCAAACGAAACCCTCAAAAGGGTTTTGAATGCCGCTGGCAAGCAATATGGTAGTCGGCTTGCCATATGGACGACGCTCCAACGGCAGAAAATTGATTTGAAAAGAAACTATATTTTCAAAAATAACTTCTGCCGACAGTTTGCAGATCACTATATCGAACAATTCAACCAAAAAGACTATTTTGAAAATTTGTTCTACTTATCAGTCGTCTTGAAATACCATGATTTTTCAGATGGGGTTGAAGAAACGGCGGAGCTGTTGGATTTGATCGTAAAAGGATTAAGCATATTTGATCCCGAACCGTTGGGCGTTTATGAAAACGAGAACGGGGTGGTATTTTCAGATGTCTATCAATTCTTTGGAACACTTTGCAATGGGGGATTAAGGGAAAATATTCCCCTAACACCTTCTGCGGCATATAAAGTCATCCCTACTGCCGACCTGCATTTCGGTACGGATATTCTGGAGATCAGAAGTGCGGAACATCGAAAGTTTGCTACCTGCTATGATTTGAAGGACTTCGGCCGGAGTAAAATTATGACTTTGCTGCCGGTCTTGTCACTTCCGTGTGAATTTACGCTGACGCAAAGTTTTATCTATACGGAAAATGCTGATATGCAGTCAGCCATCAACCAGCAGCGCAATGCACTGAAAAGTGCCAAAGACGAAGCGACAGATCAGCAGGATGAACTGACTTTGGGAAAAGGCGAGCTGTCTGCGGGGCGCACCATGTTCGGCGATTATTCCGCCTCCCTTGTTGTATATGGGGATACCCCGAAAGCTGCCCGTAAAAACGGTTCGACGGCAATGACTGAGTTCCTCAATGCAAACGGATTCCGTTTTGTCCATGCAGCCGGTTCGATGCCCTCAACCTTTTTCAGCCAAATTCCGGGTTACAAACAGCGTCCGCGGATGATGCCGAAAACAACCACCAATCTTGCCATCGTATTCGGAATGCACAACTACTCCCAAGGTAAAAGCTGGGGCAATCCGATTGGCGACGGTTCACCGGTGATGCCTCTGAAAACGCTGTCAAACACCCTGTTTAACCTGAACCTGCATTACAGCCGCAAAGACATTAATATGCGCGGCAAACGGATTGCGGGACATACTTTGATTACTGGAGCAACTGGTACGGGTAAAACCGCTCTGGAAACCGCAATTCTGACCTTTATGGCGCGGTTTGATCCTTATCTGTTTGTTCTGGATTTAGATAGGGGGATGGAAATCTTTGTACGGGCATTAGGCGGAACTTACTACGCAGTTGAAGAAGGCGTTGACAACGGCTTTAACCCGTTCCAACTGCCCGATCAGCCGAAACACCGTAGTTTCCTGTACCGCTTGGTCAAACAATGTGCCGGCGGCGCAGACGCTTCGGAGGAACGGCAAATCAAGTTGGCAGTCGATACACTCTACGAACTGGAGTTTGACCTGCGTAATTTCAGCACCCTGTTGGACAACTTGCCATACTCTACCGCACCAAACTCTTTGCGTACGCGTCTCTCCAAGTGGTGCCGCAGTGAGGGCGGAGAATTTGCATGGTGCTTGGACAGCCTGTCAAACCGCTTTGATCCGGAAGCGTTTTTCCGTATCGGTCTGGACGTAACCTGTATCTTGAAAGATGATTACGAGCCGACAGGTCCGGTATTGGCTTATCTGCTGTATTTGAAGGAAATAATGGCAGATCGTGTGGCAGATGAAGGCAGTTTGATGGCTTCGGTCATTGCCGAGTTCTGGTATGCCGACCGGTTTGATATTACAGCCGATTTGATGCTTAAAACACTGAAAACCGGCCGTAAGTCAGGTGAGTTTTTGCTTTTGGATTCCCAGTCACCGGAAGATGCCGCCAACTCCCCCAATTTTGCGGCCATCGTTCAGCAAACGCCGACCAAAATTTTCCTACCTAACCCTGACGGCAGCAAAGAATCTTACATGAAATGCGGCCTTTCCGATAAAGAATGCGCCGAACTTCTCAAATTACCGGTTGAAAGCCGTATTTTCCTGATTAAGCAAAGTAAGCAGAGCACGTTCGCCACTCTTGATTTACACGACTTTCATGACGAATTGGTCGTACTTTCAGGCACATCAGAAAATGTTGCCCTGATGCACCGCATTATGGAAGAAACTGGCAGCGAAGACCCCGATGTTTGGCTGCCACTGCTTTATCAGGCTGTATCTGGTAAAACATCCACTTAGTTCGAAGGAGAAAAGCCGAACGCAAATATTCACTGAAATATAAACACATAGGCCGTCTGAAACTGCTTTCAGACGGCCTTTTACTTTCCTGCCGTTTACGGACGGCCTCCCCCTTCCGCCGCACAATGCGGCATTTCTCATTATTCGTAGGAGATTTCGATGAAACTGTACAAAGTCAAAAAAACAGCGGTGGCATTAGCTTTGGGTCTGATGGTTGCTACCTCTGCCCCGACGATGGCGAGCGGTATTCCGGTTTTCGACGGTGCCTCTGTTGCCCAAGCCATTCAGCAGGGTGTTCAATTGGGGCAACAAATTCAAAACCAGATCAAGCAAATTACCGAATTGAAGAACCAAGTCAAAGCCCTGACCGGCAACCGTAATTTGGGCAATATCCTGAAAACCGAAGCACTTGAACAACTGCCTGATGAGTGGAAATCGGTTTATGATGCAGCCATGCAGACGAAAGGTGGGAACTTTAACAATCTATTGAGTTCCAAAGGCTATAATCAGAACGCGGATAATGAGCGTTTGATCAAACATTTTGATCTGACTCTGAAAGCCATCAAGGATTCAGAACTACGCTTCCAAAACATTAAGGCGTTGATGGATAGGGTAAATACTACCCAAGATGCCAAAGCGGCCGCCGACCTGCAAAACCGTATCTCCTTGGAAAAGGCCTATATCCAACAGAATCAAACTCGGCTGGATATGATGGAGCGGTATATGGCACTGGATGAAAAAGTCCAGTTTAAGAAACGACAGGCATATGATAACTGTCTCCGCGATAACAGAATTAATAATACAAACAAATCGTGTAGTTAAACCATTAATAGGACATCTGAAATGAAACTTCATCTGTTGGGACTGATCTATGCAACATTATTATTGTCCGCCTGCGGTCAATCCGAAGAAGAAAAGTTTTATGAGAAGATGAACAAGGATATGGAAATCAGTAAAATCCAACAAAAACGTGATAATTGTATTCGAGATAACAGAATCAATAACACGAATGTGGATTGTGATAAAAAATTTCCTGTTCCTGAAAAATAACTACCGAATAACCCTGCAAAACCACCGTTCCGACGGTGGTTTTCTTATTGGAGACGTTTATGTCAACCTTTTTTGCCGATGTGGCCAAAACGCTTGGGGCGGATTTGGGACAGAATCTTCTGGATAAGACTGGGGATTTTATTGGGCAGATTACACCGCTGTTCGTCGCCTGTTTTTCTTTTTATGTACTGCTTGTCATTTGGGATTATTACAATTCTAGTCTTGATGTTCTGGCAGTGGATTTCATCAAAAAATGCTGCGGATGGATGTTGATTATTGGGCTCTCGTTGGCTCCGGCGACTTACATGAAATTAGCCCATATCATTTATAGAATGCCGGACGAGATTGCCGGAATCTTTGCCGGCGGCTACAAAGTGGATGCGTCGGCAATGGATGCCAGTTGGAAATTGTTGATGGACTTATTAGATACTATTTCAAAACTTCATGAAAAATATCAATGGTATGATATTGGAGTTCATTTTGGAATAGTTATCAAAATAGGCTTGGTTATCACGATTTGTGGAGCATTGGTTGTCGGGCTGTCTTTTGCCTTTTATATGGTTGCTAAGGTATCACTGGCATTGGTGTTGATGATAGGCCCTTTATTTCTCGGCTGCCTGTTGTTTCCGGCAACGCGGCAGTACGCGATCAACTGGATCGGCCAGTGTCTGAACCATATTCTGACCTGCACGATGTTTGTCCTGTTGGTTAAAATTCAGATGGCGGCATTTGATAAGGCGATTAACATGGCTTTAAGTGGAAGTGCCTTCGATTATGTTTCTGCTGAATTACTACCACCGCTGTTTTTGTTACAAACCATCATTTTCCTAGTCGTCGTTTTCAACATTCCGAGTATTGCCTCAGCACTGACGGGTGGTGCGACCGTGTCGGGTGCTTCCCGTCATATGATGTCTCTCGTAAGCGGTTTAGGTACTGCGGGCCGTCTAGTAGGTCGGGCTGGAACTGCCACACTCAATGCGGCCTCCAATCGCCGTAGTGGCGGCGGTGTCTCCCCGGTATCCAACAAACGCCCATCTTAATTTAATCGATAGGAGTCGAACATGACTGCACGCCTGTCTTGGGTTGCGTATATCCAGTATTTTGTTATAGGCATCCTGCTCTATCTGTTTGTTGTGTCTTCCACCTTTGCCGTTATTTCAGGGATACTTGGCTTGACATTAGGTAAAAGCGCGGCACAGACGGTATTGTACGGTCTGACACTGCTGTATCTGGTCGGATTCGGTTGGATACTGTTCAGACTCTCCTGTTGCCGTGCCTATATGGATGAGACCGGTGTATGGTATTACAGCGGTCTGTTTCCATGGTCTGAAGGTATTCGCGGCATTCGCTGGGAAAACTTCGATCAGGCGCAGTACCGACAAAGTATTTTCGGCTGGGCTTCTCATAGTTATACCATCTACCTGCTCGACAGATATGGAAGAAGCGTTACGGTCAAAAACCTGCATAACGGCCGCGACTGGAGCGCGTTTGTTAATGACTATGCCTTTGATAACATCAAATAAAGGGAAGGAAATTCCGTTATGAAAATGTTGCTAGGAGTCGGTATCTTGTTCGGTTTGGTATTTATTGCCTATTTGAACCGTCATAACAACATCGGTCCTGCCATTATGATGGCTTTGGTGTTCCCTATCGCATTGGTAGGAATGGTCAGTTCCGATCGCAGAGATTGGTACGACAACTGATTTTATACCTGAGCGTTAAAAGCCCGACAGTATCCACTGTGCGGGCTTTTTTGTACTTTTAAAAAAGGAAACTGATATGAAAATGATTTTATTGGCTGCACTTGCCGCCGTTCTGACCGCCTGCTCCTCCGCACCCAAACAACCTTATGGGCAGGCATTTCCGATTAACGTTCAGCAACATACCGGAGCACGATAATGTTTTTCCGTAAAAAAACAAACAACCGCAGAATGATGAACAGTTGCAGAAAGAGCAAAAAAAGCGCATCGGCAAAGAAGTAGATCAAATGATCCGGATGGCACTGGGATTTGAAAAAACCTTGGTGGATATCGCACAGCAAAATGCAAGCACTTGGAAGCGCGTCGGCATTGGCGGACTAGTTATTGCAGGTTTGTCTGTTGTTGCCGTTACCAGTCTTACGCCCTTAAAAGAGGCCTTTCCCTTTGTTATCGAAGTAGATAAGACTACGGGAGAGACCAATATCGTAACTACTATTAAAAACAAACAGATGACTTACGATGAAGTGATTAACCGACATTGGCTGCGCCAATATGTCATGTTCCGCGAAGGTTATAACTGGAATACGGTTCAGGCGACCTATGATACGACAAAACTCTTCAATTCTCCCGAAGTTCAAGCCAAATACCGAGCTTTTTACGAAAGTCCAACTGCACCGCATAAGGTTTTGAAACAAAATGCCGAAGTGCTTGTAAAGGTGACCAATATCTCGTTTGTAGGTGATATGGCGCAGGTACGGTTTGAAAAACGGTTGGTTCCTGTGGGTAATTCCGAAATCAAACCGGCACCGCCGCAAAAAATGATTGCCACTATTGCCTTTGAGTTTAAGACAACTCCAATGACCGAGGCGGTTCGAGATATTAACCCCCTGGGCTTTCAAGTGTTAAGTTACAACGTTACCGAAGAGGTTGCGCAATGATGAAAAAAACCTTGCTGATAACCGGCCTTGTGGCCGGTTTGTCTTTTCAGACGGCTTTGGCCGCAGTCAATCCCAACCGCTCACCATATGATAAGAGGATTCAAAGTATCAACCATAATCCATATGATGTTGTGGTTGTAAGGGCAAAAGTCGGATATGCAACTTTGGTTCAGTTGGAGGAAGGAGAAACGGTTGATGTCGCCAATCCCGTGAATGAAGGTTTGGTAACGGGATATGGTAAGGCCTGGGGGGTGAAGGTTCGCGGAAACAACATTTTTTTCAAACCAACCAAACCCCAACCGTCCACCAACTTATTGATGGTATCCAACAAAAAACGCCGATATTCGCTTGATTTAAAAATGGCAGATCAAAATCATCCGCCTACGTTTGTATTGGAATTTCTCTATCCGAACGATGTCCGCAAACGGCAACGGGCTGAAATGTCGAAACAGCTTGAAGCTGCTGCCGTTTTACGTGCAAACGAAGCACGTAATCCTAGTGGTGGCGACTATAACCGGAATTATTGGGGGCGCGGCAAAAAATCATTGGCACCGACCGAAATTTACGACGATGGCCGTTTTACCTACTTCCGTTATGACAATGCTAAAGATTTGCCAGCCGTATTCAGGGTAAATGCCGATGGATCTGAAGCTGCCGTAAACAGTCATGTTGAAGGCGATACGTTGATTGTCCATGAAACGGCAGAAAAATTTGTTTTGCGGCTGAATAACGCAGTTCTCGGTATAGAGAACCGCAGTTACAACCCGCAAGGTAAGTTCAATCTGACCGGTAGCACTCAAAGTCGAACTGTCCGTATGAAAAAGGATAAAAAATGAAGCAAAACGAAATCAGACCCGATGATGAACAACCGAGCCTGCAAGAACGAATCGGTGACAACAGTATTGAACGCGGCATTCCTACCGACCTAAATGTTAAAAGCAGGAGCACCATGAAAAACATGATGTTCCTGTTTGCTGCATTGGCTGTTGCCGGAGTTTCCGCAGCCGCTCTGTTCAATTATTCCGGAGGTTCCGACGAAGTAGAGAAAAAAACGGAAGAGGAAGTGGTTGACGGTAAGGCAGACAGTAAAAATTTTAAAGCAGAGCAAGATGAAATTTTAGAAATGGCTCCCGATACTCCGCCAGCCGCAGCATCCGAGCCTGCCGCGGCGAGTGAAGCAAGACCTGCATCAAATCCACAGCTTACGGAAACGGACCCTGAAAAGGGCCCTGAAACGGGCGTTACAAAAGAAATTCCGCCTGACGAGCGTTTTGATGTGGACCTATCCCCTCAAGGCATGGATGGAGGAACAGTTTCAGGTGCTGCGGCAGCCACACTTACTAACATACGCCCTGACAGTACGGTTGTCGGAGAAACGGATGTAGGTTCGTCAATCTCTTCGGGCAACCCGCTGACCGCAAGACTGAGCCCTGGAAATTATAAGCCTACCGTTGCTGAAAGTCGCGGCGACTTAACCTATGTGTTGAATCGCGGTACGGGTATTCCCTGTGTCACTACCACAAAGATTGTCACAACCCATCCCGGTTTAACCCGTTGCCAAGTGGCACGTGACGTCTATTCGGCCAACGGCAAGACGCTGCTGGTTGAGCGTGGTTCTACCATTATCGGCGAACAGACTTCCGCGCTGACACATGGTCAGGCCCGAGTTTTTGTTTTGTGGAATACATTGGAGACACCGGAAGGCATCCGTGTGGCCCTAGACAGTCCCGGCGGCGATTCGCTCGGCGCATCAGGGCATCCTGCCAAAGTGAATTATCACTTTTGGCAGCGGTTCGGCGGTGCCATCATGATCAGCATGATTGGCGACATAGGCAACGGATTCAGTAATGGACAGAACCGCACGTCGGGTAATAACAACCACATTTCGTATGAAAATACGGGTAATACCGCGCAGGAAATGGCTACCGAAGCTCTGAAGAACAGCATCAACATTCCACCAACCGGATACGTCAATCAAGGCACGGAAATCATGGTCTTTGTTGCCCGTGATGTAGATTTTTCAGGGGTATATGAAAACGTAACGGTCTCCAACCGATATTGACCCGAAGCCGCTCACTTAAAAGGAGCGGCTTGTTCTATAACTGCCACTAGACTGGCAGTTATAGAACAAGCCGTTAATAACAAAGGAATATGTAATGGTTCACGATAATTCTGTTTCGTCACGCAATCTACTGGACAAGTTGAAGCTGACGGAATATCTCAATACCCCTGGAGTAACCGAAGTATTCATAAACCGACCTGGGGAAGTGTTTCTTGAAGATGCCGACGGCTGCCGCCGTATTGAACGACCTGATTTACCCTTGCCCGTATTGGAAAAACTGGCAAATACGCTATGTACTTACAATAAAAAGCATATCTCATACGAATCCCCCATTCATTCGGTAACGCTACCCGACGGTGAGCGCGGCCACATCATGATGTCCCCCAGTTGCGAAAACGGAACGGTTGTTTTTGCTTTCCGCAAACCTTCGAACAGCCGTTTCACAATGTCGGACTATCTTGATACAGGTCGTCTGAATGGTTTTAACGACGTATCGGGGCACGGCGTGGCAGAACGTCGTACAGAGTCGGAAATCGAAATAGAGAGCCGCTGGGTCCGTGACGTATCCGACAGGATGAAGCTGCCGTCTGACGTCAAACTGACCGACTGGCAGTACAAAATGTTGGAACATAAAGCCAACGGAGAACTGAATGAATTTTTCAGAATTGCGATAGCACAGAGGTTGAATATTTGCATGGTAGGCGGTACGGGGTCGGGTAAAACTACGTTTACCAAGACACTGGCCGACATGATTCCCGCTCATGAACGGCTGGTTACTATTGAAGACACTCACGAACTCGATCTACCTTTGCACCCTAACCATGCACATTTGTTTTACAGTGGACACATCACAGCCAAAATGATTATTGCGGCGTGTATGCGGCTTAAACCGGGACGGATTTTTTTGACAGAATTAAGGGGAGATGAGGCTTGGGACTATCTTGCCGCTCTTAATACCGGACACCCGGGAGGACTGACTTCCGTTCATGCAAACAGTGCTCGTGATGTTCACTACCGCATCATGCAGTTGGCCAAAGAATCAGCTACCGGCCAAACCATGGATCCCGGTTATATTCTTAACACTGTCCGTTCCACTATTGATGTGATCTGTTACTTTGAAAAAACCCGCATGACCGAACTTTACTTCGACCCTGTCGAAAAATACTACGCTATGCAAGGGCGTTTACAGTAATACAAAGTCGTCTGAAAACTTTTTCAGACGACCTTTTTACCTTGTGAAAAGATTTGGATATGTCTGTTTACATAGATGATGAGGGACTTGGGGACTGACATCATCAAAACATCATCGTATATGCGATTTTGTCTATAGATGAAAAATCCTATAAAATTGTCAGACATTAAAGAGAGGTTTGAAATGGCTGTTGCCGCAACTGTCGCACCAAGTGCGTTTCAAAGGCTTAAACAAGCACTGGAACAAGAAAATCCGCGCCCGCTGCTGCTTTCCGGATTGGAACGGGATGCAAAATCTTTGTTTGGCACCCCGGACGCACCTTACGGTTATCTGATATTGGGTATGTTGGATGCAATCAATAACCGTAAGGACGATTTCGACAAACACTTTGATGTCATATCCGCATCGGACATTCCGGCTATGACCAATTTTTTCAGATTGAACGGTTTAAACAGGATGGGATACTTTGAAGAGGCAACCGTATATTTGAAACAAATGTTTGCTGCTTCCGAAAAAACAGATGATCCTTTGTTTTTGAAGCCGTTGGCTCATATCAGTATGTTATATGGTTTTATTGAGCGACCGGGACAGATTATCGAACGTCTAAACAAAATGAATTCCCTTGAAACGAACCAACAGGACGAATTGGAGCAGTTGCACCTGCTTTTGAAAAATACAGAAATTGATGAAGTCGTCTTGGTCTCTGCAATTTTGGCTGCGAAAAAACGGCTTAAAGAGATAGGGTTTCAGATACCTACCTATTCTTTCGGTTATTCGATTGAATCAGATATATTTATCGAATTGAAAATGCTGTGCTTTGGCAGTGATATTGACCGTATGGCAGAAGCGGATGAAATGTTGTCACGGTTATTGATCGATATGGAAGAGTCGGCAGATGCAAACTTAATTAATTTCAGCATCTCCTGCCGCCCTTATAACCGCAGTTACGGAATAGGTAGTTGAGATATGATTGAGCCTCAGGATTTCATGACCAGTGGCAGATTAATGATTGGAGAATCTGAAATAGGCAACCGGAATGCCGTCAGCCGTATTTATTACAGTGTCTATCATACCGGTCTGATTTTTGCGCGCTCTCACTTGGGATTTACCTATGAAACAGGGAAATCCATGCACAAGCAGCTTATTGATTTTTTCAAATCTTGCGACAGCAAAAACTTGAAACTCATCGGCAGACAAATGGAAAAACTGAGAAATGCCAGAAACGAGGCAGACTACACCCTTACAACATATGTTTCCCCCGAAGATGTCAAATTGGATTTGAGATTGGCATTGCAGACCATTGCCCAAATCGGACAACAGGAAAAGACACAATCTCCGTAATATCACGCAAAACTCAAAGCCGTCCAAGTTTAGGATGGCTTTTTTATACCCAGCAATTTTGAAAGGATAGTAAATGCCGTATGTCAATAAAATCGAAATTATGGGCAACCTAGGGCGTAATCCAGAATTACGGTATATGCCCGGTGGTCGGGCTGTTACGAACGTGTCGGTAGCCGTACAAAAAACGTGGAATGACCGTGAGACGCGCGAACAGAAAGAGCGCACCGAATGGTTTTCCGTCATATTGTACGGAGGACAGGCAGAAACCGTATGCAGATTGATGGAAAAAGGTGACTGCCTGCAGGTATGGGGGGAAGTACAGTCTCGGCAGGTTCAGGGGCGAGATGGCTCTGAAAAAACCGTGTTCGAAGTAATTGGCAAAGAGATGCAGATTATACGAACCGGCCCTCGTGAAAAAGTTTCCGGCGGTATTCACGACATGATGAAAACCTCCGTCGGACAGCCGGTTCAGAAATAACGACTGGCACAACCACCTGCCACATACTGAGTTTTCTATGCCCGCCTTTTGGCGGGCTTTATTTTGGAGTATTTGTAATGAGAAAACCCGTAACCGACATTCTGCTATCCCTGCTACTGGCTATTACTACCATATGTGTCGGTCTGTATCTAGGAGCGGTGGTATATACGAAATGGCTGGGACTTAAAACTGCACCGTCGTTATCTTTGCTTTATGCCTATTGGCAGCATTTCGACCGGTTACCGCAAGGCATGGTTTTTCCGTTGAAGGTTTCGACGGCAGTTGCAGCCGCCATCCCTGTTGTCGGACTGATTATGTTACTGGTCTCGGTTCTGAGGGGAAAAAGAAAGGAGTTGCACGGCTCTTCAAGGTTTGCGAGCGAGCGCGAAATCAGGAAATCGGGGTTGTTAGATAACCCGTCAGCAAAGAAACGCAAAAAGGGAAAGGATGTGCCGGACCTGATTTTGGGCAAATACAAAGGGAAATATCTGCGTTGGTCAAACGATGGTTTTCTCTACTTGGCTGCCCGTACCCGAAGCGGTAAAGGTATAGGTTTTGTTATACCCAATTGCCTGCACTACCGACACAGTATGGTGGTCAACGATATAAAGAAGGAAAACTTTCTGATTACCGCCGGATTCCGGGCCAAACACGGGCAGAAGGTGTTTTTCTTCAATCCGTCAGGAACGATGCCTTACCACACCGAAGAGCCTGACGCGCCGCTGATCAGTCATCGTTGGAATCCGCTCACTTATGTACGCCGCGATCCTGTTTATACCTATAAGGACGCACTATCCGTGGCGGCGATTTTTTATCCGCTTAAAAATGACGATAAGGACGGCTCGAATTTTTGGCAAGAAGCTGCACAGAAATTGTTCACAGGACTGCTGCTGTATTTGATTGAAACAGAGAAGGAACGTGATCTCAATCTAATGCAAAACATGACAACAATGACCAATCTTTTCCGACTTACCTCCCCCGCCAACGGTAAGACTTTGAAGGAATGGATAAATGACGAACTGGAATTGCGTTCTGTTTCTTCTACGGCAAGTCTTAGTAGGAACTGTGTATTCTTACTGAGGGATTTTCTCCAAAAAGCAGACAAAGAGGCGGCAAGCGTCTTATCAACAATGAATGCACCTTTGTCAATCTTTCTTGATCCTGCGGTAGAGGCTGCTACAAGTGGAGACGATTTCCGCTTAGATAGACTGCGCATGGAACCGACAACCATCTATTTGGGTGTTGCTCCCAATGAGCTGAAAATTTATAGCACGCTGTTGAAACTGTTTTTCAGCCAATTATGCGATGTCAATGTCCAGCAGGGTCTGCCGTCTGACAACCCAAAATTGAAATACCAGTGTCTGTTGCTATTAGACGAATTTACCGCACTAGGCAATATCCCTGCCATCGAAAAAGGAGTGGGCTATCTGGCCGGTTACGGTATCCGCCCTATTCTCGTTTTTCAAACTCCTTCACAGGTGGAAGAAGTATATGGCAGTACGGCACGGCAGACGTTCTTCTCCAACTTTGCCGTCCGTATGATTTTTGCACCTCGCGAACAAAACGATGCGGAAGAATTGAGTAAGTTGATCGGATTTTATACCTATAAGGCGAAAGGAACGTCCCGTTCCCGAGGTAAAAGCAGCAGTAGTGGAGTGAGTGTCAGTGATCAAAAACGTGCGGTTATGAATCCCGACGAACTCAAGGTCATGCCGAATTCCGACTGCATCATCAGTATGGCAGGGATGCCCGCTATCTATGCAGAAAAGATTATCTATGATGAAGACCTTGCCCTCAAAGATCGCGCTTTCCTGCCTATCCCACATGTTCCCGAGTTGAATGTACATCTTGAGGCAAAGAAACCGGCTGAGGTTTCTAAACCTACGTATGTATTGCTGGAGGAGATGGAAAGTTTCAACTGGAGAGACGCGGTTAACGCTGAAGAACTGGCTCGTTCGGTACTGGAAGCGATTATTCCGGCTGGCAGCCCACCGGAATTTGTCGCGCAGATAGTTCCGGTAATTGCCCGCAATTGGGGCGAAGGCAGCCTATCCGTTATTGCCAGTATATTGAAAGAGACATCAGGTATTACGGTCAACACGAAAGAGATACACACAGAATCTGCTTAATGATGGTTTTCAGACGGTCCAACAGACCGTCTGAATTTTTAAGCAGCCCGTAAATTTATCGGAGGTTTGAGATGAAAAAAATTGTCCTAGTTACCGGTGGTTCGGAACAACAACGTAACCGATATATTGCAAGTCAGCAGATTAAATTAAAGAACAGGGACATCAGAGCAATTTTGGCGCTGAGCAATGAAGAAATACTTCATGATATGGAATACGCATGGGGCGTTGATTTATATATCGGTATGAACGATACCGAATACATTTCACAAGCAATCATGGATAAAGTCACGGAGCATGTCCACTTATCGTATGAAAATGGGGAGCTTTCAGTCATTGAAACAGATAATTCCGGCAAACAAACCAAATATAAGTATGATAACGGTGCAGATACTTCATGCTGGCAGGCGATTACACAGACACAAATAGTCGTTATCGGGAATAGTGACGATGGTCAAACAGTCTTCCCACCTGAACTGTTAAATGCTGAAGGTTGCGATACGGCCTTTTCTTTCGGTATATTGCTCTCTACAAGTGAATTGCACGATCCATTCGCGCATTGGGACTCGGAAATTGCTAGCCGATTGGATAAGTTATTTCATTACCGACTCAATACTGTTTCCTATGACCCTAAAACACGAACAGGTTTTGCATCTATAAGCGATTCGTCCCTGCCTGCCGTAGGAACGATTCGCTGTCTGCCTGAAGATAAATAATGAGATGTGAGGAGAATCAAAAGGTTTTCAGGCTGAGGTGGCTATTCTTTGCGGAGATACACGTTACGATTTAAACCACAGGTTCAGGAATGCAGTTTATGAAGTAAGTGGTATTTCCAATCAGACTTATGATGAAGCTGCGACCGATGAGATTTACAGACTGGCTTATGTTGCTGCAACACGTGGTATTCGCCGCGTAATTTGGTTTGTTGATGATTCCCAAAGTACCGGAGCATCTTTCCAACTAAAGCCAAATCATTAGTATACGGATTCAATTATTTGCCGCCATTGACCAGGTGTTAATGGCGGTTTTCTTTTGGGAGGACATTTATGAACAACTATGAAGGAAACAAAAATGGCGGAATATGATGAAATTCGGGCGGCGTTGAGCCATATCGGTGCGGACGACCGCGATATGTGGATACGTATGGGCGCAGCTGTCAAAGACGAAATGGGTGAAGACGGTTTCCACCTGTGGGACGAATGGTCTCAGACAAGCGGCAATTACAATGCCCGCGACGCAAAAGCCGCATGGAAGTCGTTCAAACCAGGGCATATTAGTATAGGCACATTGTTTTATCATGCCCGGCAGAACGGCTGGCGGCCTGAAAAACCGTATATTCCGCTTTTCGATGCCGAAAAAGCCCGGCGGCAAGCAGAATCCGAAACCAAACGGCTTGAAGCAGAGCGGTTGCGGCAAGAGGGTTACGAACGTGTAAAGGGGACTGCTCAAAGAATATGGGCGCAGAGTGTGCCTGCCACATTGGCACACCCCTACCTTACAGCCAAAGGCATAACCGATCCCGCCGTAGTTTCAGGTATCCGCCAAAACGAATACAACGACAGCCTGAGACTGCAAATCCCCGTTTTCTACGACGGCCAACTGTACAACCTGCAATCTATTGATCCCACCGGTGACAAACGCTTTTTGAAAGACGGTCGAAAAGACGGCGGTTATACGGTGATCGGCGATGCGTCCAAAATTTCAAACGGCGTGGTAATCGCTGAAGGTTTCGCCACCGCCGCCAGTATCCATCAAGCGACTGGACAGCCTGTTATCGTAGCTTTCGATGCTGACAATATAGTCAAGGTGTCCGAAACACTGGCGCGAAATCTACCATCCGACACCAAAGTAACGATTGCGGTCGATAACGACGCGTCGGGAAAAGGTTTGCATTCTGCCCGGCAGGCGGCGGCCTTTTTCGGAGATCGTGCCGTGGCCATCGAACCGGAATTCAGTATGCAGCAGATTCAGAAGTTTCAACAGACGGCGGGAATGGATAAACAAGGCAGACCGAAACTGCCGAGCGATTACAACGACCTGCACCAGTTGGCGGGCATCGAAGCCGTCAGAAAGGCTTTGACAGAAGGTCGGAATCTGGCCGCTCCTGCGTCCGAGCATCGCATACAGCTTGATACAGATATGGAGCAGGCGATTGCCGACGAGATTGCTGAATGGCAGGCACGGCAGCAAGCAGCGGAGCGTGGTCATACGACAGAATCCTCGGACAGGTCGTCTGAAAGCCCTGCATCCGAACAGTCTGGCAAACAGAAAGAAGAAGAGATGATTCAACAAACCGAAACATTGCAAGCTGTAACCTCAAGTCAGGTAGAAGTCAACGGCATCGAATACGCGGAAAAACGGCGTGAGCGGACAACCGAACCTTATCAGCCGATTGATCCCGATCATCCGTACGGCTTCGGCCGTACCGGCAGTCATTTCGGCGACGCTCCACCGTTGGAAACAGATGAGCACGGCAAGGCAAAATATTTTTACGAATCCGACTTTGCCAAGTATCAACTCGATGATGCCAGAACCGATATACGTTATGTCCGTACATCACCCGAAGCCATACAGAAAGACTTGGATGCTGCGGGAGACATCAATTTTTATTACGGTATTACCGAAAGTGGGCGGACGGTCATGTTTACCAAGACTGAACAAGGATGGCAGTCGCCGCAGCCCGGCAACCGTCCCGTCCCAGCTCAAGATAGAACCGAGTCGCCACCACAACAGGAATCGGATACCGAACCGCTGCGGGCTTTGCAAAATGAGGGTAGAAAAACCGTTCTCGATCTAAACTACAATATCCCGCCGGACAGTATTGCCCACCGTTATATCGTTTCAGACGGTAAATATATGTCTGCCGAAAACGGCACGACCGTAATGTTTACCGACAAAGGCAACAAATTGAGTACGGCCCGCTCGGATACGCAAACCGTCAACGATATGTTGGAAGTGGTCAAAGAAAAAGGCTGGAACAACATCAAACTGACGGGCAGCAAAGAATTTAAGCGCGCAATGTTTCTTGCAGCAGAAAGCCGGGGGATCCGTACCACTGGCTACCGTCCGACCAAAGAAGATTTGGCTTTTCTCGACCACCTGCGTGAGGGACGGGCATTGAACGGCGTGGAAGAACAGCACACGCGCGAACCGGTTAAAGCCGGTGAAAGCAATTCTCCATCCCCTCAACATAACAAAAATCGTGATATGTCGTCTGAAAAGGCAGTGCCAACCCGCGGACAGTCATCCGTACCTGCCGACGGTGAGCGTATCGTTACCGTCGGCAGCGCACCCTATCTTCATAATGCCCAAAATAAGGAAAGCCCTTATATCGTACTGGAACGGGACGGCAAAGAGCGCACGGTATGGGGTGTGGACATTCCTGACGCGATGGAACGCAGCGGCGCGGAAGTCGGTGACCGCATCCGGCTTCATTCGTTGGGCAGGCAGCCGGTAGAGGTGGAAGTACCAATTTACGACAAAGACGGCAAAGTTACCGGTATGGAAACAAAGGCTGCATACCGCAACATGTTTGACATGGAAATCGTACGCGAACAGGAAAAACAGAAAGAGCATGAAACCTCTGTCCCGCAACCTGACACCGCCGCCCTGTCCAAGTCAGACGAAATGCTGGCACGGAGCAAAACACCTTCCAATGCCACCATCAATACTTCCCATGCCGCCGATACCCAAGCAGGCGTGCCGTTACAGGGTATAGGCCAAGGTGAAATACCTGCCGAAGTGGCGGTACGCGCGGCCAAGATGAAATCTGACGCGCTGGATACCCGGCTGCAATCGTCCAAAGCCGTCTATATGACCAAGGCCGGAAAGCTGTCCAAAGCCAACAAATCCCACCTGCAATTCCACGAACGCAACGTTATGGATGCAATTCGGGGGGTGAAAGGAGATGCACGAAAACTGGCCTTGGCCAACTATTACGAACATACCGCCGAGAAAATGAAGGGTTCGAAGCTGGATTTACCCAAACCGGTTCAGATACCAAGCCCGCAGCATTCGTTGGTTCAGGTACAGCAACAGAATGACCGAGATCGGCAGCATGAGAAAGAGCCGGAAGTGGAAATCGGCCGCTGAGTTTTTAATCCGATTCTTTCATTACGGCCTGAAGCCTTGCGGTTTCAGGCCGTTTTTTTCTTGGAGGCAATATGGCAGAGAATGAAAACAAGCAACCTGCGGGCAGCAGGAGAATGAAAATCCTGCAACAGTCACTGGCAAAGAAACAGGCAGCGTTCGACCAACGGCTGCAAAGCCATTTCGACGACGTTCGCAGTGCGAACGGACAACCGCTCAACGACAAGCGCAACGGTCAGGCAACATTGAACCGCTGGGAACGCCAAAACGACGGTTTGCGAACGGCGGACAAGGAAATTGAGAAGACCCAACGCGCCATCGAACGTGAACATGCAGCCATCGATCGCGTGAACAATGCCGACATCCCTGAATTTTTGAAACCGATGATCGAGTCCGGCGAAATTACCCAATGGCGCAAATTCCCGAACCGCTTTTTCGTCAGCGGCGTAGAAAAAGCACGCATCATATGGGATAAAGACAAGCAGCAGTTCGGCTATGCCTACCTGCAAGGCGTGAAAGGCGAACAGTTCACCAAATTCCGCGACACCTATAACCATATCCTTGCCCTGCACCGTTAAGAACGCGAAAACGAAACCAAACAAGAGGCGGCATCAGAAAAAAACGAAGCCCGGCCGGCACAAGAACCGGCAGAAAAGTTACCTGAAATATCTGTGAAACGTCCTCCCCAGCTACCCACAATGCCTGATTTCGGTCTCAAAGGTGAAGACCTTCGAGCATTCAATCGCGGCTGGCAGAATGCGGCTGATTCTTTGGATGCGGTCATCGCCAAACAATCCGAAAAAATTGCCGAACGAATAGCTTTATTGGAAAAAGCCGGTATTCCCTATGTTCGTATGGAAGCATTTATGGACAAAATCAATGGTGGTGAAGTCAACGGATACGGGGAGAAACATACGGTGCAACGGTTGACTGAACTGGAACAGTTTACAGAACGGTTGCGCGACAAGACCATGAAACCTTCCGGCTATATTGGCACCGGTTACAAAAATCCCCGTACTACTGCCTTCACAGCCTTGGGTTGCGATATTGCAGATACATACGCCAAGCTGGATCCTGCCATTCCTTATTACGAAGATCGCAACATCGTCGCGTGGCTCAGCCATCACCCTGTACCACAGCAGATCCGCCCTGCCCCAACTACCCAAGGTTCAAACACAGCCGTTATACAACAGTCCCTTGAGGAACGTTTACAGGCAGTTCAAGGACAGTACGAAAAGTGGTTATCTGATATGAATGCAGACGGGCAGAAAAAGCACCGCATTTTAGAGGCAGGCATGGAAAACCTGATTAAAGGCCTGCCTGAACAAACACAGATGCAGGCGCGCCTGAATTTCTATCAGACCCAATATGGCCGCCTGACGACACAAAAAGACCAGGAACAACCTCCTGAGCAACAGGAAGAGACCTTTGCAAAATTCCCCAAAATCCCCT
>KV796951.1 GCA_001809325.1 Neisseria sp. HMSC077D05 | reverse complement strand
AAAAATCGTTGCACTTGGTTTGACAATTCAAGCCTAAAAACCAGTCGTCTATGGGATTGGTCGCCACAGTCTGCCTCCTTATTTTTTACGCCTTCGCTGGGTATGCAGTACCCGTCCGACGCGCTCGGTGTGGTTGTTGATGATTTCGCGCAGTTCGGCGATGTATTGTGATGTCAGAGAGACAGGTTCGCCCGCATTGAGTTTGTGGGCAATTTGGTTGAGATTTCGCCCGATACTCAAAAGTTGGTAATTTGAATGGTGTAATTCGTCCAGTTCGACGGCGGAAAGGATGGGATGGCGGCTGATATGTGTCTGTATGATGTCGCGTATTGCATCGTTGATCGTGCCGCCACGCCGTTTAGCAGCCTCTTCCAAATACGCACGGTCTTTGTTGGGCAGTCGGACGGTAATGCGTTTGTTGCTTTTAGGAGGTGGAAGCCCAATCAATTCGGGTTCTTCCTTTTCAAGCTGTGCCTTCAAAAGCTGTTTTGCCATCCATGATACGCTGGCTTTACCATAATGCTGTTTTGCTAATTGAGTGAGCTGTTTGATTTCTTCTTCAGTCAACCCATAGACACTGATTTCAGGCATAGCTTCATCCTTAAAAAAACAAGGTCGTCTGAAACATGGTTTCAGACGACCTTTCTTGTCGTTATTGCCAGTAGAACAGTTCCTGTTGTTCAGAGGACTGCTCCGGTTCGTTTTTTACGCCCATATGCTCGTATTGGGCTTGGTAGAAATTCAGACTCGCCTGTATTGATTTTGTCCATAAATGTTTCCATACGAGCATAGGGAATACCGGCTTTTTCCAATAAAGCCATTCGTTCGGTAATTGTTTAGGATTGTTTGGCAATGGTCGCATCCAACGAAGCAGCCGCATTCTGCAAGCCACGATTGAGCGACTATGCTGTTTTTTTGAGTAGCGGAGAAACGCAGTCCTTGCCGTACCGGGGAGCAGCTAAGGCACGTAACGCCGACAATTCGTCTTCTGACCGGCCAAATACTCTGACCGGGCGGTTCTTTCCGTTTCCTGTGACATTCATATTTTTTCCAAAGGAAAAAGCCCGCCAGTTCTGACGACTGAGTGGGTATATTTTTTAGGCAATCTGAAAATATCCAGTAACAAAAAGCCGCCATTATAGTCAATTAAAAATAAAATAGTACAAT
>KV796950.1 GCA_001809325.1 Neisseria sp. HMSC077D05 | reverse complement strand
TGTCCTATTTTGATTTTAATTGACTATAACTGATCAATGGCGGCTTTTTGTTAAGCAGAAATTACTAATTTGATGGTTTTAATCTAATTGCAGCTCCATCATTTTGAAATTCATCTATAAACCAAATGGTACGACGAATGCCACGGGTAGCAGCTACATACGCCAAGCGAAAGACTTCATCCTTAGCGGCCTGGTCATAAGTTTGTGAAAAAAGTCCGTTGGATTTGTACACGGCATTTCTGAATCTATGATTCAAATCATATCTGCAATCACCACATAGAATTGCGACCTCAGCCTGAAGCCCTTTTGACTGATGGAAAGTTAGAAACTTTATTCCGGAGTCCCGTCCCAGTTGCTGTCCCAATGCTTTTTTTACCGCATTCAGTATCTTATTGGTTCGCGCCATAACCATCACTTTGTTGCGATCAGGACTGTTTAATGATGAAACCCAGTGATATTCAGCAATGATGCGCGATACAATCGCTTGTATATCACTTGTTTTTTTAAAATCTATATTTGTAACGACATCGATACCTTGACATTCAGTATCGTTTTCTCTTACCGCTATGGCTTGTTTATCAATTTTATTTTGTACACCTTCCAAGATTTTTTCGGCATCTTTCAATATGGGCTCAACAGACCGATAATTCTGCATCATCCTATATATGGCCGGTTTCCTTCCCAATTCGGAACTGATGGGAAAATATTTTTCAAAATGGATAAACAGTTCGGGGGCACTGCCCCTCCAGCCGTATATGGACTGCCAGTCATCCCCTATTGACATAATTGAAGGTGCTATACCGCTTGCAACCAGTTTCCGATGAATCGCCAACAACCACCGGACGATTTGAGGGGAAATATCCTGAAATTCATCAATCAGTAAATGCCTAAATCCGAGCAGTTGATTTGAAACAGGCAAATTTTCAGGCTTGCCTGCCCCGTCTAGGAAAAAACGGTTGAAAGTCCATATATTCCGTTTACCCATTTCTTCTTCAAAATACGGCATAAAATACTGCAATGCCGTTGCAAAATGATATTCGGCATCAGATTCTTTAAAAACTCTATTATCCGATATGTATTTGACAGGCGTATAAACTTCCATCCCTAGATTCTGAATAAAAGACGCCTGTGCAAACAGCAAATCTTCAATCGGGCTTTCTCCAAGTTCTCCTTCCAATTGCACATTGAAACGTGGTACTTCATGCTTGGTAAACGTCCTCCCTTCCCGATAAGCAAATTTCAAGCATTTTAAATCTTCTATATTTTCAATATGTAAATAATTGGATGAAATGAAGTCCAAAATAATTTTTTTCTTAACGGTTAGGGCTTTTTTGAATGGGAAATTACCAGAGACCATCTCTTGCAGGCATGGAAGGTCTTCGCCGTCTTTTGTTCCATGTAAACTGAAAAACACCGGAATTAATACCCCGTTGATTTTAATAGCCGCATTAGAATAAAAAGTATATTTCGATCCTGAAAATTTCTGCCTTGGATGGAGAGTCAAACCAAGATTTTCAATATCTTCACGCCAACACTCATTCACAGTATCAACAATATTCAAATCCCTTTCTGAAGCTATTTTCAGGATATTGTCTTGATAAGGGGAGTTATTTTTCGAATTTGCCAGTTTAAATTTCTTGTTTAATACGGACATATCCCAAAGACGCAGAATAGCTTCACGAAAGCCGTCGCAATCAGCAAAGCAACCGCGGTATGCCTCCAACAACATTTCCTTTTGTGCAGATGTTATTTTGGTCGCAAAAAGATTATCGCAGTCATCCTGTTCGGCTTCGAATCCGTTATTTGCACCATGTCCAGAAAACTCAAAAAAATCAACATTCTTATATTGCTTCCTTACTACTGAGAGAAGAGAGGCATGGAAAGTCTTGACCAATTCTTTCAAGATGCTCTCCATAGCGACGTCCCTGATGGCACTCCTCTCCTTCCACGTCTGAAACGACAAGACTTTTTGGATTTTTTCCCGCAATTCTACGCATGATGCGCGGGTAAAAGAAATAACCTTTATTTCCCTGATGTCTATCTTCAGATAGCAGACCATAAAAACAACCCGCAGTACCAATGTGGTGGACTTTCCGGATCCCGCTCCTGCAATAACGCTTGAAGCGGGATAATCGGATAAAATCATTTTCCACTGATCTTCCGTCGGCATCGATACCACCCCTGAATTTGAGGCATTTCGGGTATCCTCCATCATTTGCCGCCTCAATTCCTCCGATACAGGAAGTTTCCCCGGTCCGTAAATGGAATGATCTGGTTGAATTTCTGGAATCAGTTTTGAAGAATCGGCGTTAATCGTTATTTCCCTGGGACAGGCGATGCCCTGCTGATAACCATGCCGCCTGCCCGACAGATATGAATGCTTCAACACCTTAGCAAAGGAAACTTTTTTAAACTTCGTTACCAGCCTTACCCATAATGAAGGGTTGTCTGCAAACAGCCGGAATAGTTCTTTTAACTTTTTTGAATTTCGTTCCAAAATCCCATTTCCTCCTCTGCAATCATTCCATTTATAATTCCATTATGTCGGCAGTAACCGGATTGTACCGACGTCGGGCGGTGTGCCCCGTATGGATGCCGCCCCGGTCCGAGTTTTGGAATCATACAATATATTGCCTATACGTCCCGCAAAAAGTTTATCCACCCTCCAAGCTATTTCGGCATCTGTATGCATCCAGGAATTATGCAGTTCTCCTGCTGAAAGCAATATGCCGAAGGTAAAGGCGGCATCGTAATCTTCGAGACCGGAAACTTCCGGCGGGATGTAGCATCCCGGTGTATCGGTATTACCGATAACGATAATATGGGTATTGATGACGGCACTCCATGAAGGGAAGACTTCCTTATCCTGTAATTCCTTCCTCCGATGCCCGCTTCCTGAGATTTCGGTAAAAAATATTTTTCCGTTTTCTTTCTCAATCACGACCCGTTCCGTAACTTTGTCCATCACTTCCGGAGAAAGTAGGGAGTCATCCTGTACACTGAGACACAAATCATATTGCCATCCGTTTTCTATGTCATTCAATATGTATTCGTTACAAAGGGGCAGTATGCTGCGCAATTCACAGGTTTCAGTATTCTGCCTGTATCTGATGAAACGGTCTCTATCCTGTTTTGATGCTCCTGTGATTAGAAGGACTTTACGCATATTTTTCTCCTTAGTATGGTTGAAAATATCAATAGATAAGAAAGGTCGTCTGAAAACATGTTTCAGGCGACCTTTCTTATCGTTATCGTACGTAAAACAGTTCGAGACCTTTGCAAAAAAGCCCTTCCCCCGA
>KV796949.1:52270-78166 GCA_001809325.1 Neisseria sp. HMSC077D05 | reverse complement strand
TTTGGGGGCCAGTTCAGTTTTCAGACGACCTCAATAATTCCAAACTTTCAACCAACCTTATTTCAACGCTTCCAGCAGCTTCCCGTGTATCCCGCCGAAACCGCCGTTGCTCATCACCAAAATATGATCGCCTGCTTCGGCATTTTTCACGATTTCGGCAACGAAGGCATCGAAGTCTTGTCCGATGTGCAGCTTGCCGCCCAAAGGCGCGAGGGCTTCGGCGACGTTCCAGTCCACACCGCCGGCGTAGCAGAACACTTGGTCGGCACCTTTGAGGCTTGCGGGCAGGGCGGCTTTCATGGTGCCGAGTTTCATGGTGTTGGAACGCGGCTCGAGGACGGCGAGGATGCGGGCGTTTCCGACGCGCTGGCGCAGGCCTTCTATGGTGGTTTCTATGGCAGTCGGGTGGTGGGCGAAGTCGTCGTAAACGGTGATGCCGTTCACCGTGCCTTTGATCTCCATGCGGCGTTTGACGTTTTTAAATGCGCTCAAGGCTTCGCAGGCGGTCTGAATATCAACTCCGGTATGGCGTGCGGCGGCGATGACGGCGAGCGCGTTCATGCGGTTGTGTCCGCCCATCAAATCCCATGCGACGTGTCCGGCTTTTTTGCCGTCAAGCAATACGTCGAACGAGCCGTCGGCATTGACTTCGCCGACCTGCCAGCCGTGTTCGGTGCCGAATTTTTCCACCGGCGTCCAGCAGCCTTTGTCCAAAGTATCTTGCAGGCTTTGCTGCTGCCCGTTGCAGACGATTAAGCCTTCGGATGGCACGGTGCGCACGAGGTGGTGGAACTGGGTCTGTATCGCGCCCAAATCGGCGAAGATGTCAGCGTGGTCGAATTCCAGATTGTTCAACACGACGGTACGCGGGCGGTAATGTACGAATTTGGAGCGCTTGTCGAAAAAGGCGGTGTCGTATTCGTCGGCTTCGATGACGAAAAACGGCGATTTGCTGTTCGGATCTTGGCGCGGCGTTTGCGGCAGGCGGGCGGAAACGCTGAAGTTTTCGGGTACGCCGCCGATGAGGAAGCCCGGCGCGAGTCCGGCATATTCCAAGACCCATGCGAGCATAGACGCAGTGGTCGTTTTGCCGTGCGTCCCCGCCACGCCGAGTACCCAATGATGGTGCAGCACGTTTTCCGACAGCCATTGCGGGCCGGAAATGTAAGGCAGACCGCGGTTCAAAATCGCTTCAACCACCTCCATCCCGCGCTTGGCGACATTGCCGATAACGTAAACGTCGGCTTTAAATTCGTCCAACTGCGCAGCATCGAAGCCTTCGTGTACGTCTATGCCCAAGGCTTCGAGCTGGGTGCTCATCGGCGGATACATCTTCGCGTCGCAACCGCTGACTTTGAACCCCGCTTCTTTGGCAATGGCAGCAACCCCGCCCATAAACGTACCGCCAATACCGATAATGTGGATGTGTTTCATGATAAGACCGTCTTTTGAATGAAATAATTGGAAAGCCGCCATTATAACGGAGTTTGGATGAAGGGGTCGTCTGAAAAACAAAGCTGTAAAAGGAAGCAGGTATCTCAATCATCAAGCTGATACTGGAAAGATTTTCTTTTTTGAGAATGAATCGCAAACTAAAACCGTCTGCCTGACTCTAAGCATTGAAACAAATAATCAGATGTTTTCCTAGGGATAAAATATCTGAGGAAAAACTGACCGAACATTAATACAAGTCAAACATACTAGATATTAATGATTAATCCCCGCTTGGAAACCTTTGTTTTTCTAGGCTTCCAATATAGAATCCAAGAAAAAATTACTTAATCTTACATTACACGGTTTACTCGCTTTTTTAGATTTAAAAATTGTTAACAAACTAAAAAGGCTTGCGTATGTCCGCCAATGAAGAAATTCAACCCAAGCGTCCTAAATACTTTTTATGGACTGCTTTCATAGTGGGTATTTTGGCTACCATAGCTGTTGTTGAACCCGCCTTATTCACCAACACAATCACCGACGTCAGTAAGTTCTTTTATTTGAAGTTCGACTGGCTGATTATGTGGCTGCCTCTATTGGCATTTACCGTGTGTATGGTCGTTGCTTTATCCCCCCGCTTCGGCAATATCAGGTTAGGCGGAAAGGATGCCCAGCCAGAATATTCATTCTTTTCTTGGATGAATATGCTGTTTACCGCCGGCATCGGTGTGGGCATCGTGTTCTTCGGCCCGATTGAGGCGTTGTGGCACTATTATCATTCGCCCATCGGTATACAAGCTGCAAATTTGCCTGAATACCAGAAAGTGGAAAATGCAATGAGCCTTGCGTTGCATGTATGGGGTATTCCGGCATGGTCGCTTTATACCATCGGCGGGCTGGTGCTGGCATATTTCATGTATCAGCATAAAACGGAATGTACGCCCTCCGCGCCGCTGGAATATGCGTTCAAACACAAGAAATGGGCAAAACCATTGGGCATTTTGATTACAGGCATAGCGATTGTGTCGATTGCCATGTCGGTTTCCTCTTCCATTGCCATGGCTTCCACCCAAATTTCTTCCGGTATGAAAATCATCACCGGAATGGACTTCAGCACAATAGGCTGGCAAACCGTCGTTCTGATCATTATCGCCTCCCTTTATACTTTGGGCGCCGTATTGCCGATTGAGAAAGGTATGAAATGGCTGGGCGATTTGACTGTGGTTTTGTCTTTGCTCATGCTGGTATTTGTCTTCTTGGTCGGCCCGACCCACTACTTCCTCAGTAATTTGGTCGTGTCTATCGGCAATATCCTCACTCAAACCGTTCACCACTCTTTCGAGCTTTATTTGTTCCATAACCGCGATTGGCTGGTATGGTATCCGATGGCTTACTGGGTATGGTGGATTACTTGGACACCGTTTGTGGGTGTGTTTCTCGCCAAAATTTCCAAAGGCCGCACTTTACGCGAATTCGTGCTGGCTTCGATTATGGTACCGGTCGGCTTCTTGGTAATTTGGTTCTCCGTATTCTCTGGTTTCAGCCTGCTTGACACCGTAGAAGGTAGCGGACGCTTGGCGGAAATTGCCAATAAAGGCGACTACGAAGGCACATTCTATTACCTGCTCAATATGCTGCCCCTGTCTTTTGCAACCAAACCGCTGACTGTGGTTCTGTTCCTCGGCTTCGTGGTGACTACGGTAACCAGCTCCGCCATTTCTCTGGGCATTATGACCAGCAACGACGGACGCCACGAAAACAAAACCCGCGCAGTAATTTGGGCGATCTTAATGTCGCTTATCGCCTACGCCGTGATTGTTACCGGCAAGATGGAAGGTATTAAAGCTGTCGGCTCATTCTCCGGCTTCCCGTTTGTATTCATTATGTACTTATGGTTCGCCGCACTTTGGCGCCAGCTCAAACGCGACATACCCCGCGTATCGCCCGCCCAAGAACCTGTAAAAAACAAGGAGTAAACCGTGGAAAAACAAATTATGTATTTGAATCAAAGCGTTCAAGACAACATTCTCGAAACTGTATTGATGGTTTTGGTTCTCGCCTTTTTATGCTATGTCATCAAACTGGCCTTTATTGAAAAAGACGATTAAACATTTACAGACAGGCATTACCGCCTGCGCCTAATGATTAGGAGAACACGATGTCCCAAACACCCCGCCTCCCCGTGCCTGATTTGGCCGAAACCTGCGAACGCTATTTGAAACTGGTGTGCCCGCTGCTGAGTGATGAAGCTTTTGAAAAAACCGCAGCAACCACCCGTAATTTCGAATCGGGCAAAGGCAAAGAATTGCAAGCCGCGTTGCAGCAATTTGCAGCAGAAGTCGAAACCAGCTGGTTGATCGACGCTTGGCTCGAAAGCTATCTGCGCGTACGCAATCCGCTGCCTTTAGCCAGCAACGTAGGTTTCAACATCCAAACTCAAGGTAAGGATTTGGCGGAGTGGGCATCGGCATTGGCTGCGGTGTGCGCTGATTATTACCATCAGCGCATTCCCGTGCCGCAAACCCCGCAAGGTACGCCCGTATGCATGGAGCAATGGAAAATTTTGCAAGGTGCCGCGCGCGTGCCGCAAAAAGAAGTCGACGGATTCCACTTTTCACCCAATGGCAGCCGTCACATCGGCGTGTTGCACAACGGTTTCTACTACCGCATTGCCGCACTCGACGAACAATTTGAAGCCTACCATCCCGATGCGTTTAGACAGGCATTTGAAGAAATCCTTTCCGATACCCATCAAAACAAATATCCGGTAGCCGTACCCTGCTACTTGGGCGGCAACGAAACCGCCCGCGTGTACCAAGCCCTGCAACAGCATGACGACAACACCCGCCTGATGGAACACATCGAACAAGACCTGTTCCACATCAGCATCAGCAGCGAAAACCTCGATACCGACAGCGATCTGGCGCAAACTACTTTCCAACCCAAGCAAAACGTTTGGTGCTACAAACCTACTACCTATTGCTACAACACCAGCACCAAGCGCCTGTATCTGCATTGCGAACACACTTGGGCAGACGGCGGCGCACTCAAAGGCATCGTTACCCTCGCCGCCGCCAAGCTGACTGCGCTCAGCGGCAAGAAAACCCGCCCTGCCGTCCACCGCTACGAATGGCAGTTGGATGCCGACTTGCTAAAAAACTGGGAACAATGGCAGCAAAACTATGCCAAACAAGCTGACCAGATGCACGTTACCAGCGTTGCCATCCCGTTCAACGGCTTAACCATTCCCCAAGGCGTGAGCCAAGATGCGTTGATGCAGTTCCTCCTGCAATACGCCCAGCTCACCACCTACGGCAGCGTCCGCAACACATACGAAGCCGTTGACGTGAGCCACTTCAAAAACGGCCGTACCGAATGCGTGCGCCCCGTTTCCAACGAATCTCTGGCCTTCGTCAGCACCTTATTGCAGGAAAAACCCTCCCGCGAAGCGCTGGATGCCGCACTGGCCGAACACAAAGCTCGCATCAAAGCCAGCAAACTCGGCCAAGGCCCCAACCGCCACCTGCTCGGCCTGCAACTGATGGCAACCAAAGCAAACAGTGAGATTCCTGATTTTTTTAAAGACGAAGGCTACCAAACCTTTACCACCGATTTCCTCTCTACCTCAACCGTAGGCGACAACAGCACGGTAGTAAACTTCGCCTTTGCCCCCACCTCGGTTGGCGGTTTGGGCATCAACTACACCATTACGCCCGAAGGTTGGTTGTATACGGTAAGCCATACCCAAGAGCAACAACAGAAAGTCAACGTATTTGTGGAGGCCTTGAAAGTTGGCGGGAAACATTTGCTTGAATTTCTCAACGCTTGACGGAATGCCTGTCTGAAAGCCTGCTTTCTTTTCAGACAGGTTTCCATTCAAAAAACAAAGAAGGATGCGACCATACCCGCCGTGTCCCATCTCAAAAAACAACGTCGTCTGAAAACAGGCACAGCAGATTTTGCTAAAGCTGTATTTTCAGACGACGTTTTTTATTAAGTGAAAAGCCCGTTTCTTTAACAATCATGGAGACGAATTGAGAGATAAAGGTCGTCTGAAAAGCAAAGCTGTGGCAAGATTGTAGTGATATAGAGGATTTGAACTGAAAAGGAGAAAGCCCATGCCCAAGCTGACACCGGAATTGTTCGCTTTTCTGCAAGCGCCTCAAACGGAAGCGGTTTTGCTGCGGCTCTACGCCCAAGCCTTAAAGCAAAACAGGCAGATGTTTTTCCACTTTCTACCCAAGATTTTCAAGCTGTTGGGTAAAGGGCTGGATTGGGCGGGAGAAAATGAAAGTTTTTACGAAGACAAATACATCCCCATCGCACCGCAACAAGGCAAGTTTTTGTATATGCAGGCTTTGGCATCGGGTGCAAAAAACATCGTCGAATTCGGGACTTCCTACGGCATTTCGACGCTGTATCTCGCGGCAGCCGCCAAACGCAACGGCGGGCGCGTCATCACTTGCGAATATCTGCCGCACAAAGCCGCGGCGGCGAGAAAACATTTTCAGGAAGCCGGTTTGGCAGACTACATCGAACTTCGCGAAGGCGATGCGCTGGAAACCTTAAAAGACTTAGACTCCCGCCCCGATTTCGTCTTGCTCGACGGCTGGCCGGATTTGGTATTCCCCGTATTCAAGCTGCTGGAACCCAATCTTGCCGACCGCGCGGTCATTGCCGTGGACGATGTGGAAGGCTTCTCACCTGCCATGCAGGATTATCTCGATTACGTCCGCCATCCTGAAAACGGTTATATTTCATCCACACTAAAACCTTACAAAGCGTTGGAATATACGGTCAAGTTAGACCGATAAACCGAAGAGGTCGTCTGAAAACACAGTTTGGGCGAAATGGATTTGCCTTACTGGTTTCAGACGACCTTTTACTGACGTCTTTTCAGTTGTTAATGCTCAATCATCATTCCGGCTTCGTCCACCATGCCGCCTGCAGCGTTAGCTCGCTCCTGCGCGGCTTTCACTTGATTCTCCAAACCTTTAATCCGTTCTTGATAGCGGGCGTAGTTGCGTTCGTTGCCATAACGGACCTGTTTGCCCTCTTCCAGATTTTTCTGTGCCTGAGCCAATTCGTTTTGCGCCGAAGATGAAGCGGACATTGCGCCAGCTGGCGGAGGCGGCATTTGTTCGGAAGGAACGTTTCCTGAAGCAGCGTTTGCTGATGCCGAGTGTGCAGACGGTGCGGCGGAGGTATAAACCGAAGGTCTGCCGATATTGCCCAGCTTGCAGTTTTTGCCGCCGGTCTGCGTATAGGTTTTACGCCCTGATTTGTCGATACATTCAAATACGGGGGATGCCGTTGCTACGGCGGAAAATGCGAGCAGTAATGTGCTTAAAATCAATTTATTCATTGTTATACCTTTCATCAAATCATCAAAACCATATCCACCACACCACTAAAGCGATGATCATCACCAAATTGGCAATAATAATCGGCTTCCATTGCCTAGGCGCGTGGCGTAATTCTGCACCCGAACGCGTGCGGCGGATATAGAAAAACGGACTGAGCAACATAGATGCGGCACACAACAGAATAATCACGGCGTAATAGATTTTTTCGGTTTCCATTTCCTCCGCCCCCGTTTCAGACGACCTATACAAAATATGCTACAATCGCCGGCGATTATAACACCCTGTTTATCTATATTTATAAAGGTTTTACCAATAATGATTTCTACCAACGGCATTACCATGCAGTTCGGCGCGAAGCCGCTGTTTGAAAACGTATCCGTCAAGTTCGGCGAAGGCAACCGCTACGGCTTGATCGGCGCGAACGGTTCGGGCAAATCAACCTTCATGAAAATCCTCGGCGGCGATTTGGAACAGACTGCGGGCGAAGTGGCGATTGAAAACGGCGTGCGCTTGGGTAAGCTGCGCCAAGACCAGTTTGCCTACGAAGACATGCGCGTGCTGGACGTAGTGATGATGGGGCACACCGAAATGTGGGCGGCGATGACCGAACGCGACGCGATTTACGCCAACCTCGAAGCCACCGAAGACGACTACATGAAAGCCGCCGAACTGGAAGCCAAGTTTGCCGAATACGACGGCTACACCGCAGAAGCGCGCGCCGCCGAACTGTTGAGCGGCGTGGGCATTTCCGAAGATTTGCACAATGCGACCATGGCGGAAGTCGCCCCGGGCTTCAAGCTGCGCGTATTGCTGGCACAAGCCCTGTTCTCCAAACCTGATGTGTTGTTGCTTGACGAGCCGACCAACAACTTGGACATCAATACCATCCGCTGGCTAGAGGGCGTGTTGAACCAATACGACTCCACCATGATTATCATCTCGCACGACCGTCACTTTTTGAACGAAGTCTGCACCCACATGGCGGATTTGGACTACAACACCATCACCATCTACCCGGGCAACTACGACGACTACATGCTCGCCTCCGCCCAATCGCGCGAACGCGCCCTGAAAGACAACGCCAAGGCAAAAGAGAAACTGCAAGAGCTGCAAGAGTTCGTCGCCCGCTTCTCTGCCAACAAATCCAAAGCCCGCCAGGCAACCAGTCGTCTGAAACAGGCTGACAAAATCAAAGCCGAAATGGTCGAAGTCAAACCTTCTACCCGCCAAAACCCGTATATCCGCTTTGAAGCCGATGAAAAAGCCAAGTTACACCGTCAGGCAGTAGAAGTCGAAAACTTGGCAAAACGCTTTGAAACCCAGTTGTTCAAAAACCTGAGCTTCATCCTCGAAGCAGGCCAGCGCCTTGCCATCATCGGCCCCAACGGCGCGGGTAAATCCACCCTGCTGAAACTCCTTGCCGGCGCGTTCAACCCCGAATATTCAGACGGCCTCCCCCCTGATGCAGGCACCATCAAATGGGCGGAAAAAGCCAGCGTCGGCTATTATCCGCAAGACCATGAAAACGACTTCGATGTCGATATGAACCTGAGCGAATGGATGCGCCAATGGGGACAAGAAGGCGACGACGAACAGGTCATCCGCGGCACTTTGGGGCGTTTGCTCTTCGGCAGCAACGACGTGGTGAAAAAAGTGCAGGTTCTCTCCGGCGGTGAAAAAGGCCGTATGCTCTACGGCAAGCTCCTGCTGCTGAAACCCAATGTGCTGATTATGGACGAACCGACCAACCACATGGACATGGAAAGCATCGAATCGCTGAACATGGCGCTGGAAAAATACAACGGTACGTTGATTTTCGTATCGCACGACCGCCAGTTCGTCTCCTCGCTCGCCACCCAGATTATCGAGCTGGACGGCAAGGGCGGTTACGAGCACTATCTGGGCGATTACGAAAGCTATCTGGAGAAAAAAGGGATTGTGTAAAAAAACATGAACGCCAATCTGCAAAAACTGCTGCAAAACCCGATTGCGCTCATCGTATTGCACGCATAGGGCTGGTACCTTACGCAAGACGGTAAGGTACACTTGGTTGATGCCGAACATGCTTATCGCAAAGGTCGTGCAGCCACCTGGCTATTTAACGAGTTCGGCGTAGCAGACGTAGGGGCTTTCTACTAGGCGTTGCCTAGATTGTCTGCCTGTTTTTAGCCATTCGTTCATATCGGGTGTGGCAGCAAGATAAGTAGCAGTAAACAAAAAGCTCAGGCAGTCTGAAAAATGTCTTTCAGACTGCCTGAGCTTTTTAGTCAATAAAGGAAGACAATAAATAAAAAACAAACAGCATAACTATATGGCAAGTTATCTTACTAATGCTATAGTTTATAGATAATTCAATATACTTTAATTACCCTACTCCTCAAAAATAATTAACTAAATTGTCTATATTCAAAATACATTTAATATGACATATAAAATTTAATTGCACCCCATCCAAAAACAGCTTGAATTACCGTGATTTAACCGATTTTGAAGTTATTTTACTAAGTTAAATATACATGGTCTAAACCCCTCTATGCCGTATTAATTCAAACAACAGCAAAAATGAATTAACCCTTTAAAATATAAGGAAATTAGCCTCCCTACCCATATAAAAATATTCCTTAGTCACGGTATTCATTACTTAACTTTTTTCTTTCAAACCGTCTTAATTTGCCCAATCCCATGATTTAAGTCAGGGAAACAAAATGACTATGCTTGACACTCCACAGGAATGGTTTAACATACAATTTCTTTTTTAACCAAGATTCAAAAAGAGAGACTCATGAAAAAATCAGCTTTATTGGCAACTTTGTTGGCCGCTCTGACCTTGTCCGCATGTGGTGGTGGTACTCCTGCAGTTTGTGAAGAATACAAAAAAGCTATTGAAGATACTAAAGGTATTCCTGAAGATGCAAAAGCCACTATGAAACAACAGCTTGATGAAATGAAAAAACTGCCTTCAGACCAGCAGGAAATGGCTTGTAAAAGTGGCTTAGCTGGATTAAAAGACATCGGCGCCCGATCTTCTGAAGCAGCCGCGGAAGCAGCTAAAGATGCCGCAGAAGACGCTAAAGAAGCAGCTGCCGATGCTAAAGAAGAAGCAAAAGATGCTGCTGAAGCAGCTAAAGAAGAAGCCAAATAATACGATACCTTTGGCAGAAAAACGGATTCTGATTACTCAGAGTCCGTTTTTGTTTATGCCTTTACTGATTAGTTATGTATTAAGTGATTTAATTAATATGAAATATGTATGAAAATTAACTTTCAATATAGTTTATCGAGAAACAAATTTTCGTTCTTATATACAAAACCATCCCTGTGAAGCCATCAGGGTATTGAAATCAAAACACGAGGTCGTCTGAAAATAGTTTTCAGACGACCTTTGATACTAAGTTTCGTTGGGATATGACTCAAGCTACACTTGATTGCTATCAGGTAAACACATCGCCTTACGCCAAAAACCCATCACAATTGCCGCCGCAATGATGATAATTCCGTATGGGATCATGCCGTCGCCGTTTTCATATGCCGCCCGTCCGCCTGGAAAACCGGTGCGTGCGGTATTGGCAACCGTGTGGCACGCAATCAATACAAATACCGAGCCGCCACTGCCGTTATACAGCCATACATAGATAATCCTCACGGCAACCGTCCCTGCCAGCCCCCATGCGATCAGTTCGGCAGACTGCCCCACGGCAATCATGGACGGCAAATGCCACAATGCCCACGGCACCCCGATAATCAGCGCCGTAACAAGCGGGGTAAAACGCCGTTGCAGACTTTCCGTAGCGTAGGCGGCATAGCCCAATTCCTCGGCAACTGCCGCGATAAAGAACATGACGAACGCTCCGGCAAGCGGCGCAAACGATACGGATAAGGCAGGTATGGTTTGTCCTGTTTGGCGTATCGCGACATAAGTCAGCAGATAAAGCAGGGGGAAAATCAGTATCGCCGTCCAAAAATAGCCAAAATGCTTTATCCGCCCGTAATCAAACACACGTCCAAACAGTCCGCGCACCGCTGCCATTCCGCCCTCACGGTAACGCAGCAACGCAGCGGCAACCGTCGGAGTGAGCGCCGCGCCGATGTCGGTCAGCGGCAGATTATCAGGCAGGGGGCTGTGTTTGAGAAACAAAGACAGCAGCCAAAACGGCGCGCTCAAAGCGTACACTAGCAGAAAGTATTGCCACGGATGCGAATAACCGGCTGTCGGTTTTTCTGAAGAGGGGTTCTGCATGTTATTCCTGTTCGTTCAGTCAATAAGTTGGCAGGGGAGCAGGTACGGCTTGCTGCATGATGTACAGTATAAAAATATTGCGCGTTTTTTTCTAATTATTATGAAAAGCAGCCTGCACTTCGATTTTTGAAAGTGCAGGCTGCTTTTGATAGAGAGGCCGTCTGAAAATTATTTTTCAGACGGCTTTGAGATTACAGGCAATGTGATGATTTTGTTGGGTCATGATCCAAGCTGCGTTTGCTGCCGATTGGATTACGGCATGGTTTGGAATCATTCGGTAACGACGAAACCGCGTGCGTGCGTACCGCACACACCCTACACCTTAATCTTAAGGTTTGCGTCGCCCGCAGGTAGGGTGTGGGGCGTAGCCACGCACGCGGTTGACAGGGGTGCGGGCTACGGCTTGCTTTCAGACGGCCTTACCGTTGTTACAAGCTTTCGTAATAGCGGCGGATTTTCTCTGCCATCAGTTTGCGCCTTTGTTCCAGGAATTGTGCGTAAGATTCATGTGTCAATGTGCTGATGTTGTCCGGAATACAGTTGGCCGCAAGATTTTCCTGCAATGCCTCTCTGGATTTTATTGAGCTTAAAGACATTTTTTGTCCGTCAATATCGCTCAGGATTTTCTCCATGTAGGCAGAAGGCGCATCATCGCTTAATTTGATATTGGTTTGCTGCTCGGTAAAAACGTAATTTGCGACTTGGTTATAGTCACCTTTCTTATAGCCGTTAACGGACAAATAATTCTTGGGAAAGATATGGTGCTGATCGCCGCGCTGCTGCAAAAGGCTGTTCACGGTTACGCTATCAGATAAAAAGGCGTGATCGTTATTTTTGCATTGTGCAGCGAGATAACAGAGATATGCCCCCGTTGTGCTGCTTGATGAATTCAAATCGTCTACAAGACGGTGCGTCCAAAAGCCTTCGTCCAATTCGCCCTGTTCAATCTGCCGCAGATAGTTTTCCAAACCGCGTTCTGCTATGAGTTTGCAGTCCCGTTCAATCACGGTTTCCGAAGAGCCGGAATAGCGGCCGGTGAGAACAGACATCACAAACCAGCGTTTGATTAAGTGTTGGATTTCGGCTTCGGGAAGTTTGTCGTTACGCAGTTTCAGATACAGCGCATAGGCAATATTCAGGCTGGTTTGTGAAGTAATCAGTTTTTTATTGATAAAACCGGCCGATTTAACCAGCATGCAAAAACGCTCGTAGCTGGTTTTGTCAAAACAGCTCTCCAAACCCCTACGTAAATCGGCGTAGCTTTGTTCGGCAATGTTTTCAACATTGGTGCGGTTTTCAAAATCGCGTCCGGACAATAAGGCAACCAGAGTACTGAATTTGCCGCGGCCAAAAGCATAGGTATAGGCTACGCGCAAGGCGTCTACATAATCGGGAACATATAAATCATCGGCGTAATTGGCAATCCATTTAATCTTGTTGAAGTCGTTTGATTGAGCGTATTCCGCATTATTTGTGCGCAGGGTGTCTGCAAAACTGCGGTCGCGCAGCATATGGCAGAAATAATCGATCATTTTCCGCAGGTCTTCACCGCCGTGCCGTTGGTCTGAAGCAATTTTGGACATGACAAAATCGGCATTGCTCAAGGACACGCCTTTTTGGTTGATACGGATAAAAATCTCGGTAACGGTATCGATATCCAAATCGGGATTTAACTCAATAATGCCGATTTGGCTGTTTTTGATGGCTTTCAACGCATCAATCCGCTTTTCAACCTGCTCTTCATCTGCTTGCGGATTGGCGGCCAGATAGTCTTTTCTGATTTTGAAGGAGCTGGTGCTTTCACTCAAAATTTCTGAAATATCGTTAATCCAAATCGAATTCCGTTCAATGGCCGAATTGCATACTTCAAAAAACGACTCCCCTTCCTTTGCCAGCGGGTTATAGGCAATTTTGATTCGTTCTTTCTTATACTCTTTGTTCAAAACCTGCTGCCCGACTACGGCGGCAGTGAGTGCAGTAATCCGTTGTTGTCCATCAATCAGCACTTTTTTACCTGCTGAAAGCGTACCGTCTTTCAAGCGTATATCGGGATTACGCCATGTAATGATGTAGCCGACGGGATAGCCTTTATAGAGCGAATCAATCAGATCGCGCACTTTGCTGGCTGTCCATACGAAAGGCCGCTGAATTTCGGGAATGGCAATTTCTCCGGATTTAATCCAGCCCAACAGGTTTCCTACAGGTTGTTGAAGAACGGAATATTTGGATTCGGACATTTGGTTTTCTCCATAAGTTTAGGTAATAAGTAGCTTGGGTCGCGACCCAACCTACGGAAAACGGGGCTTTCAGACGGCCTATTGGCACAAAAGGCAGCCTGAAACTTTCAGGCTGCCTTTCTTTCCATCAAGCCAGCTTGCTGTTTACCCAATCTTCCACGCTTCCCAGCATTTCAGGCAGTTTCGCAGCATCCGTACCTCCTGCCTGTGCCAAATCCGGTCTGCCGCCGCCTTTGCCGCCGACTTGTTCGGCTGCGAATTTGACCAAATCGCCGGCTTTCACTTTGTTTGTCAGCGGTTTGGATACGCCGGCGCACAGGGAGACTTTGCCGTCATTCGCTGCCGCCAAAAGAATCACGGCGTTGTCGGATTTGCCGGTCAAGTCGGTAACGATTTCGCGCAGGGCGGCTGCGTCGGCTTCGATTTGGGCGGCGACGAGTTTGGCTGCGCCCAAGTCTTTTGCGTTGTCCAAAAGTTTGGCGCCTGCGTGGACGGCGAGTTCGGCTTTGGCTTTTGCCAACTCTTTTTCCACGGCTTTGGCGTTTGCGGCGTTGGCTTGGATTTTGGCGAGTACGTCTTTTTCGGTTTGGGCTTTGACTTCGGCGATGATGTTTTTCATCAGGCTTTCTTGGTTTTGCGCCCATGCCAGCGCGGCAAGGCCGGTGATGGCTTCTACGCGGCGGATGCCTGCGGCGATGCCGCCTTCGCTGATGATTTTAAAGAAGCCGATGTCGCCGGTGCGGGCGACGTGGGTGCCGCCGCACAGTTCGGTGGAGTAGTCGCCCATGGTGATGACGCGGACGAAGTCGCCGTATTTTTCGCCGAAGAGCATCATGGCGCCGGATTTTTGCGCGTCTGCAATGGACATGGTTTCCACTTTGACGGGCACGTTGGCGATAATCGCGGCGTTGACGCGGCGTTCGACTTCGGCGATTTCTTCCGCGCTGATGCCTTGCGGGTGGGAGATGTCGAAGCGGGTCAGCTCGGCGTTTTGCAGGCTGCCTTTTTGTTCGACGTGCGTGCCCAAAACATCGCGCAGGGCTTTGTGCATCAGGTGAGTCACGCTGTGGTTGCGCATGATGCTGTCGCGGATGTCGTTGTCGATTTCGGCGGATACGGCATCGCCCACTTTCAGACGGCCTGATACGACTGCGCCGAATTGTCCGTGTACGGCAGCTTTGATTTTCTGCGTGTCTTCGACGCGGAAGCGGTTTTCGCCTGCGAAGATAAAGCCTACGTCGCCGACTTGGCCGCCGCTTTCTGCGTAGAACGGGGTTTGTTCCAAAACGACCACGCCTGCTTCGCCCGCTTGGAGTTCGTCCACGGCTTCGCTGCCTTTGTATAAAGCGATGATTTTGGTGTCTTGGCTGCGTTTTTCATAGCCGGTGAACTCGGTGTCTGCGCCTGTGTAATCCAGTTGCGCGTTGGCTTTGAAGTTTTGTGCGGCGCGGGCGCGGGCTCGTTGGGCTTCCATTTCGCGGTTGAAGCCTTCTTCGTCCATTTCCACTCCGCGTTCGCGGCAGATGTCGGCAGTCAGGTCGTAGGGGAATCCGTAGGTATCGTAGAGTTTGAAGATGATTTCGCCGTTTAAGGTTTTCAGGCTGCCTGAAAGGGCGTTTTCCAATAAGCCCATGCCTTTTTCCAAAGTTTCAGCGAAGCGGCTTTCTTCGTTTTTCAGAGCTTCTTCAATTTGCGCTTGTTTCTCTTTCAACTCAGGATACGCGTCGCCCATCGCTTTCACCAAATCGGGCACGAGTTTGTAGAAAAACGCTTGTTTCTGACCGAGTTTGTAACCGTGGCGAACGGCGCGGCGGATGATGCGGCGCAGTACATAGCCGCGGCCTTCGTTGGACGGCATCACGCCGTCGGCAATCAGGAAGGAGCAGGAACGGATGTGGTCGGCAACGACTTTCAGGCTGGGCTCGTCCATGCTGAACGGCGCGCCGGTTTCGCGGGCAACGGCTTTGAGCAGGTTTTGGAACAAGTCGATTTCATAGTTGCTGTGAACGTGCTGCATCACGGCCGCCATGCGCTCCAAGCCCATGCCGGTATCGACGGACGGCTTGGGCAGCGGGTTCATATTGCCTTGCTCGTCGCGGTTGAACTGCATGAATACGCAGTTCCAAATTTCAATCCAGCGGTCGCCGTCTTCTTCAGGGCTGCCGGGAATGCCGCCCCAGATTTCTTCGCCGTGGTCGTAGAAAATTTCGGAACATGGGCCGCAAGGGCCGGTGTCGCCCATCTGCCAGAAGTTGTCGGACGCGTATTTCGCGCCTTTGTTGTCGCCGATGCGGACGATGCGCTCAGCAGGCATACCGATTTCGTTCAGCCAGATGTTGTAGGCTTCGTCGTCTTCGGCATACACGGTCGCCAAGAGTTTGTCTTTGGGGATGTTCAGCCATTCGGGGGAAGTGAGGAACTCCCAAGCGAAGTGGATAGCGTCGCGTTTGAAGTAGTCGCCGAAGGAGAAGTTGCCCATCATTTCAAAGAAGGTGTGGTGGCGGGCGGTGTAGCCGACGTTTTCCAAGTCGTTGTGTTTACCGCCGGCGCGCACGCATTTTTGCGCGGTGGTGGCGCGGTTGTAGGCGCGTTTGTCGAAGCCGAGGAACACGTCTTTAAACTGGTTCATACCGGCGTTGGTAAACAGCAGCGTCGGGTCGTCGTGCGGCACGAGCGAAGAGGATCGGACGATGGTGTGGCCTTTGGATTCGAAGAATTTTAGGAATTTTTGGCGTAGTTCGGAGGTTTTCATGATGTTTCGTTGTCTCTATTGAAAAGGTTTCAGACGACCTTCCCGGCCGTATGTAATTGTGAAAAGAAAATGGCTGCTATATTACCGCAAAACCTTGTTTCTAGCTATTGAATCAGGGACTTTCAGACGACCTTCGTACTATCAATATAATGGAAATTGCTATCAGATAGTGCGTGCCTGATTTATAATCCCTTACTTTCCCTTCCGCCCGATATGCAAGGAATGATAATGACCAAACATCTGCCACTCATCGCCCTAGCCGCCGTCATGCTCGCCGCCTGCGGAGGTTCGGATAAAAATACCTCCGATAAAGCGGAGCAGGCGGGAAACCAAAATGTATTGAGGATTTACAACTGGTCGGAATACGTCGATCCTGAAACCGTTGCCGATTTTGAAAAGAAAAACGGTATCAAGGTAACTTACGACGTGTACGACAGCGATGAGACGCTGGAAAGTAAAGTATTGACCGGAAAATCGGGCTACGACATCGTCGGCCCGTCCAATACCTTCGTCGGCAGGCAGATTAAGGCGGGGGCTTATCAAAAAATCGACAAATCCCTGATTCCCAACTATAAAAACCTCAATCCTGAATTGATGAAGCTGATGGAAGGCGTTGATCCGAGCCACGAATATGCCGTTCCGTTTTATTGGGGAACCAATACCTTCGCCATCAATACCGAGCGCGTGAAAAAAGCCTTAGGCACGGAAAAACTGCCGGACAACCAATGGGATTTGGTGTTCAACCCCGAATACACATCCAAACTCAAACAATGCGGCATCAGCTACTTGGACAGCGCGGCGGAAATTTATCCTATGGTCTTGAACTACATGGGTAAAAACCCCAACAGCAACGATACCGAAGACATCAAAGCCGCAACCGAGCTGCTCAAGAAAAACCGTCCCAACATCAAACGCTTTACCTCGTCCGGCTTCATCGATGATTTGGCGCGCGGCGATACCTGCGTCACCATCGGCTTCGGCGGCGACTTAAACATTGCCAGACGGCGCGCCGAAGAAGCGGGCGGCAAAGAAAAAATCCGCGTCATGATGCCCAAAGAAGGCGTAGGGATTTGGGTGGACTCCTTCGTTATCCCGAAAGATGCGAAGAACGTCGCCAACGCCCATAAATACATCAACGACTTTCTCGACCCCGAAGTCGCCGCGAAAAACGGCAATTTCGTTACCTACGCCCCTTCCAGCAAACCCGCACGCGAACTGATGGAAGCCGAATTCAGGGACGACCGCACCATCTTCCCGAGCGAAGAAGATTTAAAAAACAGCTTTATTATGGTTCCCATCCAACCCACCATTTTGAAATTCATGGTTCGCCAATGGCAGGGCGTAAAAGCCGGTAAATAACTTGATACGGATAGATTGAAGGTCGTCTGAAAACTTGAATTACAGGTTTTCATACGACCTTTTTGTATAAACATCAAACAGGTTTCTTGCATCTGTCTTTTACCCTTCTCATTCCCATCCACCATACTTGCAGTCATCAAAGTCCAGATATGATATAGTCCCTCCACTTTCACTCGTATTTTGAAACGGAGTAAAACCATGACTCAATCCATCCATATCCACAGTATGACCGGCTTTGCCAATGCCGCAGGCGAATGCGGTGGCAAGCGCGTGAATTTGGAAATCCGCGCGGTGAACCACCGTTATCTGGATGTCCAATTCCGCATGCCTGAAGAATTGCGCTATCTAGAAGGCGCGTTACGCGAAAAAATTGCGGCTTCAGCCACACGTGGCAAATTGGAATGCCGCATTCAGTTGCAAGACGCGGCGGTCGGCGGGCAGAGTTTGGAAACCAATGAAGAATTAGTGAAACAGTTGTCCGATTTGAACAAAACTTGGCGCAAGGAACACGGTTTCGGTAAGCTGACGGTCGCTGAAGTATTGCGCTTTCCAGGGGTATTGGCAGGTCAAAGCGAAGACCCCGAGGCTTTGGCAAAAACCGTACAAGAACTGCTGGACGAAGCATTAAAAGAGTTTGCCGCCGCCCGCAAACGCGAAGGTAAAAAACTCGGCGAACATTTGTTGCAACGTTTAGCCGGCATGGAAGAAATCGTGGATGCCTTGAGCGAACTGTTCCCCAGCCTGCTTCAGGCGCATATGGACAAGGTAAACGCGCGTTTGACGGAAGCGGTCGGCAATATCGACAACGACCGTTTGCAGCAGGAATTTGCGTTGTTTATCCAAAAATCCGATGTTGACGAAGAATTCAGCCGCCTGCGCACGCATATCACCGAAGTCCGCCGCATTGTTACGGAAAACAAAGGCAGCGCGGGCAAACGCTTGGACTTCCTGATGCAGGAATTGAACCGCGAGGCAAACACGCTGGGCAGCAAAGCGATCGCGGCAGAATGCACGCAGGCTTCGGTAGAACTGAAAGTCTTGATCGAACAAATGCGCGAGCAGGTTCAAAACATCGAATAAGCCTTCAAAAATAGAACAAAGGTCGTCTGAAAAGCCATTTTCTGCTTTTCAGACGACCTTTTTCTTAATGAATGCTTAGTTTTGTCCGGGTTTAATGACTTTGGCGCCCTGCTCTGTACCCAAAATCAACACATCCGCGGCGTTGCGGGCGAAGATGCCGTTTTCGAGAACGCCGGTGATGCGGTTGATTTCATCTTCCATAGTCAGCGGACGGTCGATATGCAAGTCATAGACATCAATGATTTGGTTGCCGTGGAAGGTGGTGTAGTTCAGGCGTAACTCAGGCTGTCCACCCATTGCCAAAAGTTTGCGCGACACCAGCGAACGCGCGCCGGGCAATACTTCTACGGGCAGCGGGAATTTGCCCAAGCGAGATACATACTTACTCTCGTCGGCGATACAGATGAATTTGTCGGACGCGCTGGCAACGACTTTTTCGTTCAGATGCGCGCCGCCGCCGCCTTTAATCATTTGCAGCATATGGTTCACTTCGTCCGCGCCATCAATATAGACAGCCAGCCCCATCACATCATTCAGCGATACTTCGGGAATGTCGTATTGCGCCATCAATTCGCTGGACTTTTTAGAAGTCGAAACCGCGCCTTTGATTTTTTTACCGCTTTTGCCCAACGCTTCGATAAACATATTCACGGTCGAGCCGGAACCGATGCCGATGTATTCGTTTTCAGGTACGAATTCCACCGCTTTCTCGGCGGCAATGCGTTTCAATTCATCTTGAGTAGCCATGAGTTCTCCTTAATGGGATGTCGGTTGATGGGCATATGTTAACATTTTCATGCCATTTGTGCTTGCCTGCTTACGCTTTTTCCAGCAACACCGCCGCCTGCGCCTCGATGGCTTCCACGCGCCCCAGGTAGCCGAGTTTTTCGTTGGTTTTGCCTTTGATGTTCACACAGGTCCTCTGAATGTCCAAATCGGCGGCAATGTTGGCGCGCATGGCAGGAATGTGCGGCGCGAGTTTAGGCTTTTGCGCGATGATGGTCGTATCCACGTTCACAACGCGCCAGCCTAGAGCCTGCACGCTCTTATATGCTTCGCGCAACAATACGCGGCTGTCGGCATCTTTAAACTCGGCGGCGGTATCGGGGAAATGGCTGCCGATGTCGCCCAAGCCCGCTGCGCCAAGTAGAGCGTCGGTAATCGCGTGCAACAGCGCGTCGGCATCAGAATGGCCGAGCAGGCCTTTTTCAAACGGGATCTTTACGCCGCCGAGTATCAAATCGCGGCCTTCGACGAGTTGGTGGACATCGTAGCCTTGTCCGATGCGGATATTCATGTTTTGTCCTTTTTTTTCAATGTCAGGTCGTCTGAAAAACGGGTTTCAGACGACCTGCAACAACAGCCTCACAATAAATTCATCCTGCGGCAGCGTCAGCTTCAAATTGCGCGTATCGCCCTGCACCAGCAGCGGCTGCACGCCCAGCTTTTCCACTGCCGACGCTTCGTCTGTAATATCGCTCAAATCCTCTCCCGACAAAGCTCGGCATAATAAGGCCGTCTGAAAAAGCTGTGGGGTTTGCGCCTGCCACAATCCGGCGCGGGAAACGGTTTCGCCGATATGGTTTTTACCGTCGACGCGTTTGAGTGTGTCGGCAACGGGTATTGCCAAAATACCGCCCTGCTCTTTTCCGCCCGCTTCCTCAATCAGACGGGTCAACGCCTCGGGCGGTAGGCAGCAACGGGCGGCATCGTGAACAAGAATGTTATCCTGCTCAGCCGCCAGACCTTGAACCAACAATGCGGATACGCCGTTGCGCACCGTTTCGGCACGGCTTGCTCCGCCTACGCGGAATACGCGGGTTTTACTTGAAGGGATCGTCTGAAACGTTTGGTCTTCGGGCGATACGATAACGGCAATCAAATCGATGGCAGGATGTTTTTCAAAGATGTCTATCGTATGCTGCAACACGGTTTTGCCGTTGATTTCAACGTATTGCTTGGGCTTTCCTGCCCCAAAGCGCGTTCCGATACCGGCAGCGGGAATCAGAGCGATATGACGGCGCGTCATGCTTCGGCTCCGGCTGTTTCGGCTTTACGCCACAGACAGGCTTCGCCCAAACCGTCCAGATATTGTTCGTGTGCGGCGAGTTCCTCTGCGTTGGCTTTGATAACCTTCAAATGAGCCGGACGCTTGGTTTCGGCAATAATGACCGGTTTGACTTCCTCGTCTTCTTCTTTTTCGCCGCCCATTAAATCAAACTGCTGGCGCGTCATGGCGAGATAAACTTCGCCCAAAAGCTCGCAGTCAATCAATGCCCCGTGCAACACGCGCTTGCTGCGGTCGACAGAAAGGCGGTTGCACAAAGCATCCAAACTGGCTTTCTGACCGGGGAACATTTCCCGCGCCATCGCCAGCGTGTCGGTTACGGTACAGCCAAGCTCCTCGATGGAAGGCAGCCCCATACGGCGAAATTCCATGTTCAGGAAACCGACGTCAAACTTGGCGTTGTGAATAATCAGCTCGGCATCGCGTATAAAATCAGCAATCTGCCGCCCTACTTCGGCAAACGGCGGCGCGTTTTTCTCTTCCAAAACCTCAATGGTCAAACCGTGCACCTTCGCCGCTTCTTCAGGCATATCGCGTTCGGGATGAACATATAAATGAAGGTTGTTGTCGGTCATCTGGCGGTTGATCATTTCCAGACCGGCAAACTCGACCAAGCGGTCGCCGCCTTCGGCATAAAGGCCCGTAGTTTCGGTATCAAGGATAATCTGGCGTTTGCTCATAGGAATATTCTGTATATCGCTCATTGATAAAATGCCTTGAATCATACGCAAGGCTGCTAAAAATGTATAGTCGGCAAAAATCGGGACGCGTGTATTTGAATGCAATATTTCTTAGGACGTGAATGCAGCCTGACAAGAAATTTTGCTGACAATTTTCCAGACGTATTTATCTTCGCATTCCCGCTAAGGCTTGTTTTCTCTAAATTCCGAGTAAATCACTCAACTTTTATAATTTTTTAAAAATTAATTTCTATAAAAATCATTATCTTATTACACATCTTCATAATAATAACAATTATCATTTGCAAATTTTGAAATTATCCGTATAATGCAATTCATCGAAACGAAATCAACGCACTACAGAACGAAAGGAGAAGAAAATGCCTGAAAATATTTTCCAGCAAGTCTCTCTCGACATTCTGAGACTGCACCAACATACCATCCGCTCTCTTTTGGCAACCCAGTGTTGCGATGATTGCGAAGTACATGATGCCGTATATGTTACGCTCGATGGTCGTTATTATGTTTGGCTTCCCTGCATGGGTAAATCGGAGCAGCCGCAAACCGGTATCCTCCTGATTGAAGATGAAGACAGCCATTCCCGTTTAAGCTGGGTCGCCAGCACTCGGGAGGTTAAACAAAAAGACAGTTTGTACAGTCGCGTCGTTTCCGTTTTACAACGCAAAATGCAGAAGGCAAAAGAAAAGTTTATTCATGCGTCTGATGCCCGTTTGCTTGAACTGACACCGCAGCAAGGTCGTTTGACGACCAAAAGCAAAGATTTGTCGCTTTCACCCTATGATTTGATGAAGGCACTTTATCCGGCAACCCATCAACGTCAATTAGAGGAGTTCGCCCTGTAACAGTTTTGGTAGTGGTTTGTGTTCCTTTTGCGCCCCTTAAAATTAAAGGGGCGATTTTTTTTGCCTGCAACTCGACCTAGCTTCCATCAAACCAATCAAAAAAGGTCGTCTGAAATCGGATTCAAACTTCAAATCCGGTTTCAGACGACCTTTTGTCTATTGCTGTTTATTTGCCTGTTTCAGATGAAGACAGATTTTCCGGCAACAGGTCCTGCTCGTCAAAATCAGGCTCCGGCTCGTTTTGCAACACCTTACCATTCAATTTCAACTCGTTGTTTTGCAGGGTCAGATGGGTTTTGATATTGTTTTCTTCCAAAGTCAAGTATTGCTCCTGCGCCATACTTTTCACAGTGCTGTCCACCATCAGACGCAGCGTTTCATTGATGTCCTCAATTCCTGCGCGTCCGGCTTCTTCATCCTCGGCATTAACGCTAAACAGGCTGCGCGCTTGGTTGATTGCCATCTGCTCCAACAGTTTTTTCGGAACGCTCACATTGAAATCGGCATGGGTTTTTTTCAACATTTCGCTGAGGCTGTTCAAATCTTTTGCCGCCAAGCCTTTAAAGGCGAGTTTACCGCTGACATCCACTTGACCTTGCGGCATGATGAATTTGAATGTTTTGACATTCAGCACCGGATCATTAGTAAATAAACCCGAAGCTTCGTTTTTGGCGGTTTGGAGCAAGGCGTTTTGAATCTCTTCCTCGCTCATTTTCTTATTGGCGACTTCGGCAAGCTTGGCTTTCAAAGCCTGCAAACCTTTGCCGTCCAAATGCTCTGCGGCCACATTGATATCCAGCGGACCATATTTATCTTCGCCATAAACCAGCTCTTCAAATTGGAACCGTCCTTCGCTATTGATAAATTTATCAACTTCGTTGGTATTGGTATCAAATTTCAGTTTGCTGACTTCGATTTTGGAAGGCGCGATACTGCCGGTCGGATTGATAAATGCGCCGATTTGCAGATTGGTCACGAGATTGACCAGCTCGTTCAGCTTGACGTTGTAATCAATGTTTTCTTTCCATTGCAGCAGGAATTTATCCAAAGTAATGCTGCTTTTGCCCAAAGAAAGCTTGTTGCTTCCGTCTGAAGTTTCGGATTGGAAATGTAAATTTTCCATCGAAACATCGCCCTTATCCGCCAACTTGATCTGCAAAGACGGAGCGGTATAGTCGTGGCGGTAGCTTTGGAAATCTTTTTCGTAATCGGTATTACCGCTCAAGCCTTTCCAGCTGAGCTTGATACCGGACAGCTCTTCATAATCGAAAGCCGGAACGCTGAGTTGAAGCTTGCCGCTTCCGCCGAAATAAATCGTGTTGCTCATGTTCAAAGGAGCTTGTTGACCAAAGAAGCGCGACAATACTTTTTCGGTTTCCGGATGGTATTTAAACTCTGTTTCCACATGAGCCTGCGTACCAAACCCGCCGGCAAACGGGCCATGGCTGACATGGTTAACAACCGTAATCGGCTCTTGCAAAACGGTTTTCAGATTATCGGGCAGATATTGCTGGGTATTTTGAAGCAATGTCGGTTTCAGGCGTATGACCGTAGTTTCGGTCGCACCGAACCAGCCTCGATCATATTGGTGGGATTCTACGGTTAGAAAACCTGATTCCTGCAACAGCTTTTGTTGTGCAGTCAGGGTTTCTTCTGCTTTGATGCCGAAGTAGTAAGGCGCACCGAGGCCGGCGGCGATGGCTACGGCAACGGTCGAAATAAGATACTTTTTCATTGCTACAAACAGATAGGTTGAAAGCGATAAGAATAGCATTTTTTGACCGATTTGTCTTTTGGGAGACCTGGGCGGTACAAATAAACCTATATTTGGTACTTTCCCATCCTTATATACCGACCACTTGCATTCTATTATTTCAAGCGTTCTGATTTATAATCGGGTCGTCTGAAAACTTGACCACTACCACCCGCCCCATGACCACGGACTTCGACATCCCCCTCTTCCTCAAAAACCTGCCCAACCTGCCCGGCGTATACCGTTTTTTCGACGAAGGCGGCAACGTCTTATACGTTGGCAAAGCGGTCAACCTCAAGCGGCGCGTGTCCGGTTATTTCCAGAAAAACGACCATTCTCCGCGCATCGCATTGATGGTGAAACAGGTTCGCCACATCGAAACCACCATCACCCGTTCCGAAGCCGAAGCCCTGATTCTCGAAAACAATTTCATCAAAGCCCTGTCGCCCAAATACAATATCCTTTTCCGCGACGACAAAAGCTATCCCTACCTCATGCTCAGCGGACATCAATATCCGCAGATGGCGTATTACCGCGGCACGCTGAAAAAGCCGAACCAATACTTCGGTCCCTATCCCAACAGCAACGCCGTGCGCGACAGCATCCAAGTCCTGCAAAAAGTCTTCATGCTGCGCACCTGCGAAGACAGCGTGTTCGAACACCGCGACCGCCCCTGCCTGCTGTACCAAATCAAACGCTGCACCGCGCCCTGCGTCGGCCACATCAGCGAAGAAGACTACCGCGACAGCGTGCGCCAAGCCGCCACTTTCCTCAACGGCAAAACCGACGAACTGACCCGCACCCTGCAACACAAAATGCAGACCGCCGCCGCCAACCTGCAATTTGAAGAAGCCGCCCGCTACCGCGACCAAATCCAAGCACTCGGCATCATGCAGAGCAATCAGTTCATCGACAGCAAAAACCCCAACAACCCCAACGACATCGACCTGCTCGCGCTCGCCGTTTCAGACGGCCTCGTCTGCGTACACTGGGTCAGCATCCGCGGCGGGCGGCACGTCGGCGACAAAAGCTTCTTCCCCGACACCAAAAACGATCCCGAACCAAACGGACAAGACTACGCCGAAGCCTTCGTCGCCCAACATTATCTGGGCAAAAGCAAACCCGACATCATCATCAGCAACTTCCCCGTCCCCGACGCATTGAAAGAAGCCTTGGAGGGCGAACACGCCAAACAAATGCAGTTCGTAACCAAAACCATAGGCGAACGCAAAGTCTGGCTGAAAATGGCGGAACAAAACGCACAGATGGCAATAGCCCAACGCCGCCTGCAACAAAGCAGCCAGCAACACCGCATCGACGAGTTGGCAAAAATCCTGAACATGAATTCAGACGACCTCAACCGCCTCGAATGCTTCGACATCAGCCACACCCAAGGCGAAGCCACCATCGCCTCCTGCGTCGTGTACGACGAACAAAACATCCAACCCTCGCAATACCGCCGCTACAACATCACCACCGCCAAACCCGGCGACGACTACGCCGCCATGCGCGAAGTCCTCACCCGCCGCTACGGCAAAATGCAGGAAGCCGAAGCCAACGGCGAGGCCGTCAAATGGCCGGATGTCGTATTGATTGACGGCGGTAAAGGACAAATCGGCGTCGCCGTATCCGTATGGGAAGAACTCGGGCTGCACATCCCCTTGGTCGGCATCGCCAAAGGTCCCGAACGCAAAGCCGGCATGGAAGAACTCATCCTCCCGTTCACCGGCGAAACCTTCCGCCTGCCGCCCAACAGCCCCGCCCTACACCTCCTGCAAACCGTGCGCGACGAATCCCACCGCTTCGCCATCACCGGCCACCGCAAAAAACGCGACAAAGCCCGCGTTACCTCCTCCCTCAGCGATATCCCCGGCGTAGGCAGCAAACGCCGCCAAGCCCTGCTCACCCGCTTCGGCGGCCTGCGCGGCGTCGTTGCCGCCAGCAAAGAAGATTTGGAGCAAGTCGAAGGCATCAGCAAGGCATTGGCGGAAACTATTTACGAGCATCTGCATTAAACGATAGGGTAAATAAAGCAAGAGGTCGTCTGAAAAGTTTTCAGACGACCTC
>KV796949.1:31604-52170 GCA_001809325.1 Neisseria sp. HMSC077D05 | reverse complement strand
GAGGTCGTCTGAAAAGTTTTCAGACGACCTCTTGCTTTATTTGCCATGCCATATCAAAAACAATATTTTTTTAAAACCTTATTAGGAACGTATTGATAAATATCCCGAAATTCTTTCTTTACCGCGCCTGAAGCAGGATTCAGCTTCTCATTTCGTACCAATTTTATTTTATCTTTGGTGACTTCCGACAACGATGCAGCGGTATAGCGGTATTCCCGATGCGAACCTGCCGTCAAACGGTCTCGGGTAAATTCATACCGGTATTTATCCTGTCCCGTTTCCCCATAAAAATCAACATCCATCCTGCAACGTCCTTGCGGTTGGGCAAGCAATACCAACCCGCTTCCCTCCGGACTCAATTCAAAATCCGTCAAATTCCTTTCATAAACTTTTTTCCATTGGGAATGATGATTTTGAGCAGCAAGCAAACCCGAGCTCAAACATAAAACTGAAACCAATAAACCCTTAGCGACATTCATATGATTACACCTAGATTTGAAGAGCCTATTATTAAAGCAAAGAACTAAAAATAATACAATTGGGTTTCAATCAACTCAATCCCGCTCATCAAACAAGCCGACATCAAACAAATCCGGCTCACTCATCCGAGTACGGCAATCAACCTTAATGTCCTCGTGAACCCGACAGCAACACGGCAGAATCTCACCGGGCGCGACAAAGGCCAGCGGGAAATCGTCGTAGGACACCCTGCCGTCCAATATTTTGACGCGACAGGAACCGCAATAGCCGCTGCGGCACTGGTATTCGACCTCGTGGCCGGTGCGCTCCAAGCCCTCCAATAAGGTTTCTCCCTCTTGAAGCTCGAAGGTTTTGTCGTGTGTGCTGATAAGTGCCATTATTATCTGTTTAAGCGGGAAAGGCCGTCTGCACAGTGTAACCGAAATCTTTGATTTCGTTTCTACACCTGTTCAGACGACCCCTGATAATGGAAATGCGGAAAAACCGCTGAGTTTGATTATAGTTCGAAATCGCCCAAATCGTCCGCGCTGACTTCCGAATCGATCTGACCGATTAAGTAAGAAGAAATTTCCACTTCCTGCGGCGCGACCTGCACGTTGTCGGACGACAGCCACGCGTTAATCCACGGAATCGGGTTTTGGGTAGCGCCTTCGAATCCGGCGGGCAGACCGACCGCCTGCATACGCAGGTTGGTGATGTATTCGACGTATTGCGCCAGAATTTCCTTGTTCAGACCAATCATCGAACCGTCTTTAAACAGATAGGCCGCCCATTCTTTTTCCTGTTCCGCCGCTTTTTTGAAGAGTTTGAAACATTCGTCCTGCAATTCGACGGCGATTTCCGCCATTTCAGGATCGTCGGCACCGGCGCGCATCAGGTTGAGCATATGCTGGGTGCTGGTCAGGTGCAGGGCTTCGTCGCGGGCAATCAGTTTGATGATTTTGGCGTTGCCTTCCATCAACTCGCGCTCGGCAAAAGCAAACGAGCAGGCGAATGAAACATAGAAACGGATGGCTTCCAACACGTTGACACACATCAGGCAGAGATAGAGTTTTTTCTTCAACTCGCGCAAAGACACGGTAACGAGCTTGCCGCCAACATTGTGAGTCCCTTCGCCTAACAGGTTGTAATACTGGGTATATTCGATCAAATCATCGTAATAACAGGCGATGTCTTCGGCGCGGGCGATGATGTATTCATTCTGCACGATGTCGTCGAACACGACCGAGGGATCATTCACGATATTGCGGATAATGTGGGTATAGCTGCGCGAGTGTATGGTTTCGCTGAAGCTCCACGTCTCAATCCAAGTTTCCAACTCGGGAATCGACACCAAAGGCAGCAAGGCAACGTTCGGACTGCGGCCTTGGATGGAATCGAGCAGGGTTTGGTATTTCAAATTGCTGATGAAAATATGTTTTTCGTGTTCGGGCAGGTTGGCGTAGTCGATACGGTCGCGCGACACGTCGATTTCTTCCGGCCGCCAGAAAAACGACAGTTGCTTTTCAATCAGTTTTTCAAATACTTCGTATTTCTGCTGGTCATAACGGGCAACATTTACCGGCTGACCAAAAAACATCGGCTCTTTAAGCGCGTCGTTTTTGGTTTTGGAAAAGGTGCTGTATGACATGACTAGGTGTTCGCAGGACATAGTGTTTCTCTTTTTAAAAAATAATATTTAGTTTTCAGAGTACCTTTTGATATTCAAAACAAGACCATCTAAAAATTATTCACAAACCTCAACCACAAGCCATTATTTAAATAACTTTCATTTTTTACTTTGCTCTTTTATTTCGGATATACATTTGTGAACGATTTTCTGACAACCTAGTTTCAAAAATATCAATTACACGCACTAAATCTCCCAACTTCGTATAACCATAATTTTTACTATCAAAAGATGATTGGTTATTGATAATCTTCCCAACATTACTTAATGATGCCCAACCGTCTTCATCACAACTATTGGCAATGGCTTCTCTTAATAAATTCATTAATGTGGTATCACATTTAAGTTCATTAGCAGTTCTCTTCCGAATTTCAGCTGGTTGAGCATTTGTCCCACTGCTTTTATCAAAACTTGCATCTAAAAATAAAAATTTGCTACATGCAGCAACCAACGACTTAGGTGTTTTATGTTCGCCAAAACCAATGACTTGTTTCCCTTCCATTTTTATTCTCATTGCTAACGGTGTGAAATCACAATCGGAAGAAACAATGCAAAAAACGTCTATTTTATCTTGAAATAATAAATCCATTACATCTATGGTCATCGCCATATCCGTTGCATTCTTACCCTTTGTATAATCAAATTGTTGAACAGGTGCTAGAGCATAATCCAATAAGACAGCTTCCCAACCTTTTAATTGTTCACTTTTCCAATTCCCATAAATTTTTCTTATCATTACTGAACCATAATTTGCAAGCTCATTAAGAATAAAATCAATTTTCCCAAAAGGTGCGTTATCCGCATCTATAAACAGAGCGACAATAGATTGTTCAGGTATATTCTTCAATTTGTTTTCCCCCTATGTTATTTATTATTTCAGACGACCTCGTGAGGTCGTCTGAAATTCCTCTTATCAAATCTTACAAGCCCCCCCAGCACAGCCGTCATCCTGAATATCGGTCTGCGTATCGTCCGCGCCGTCGCGGGTGTTGTGGTAGTACAGGGTTTTGACGCCGTATTTGTAGGCGGTCAGAAGGTCTTTGAGCATTTGTTTCATGGAAACTTTGTTGCCTTCGAATTTACCCGGATCGTAGGCGGTGTTGGCGGAAATCGCCTGATCGACGAATTTTTGCATCACGCCGACAAGTTTCAGATAGCCTTCGTTGCCCGGAAGTTGCCACAGGGTTTCATAGGCGTCTTTCAAGTTTTCAAATTCCGGCACGACCTGTTTCAGGATGCCGTCTTTCGATGCTTTGACCGTTACCAACCCGCGCGGCGGCTCGATGCCGTTTGTGGCGTTGGCGATTTGCGAGCTGGTTTCAGACGGCATGAGTGCGGTCAGGGTGGAGTTGCGCAGACCGTATTTGACGATGTCGGCGCGCAGGCTTTCCCAGTCGCACAACAGCGGTTCACTGCACACGGCATCCAAGTCTTTTTTGTAGGTGTCGATGGGCAGTTTGCCTTGCGAATAAACGGTTTGATTGAACAGCGGGCATGCGCCGTATTCTTTGGCAAGGTTCACCGATGCTTTGAGCAGGTAATACTGCATGGCTTCAAAGGTGCGGTGGGTCAGGCCGAGCGCGGAATCGTCGCTGTAACGGACGCCGTTTTTCGCCAGATAGTAGGCGTAGTTAATGACACCGATGCCGAGCGTGCGGCGGTTCATGGTCGCGGTACGGGCGGCTTCGACCGGATAGTCTTGATAATCCAGCAAAGCATCGAGTGCGCGCACGGTCAAATCGGCAAGCCCTTCCAGCTCGTCCAAGCTGTTTAATGCGCCCAAGTTGAAGGCGGACAGGGTACACAGGGCAATTTCGCCATTCGGGTCGTTGATGTTGTCCAGCGGTTTGGTCGGCAGGGCGATTTCCATGCACAGGTTGGACTGGTGCACGGGCGCGACGCGCGGGTCAAACGGGCTGTGCGTGTTGCAGTGGTCAACGTTTTGGATGTAGATGCGTCCCGTTCCGGCGCGTTCCTGCATCAGCGTGGAGAACAAATCGGTAGCCGACAAGGTGCGTTTGCGGATGTTCGGGTCTTGCTCGTATTTTGTGTAGAGACGCTCGAATTCGTCTTGGTCGGCAAAGAACGCGTCGTACAGGCCGGGAACTTCGTTGGGCGAGAACAGCGTGATGTTGCCGCCTTTAATCAGGCGGGTGTACAGCAGGCGGTTAATTTGCACGCCGTAATCAAGCTGGCGGATGCGGTTGTCTTCCACGCCGCGGTTGTTTTTCAACACCAACAGGCTTTCGGCTTCGATGTGCCACAAGGGGTAGAACAAAGTTGCCGCGCCGCCGCGTACGCCGCCTTGCGAGCAGGATTTAACCGCCGCTTGGAACATTTTGAAAAACGGAATGCAGCCGGTGTGTTGCGCTTCGCCGCCACGGATTTCGCTGCCCAAGCCGCGGATACGTCCGGCGTTGATACCGATGCCCGCACGTTGGGAAACGTATTTCACAATCGCGCTGGTGGTGGCATTGATGGAATCCAGACTGTCGTCGCATTCAATCAATACGCAGCTTGAGAACTGGCGCGTAGGCGTGCGCACGCCGCTCATAATCGGGGTCGGCAGCGATACTTTAAACGTAGAAACGGCATCGTAAAAACGTTTGACGTAATCCAAACGGGTCTCTTTCGGATATTTGCTGAAGAGGCACATCGCCACCAAAATATATAAGAACTGCGGTGTTTCATAAATCTGGCGGGTCACGCGGTTCTGCACCAGATATTTGCCTTCGAGCTGCTTCACGGCGGCATACGAGAAGGTCATGTCGCGGCTGTGGTCGATATAGGCGTTCAGCTCGTCAAACTCTTCGCGGCTGTAATCTTCGATGATGTGACGATCGTATTTGCCCGCATCAGTGAGTTTTTTAACATGGTCAAAGAGATGCGGCGGTTCGAACTCGCCGTAAGCGATTTTGCGCAGGTGGAAAATTGCCAGACGCGCGGCGAGATATTGATAGTCGGGCGTATCCTGCGAAATCAGGTCGGCAGCCGCCTTGATGATGGTTTCGTGGATGTCGTCGGTGCGGATGCCGTTGTAAAACTGGATGTGCGATTTGAGCTCGACCTGCGATACGGAAACGTTTTTCAAGCCTTCCGCCGCCCAAGTAACGACGCGGTGGATTTTGTCTAAGTCGAGATTTTCCAAACGTCCGTCGCGCTTGGTTACTTTCAAATCAGTCGGTGCATTCATCGTGAGCTTTCTCCATCCTGAAACACAAGATACAGTATGTATTAATATCGAGTGGCACAATATAGTGTATTTTTCGTCGCTTATCTAGTCTTGACAAGGCCGCTGTTTTGAAATCGGGCTTTTCCCAATTTTCTTTCAGACGACCTCTTTCCCTATGATTCAAGCCTTACCGCAAAGATGTATTTTTTAGCATCAAAACCCTCATTCGGCTATGCGCTTATGAAATAAGGCAAATTCGGATTTGTGTTAAATTTTGAAAATAAACAACATGACATTGAATGACATATGCAACACAAGGTCGTCTGAAACGTGATAATTCATGTAGTTTATTATTTTCTCTGTTTGATAATATGTAATGGAAGATGGGTTTCGTCAAAATGCTTTAAATACCCCGCTTGCTTTTTCAGACGACCCATCCCGCCAAATTTCCTTTTTACAAAAGCCATGAATATAATGAAATGCACCCTTTAAATAAACAGGAGTCCGCCATGTTATTGAGGAAAAGCCTTATTCCCGCCCTGTCTGCAGCACTGATACTGGGTTTTGCAACCCAACCTGCCAATGCAGCCACCCGCAAACATCATGAAACCCACTATGCTCAAACCAAAGCCAAACAAAGCAAACTACATCCTGTCTGCAAAAAATATCTTGACCGTCGCGCTGCATGGTATAAATCCAAAGGCAACAAAGCCGAGCTGAAAGAAAACGTCAAAGCCCGGAAAGCCTTCCGCCAACTGCCCAATAAAGAACAACGCATCCAATGCCAAGCAGCTTATGAAGCATTTGATGATTTCGACCACGGCAAATTCCGTCGCTAAAACGGATAAAGGTCGTCTGAAAAAACCGGATTGCCCCAAAAGTTGGATATTCCATCCAAACATACGGGTGCAGTTTTTACGACCAAAGTTACGCTTCAAATAACAAACCGCATCCCATTATTTATACAGTCTCGCAAGGCAAACTGGTAGGACAATACGCAGATGGAGGGCTTCTTTGCGGTATTAAACGAAATGCTCCTACCGTTCAGAAGAATTGACGGTGGACGAATATGATTGTATGGATTACCGCATCTGGGAGCGTTACAGTTTGAAAGTGAAAAAAGCTGGGTCCTGTCGTATACAGAACCCAGCTTATATAGAACGCCTAAATAGGGTTTTATGAACGTCCAAGATTTGGACGCAGCCCGGTTTTTCAGACGACCTTTTGACTGTTAAGCAAGTTTTACTCGGGAAATTAACGCTCGCTCAATGCCTGCTTCATACGGGTAATCGGTTTGATCAGGTATTGGAAGATGGTTTTTTCGCCGGTTTTAATGTCCACTGTGGCAACCATGCCCGGAATAATCGGCATGTCTTTACCGTTTTTGTCTTTCAGGGCGTTGTTCTCAGTTTGGACGATGACTCGGTAGTAAACTTGGTTGGGGTCGAGCTTCAGATCGTTGGCACGGCTTTGCATGGAGTTGCTGACGGTATCTGCGCCGACAAGGGTAACTTTGCCTTCCAATCCGCCGTAGATGGAGTAGTCATATGCGCTGACTTTGACCAGTGCAGGCTGTCCTGCGCGAACGAAGGCGATGTCTTGCGGACGGATATAGGCTTCGACAAGGAGTTTGTCATCAACGGGGACGATTTGCATGATTTCTTCGCCCGGGTTGACTACGCCGCCGATGGTATTGATTTTGATGTTTTTGACGATGCCACGCATGGGGGAGCGGATTTGGGAGCGGTCAACCGGGTCGGCGCGCATGGCCATGTTTTCTTTGGATTGCGCCAGCTCGGATTCGGATTGGACGAGTTCGTTGTTGGCATCTGTTCTGTAACGGTTGCGGCGTTCGGCAATTTGCAGGGTCAGATCGCTGGATTCGCGGCGCATTTTGAGGAGTTCGACTTCGGACATAACGCCTTGTGCCACCATAGGTGCAGTAATGGCGATCTCGCGATCAAGCGCCGCTTTGCTTTGTACCAGACTTTGTACGGCATCGGTCATGGCTTGGCGGCGGGCGTTATATGCGGCGGTTTCGCGGCGGCGGAGTTCGGGGCTGACGCTGTTGGGGAACGTGAGTTTGCCGCCGTAAGCTTCGGCTTTCAGGCGGGCGATGGTGGCCTCGAGGTTTTGGACTTTGGCTTCGCTCTCGCGCAATACGGCAAGGCTGCGCGTATCGTCGAGCTTCAGCAGGATTTGGTCTTTTTCGACCAAATCGCCTTCCTTAACCATCATTTGGGTAATGACGCCGGCGTCTAGGCTTTGGATGACTTGTTCGCGGCTGCTGGGGATGACGTTGCCGTTGCCGCGGGTTACTTCTTCGACGGTGCTGTTGTATGCCCATACGACAAAGACGACGAGCAGCAGGAAAAACAGGATGATGACCCAAAATTGGCCGCTGTGTTTTTCTTTTTGCAAGGCTGCATTCAAATCGTTAATGAGATGCAGGTCTTTGGATTTAACGTTGTTTTCGCTCATAATGATGAATCTTCGGTATCTGTTTGTTGTTTTCAAAGAGGTCGTCTGAAACGCTTTCCGTTTGTGTTTTCAGACGACCTTTTCCCTTTTCGTCATGCTTGCGCCGCTTCGCCGGGACGTTGGTTTTCCTGCGCTTGTTGTGCTGCTTTGACTTTGTTTTGCTCGTTTTGCATCAGTTTTTGCAAGACTAAATCGCGCGGGCCGTCCATAACGACTTTGCCATTTTCCATTACGATGATGCGGTTAACGATTTGCAGCACTTGCGGACGGTGGGTGACCAAGAGCATGGTGCGGTTGCGTCCCCAGTGGGCAATCGCGTTCAATGCCATGCGTTCGGTACCTTGGTCGAGGCTGGTTGTCGGCTCGTCCAAAAGGACAACTTTGGGGTCGCGCAGCGTCATGCGTGCGAGGGCGATGATTTGTTTTTGACCGCCGGACAGACCCAAACCGTCTTCACCCAAAGGCATATCCAAGCCTCTCGGGTGGTTGCGGATGATTTGGTCCAGACCGAAACGTTTGAGTGCGGTCAGCAGGTCTTGGTCGGTCGAATAGCTGTCGGTACGCGCCAAGTCCATGTTTTCGCGCAATGTACCCAAGAAAAGGCGTGGAGATTGGCTGAACAGGAGGACTTGGTTACGCAGGAAATTCGGATCAAGTTGGCGCATATCGACGCCGTCGAGGGTTACGTTGCCTTTTTCGGTGTCGTACAGACCGCTCGCCAGCTTCAGCATGGTACTTTTACCGCTGCCGATACGTCCGAGGATACCGACTTTTTCACCGGGTCGGATGTTGATGCGCAACTCGTCAACTGCGTTGTTGCTTTCGTTTTTGTATTTGAACGTTACGTTTTCAAAGGCGATATTGCCTTGAACGTTGTCCAAAGTAATGTATTTGCGTTCGGGGCTGCGTTCGATCGGACGGGAAACAATGTCGTTCACGCCTCTTAACGCCAGCTTCGCCTGTTGGAAGCGGGTAGCAAGGCCGGCAACTTGAGCCAACGGCGCCAACGCGCGGCCGGACAGAATAACGGAGGCAATCAATGCACCCATGGTAATCCGTTCCGCATGGTTGTCGGCATGAATCAGATAGGTACCGACAACGACCAAAAAGACAGTATTGAGCTGCTGCATGGCAACGGCGAAGTTGACCATGAAGTTGCTGGTATCTTTAACTTTAATAGATGAAGCGGAGGTTTTGGCGGTGTATTCATCCCAGCGTTGTTGCGCCCATGAAGTCGCGTTGTTGGTTTTCAGGGTTTCGATGCCTTCGATGGCTTCTACGGCAAGGCCTGAACGTTGCGAGCTTTCTTTCATGGATTCGTTAATGTGGCGCGACAAGGGGCGTTGAACGATGAAGCCGACAATGACGACAATCGGAATAATCGCCAAAGGAACCAATGCCAGTTTGCCGCCGACTATCGAAATAACAAAGATAAACAGTAACAGGAAAGGTAAGTCCACCAAAGTCAACAAGCTCGCACTGGTCATGAATTCGCGTACAGATTCAAATTCACGCAGGTTGTTGGCGTATGAACCGGACGAAGCGGGACGGTCGGCAAGGCGCAATGCCATTACGCGGCGGAATAAGGCAGAGCTGATAATCAGGTCGGCTTTTTTACCGGCGATGTCGGTCAAATGGCCGCGTATCATCTTGGCAGCAAATTCAAACAAAATGGCGAGGACAACGCCGATACTCAAAACCCACAGGGTTTCATAGGCTTGGTTGGGAATGACGCGGTCGTACACGTTCATGACATACAACGAGCTGACCAAGGCGAGGAAGTTAATGATGACGGTCGCCAAAATCACTTGATAGTAATAGCTGCGGAAACGCCAAATAACTTTCCAAAACCATGCTTTGGGAAGGTGGTATTCAGGCAGTTCGGAACGCGTGTCCGCCGCCATTTTGGGTTTGATAAACCAGCAGTAACCCAGATACAGACCGGAAAGCTGGTCATGATCAAGCTGCTGCTCTAAGCCATCTACCTGACGGATATGATATTTTCTATTCCGACCCGAACCTTCGATATTGGTAATGACGGCAGCCTCTTCGTTGTGAAGAATGATCATCACAGGAACGGCAAGCGATGGAATGTCTTCCAGATTACGCTTGGACAATGTGTTTTCGAAGCCGTGGCTGCGCAAGACTTCGACGAGGGAATGATAGTTAACATTGAGTTTTTTATCCCGCACCACCTCTGCCGTCAGCGCGGCTTCTGACACAGGCGCCCCTAAGAGACGGGTAACCAACACAATATGTTCAATGATTGCTTTCATGATAATTCGCGTAATGAGTAATGATGTTAAGATTTTATGTTATTGCTTCAAGCCTGCCCAATTCGCCATTTGCGCCTGCGCAGCCAGATAATCCAACGCAGCATCGCGGAAGTCGTTGCGCGCCGAAATGTTTTCCTGCTCAATGCTGGATAATTCGTTGTATGCGCCCAAAACGTCGGTCAGTGTGCGGCGGGCGATTTTAAATTGCAGCTCGTAAGTTTTAACCACGTCCTTTTGGGCGGCAATATGTTGCGCAGCAATATCGGCACGGCGTTCGCTCTCGCGCATGTCGATTTCGGCGGTTTGGGTTTTTTCGGTGATGTCACGCATAATCTGCTCGGATTTCGATTCGGCGGCAATCAGGGCATCGGCATTTTTCTGCACATTATGGCGCGCTGCAACGTCTAAGACATTCCATGCCACATTTAAATAAAGCTGTCTGTTGTCGCGGTTCGCATTACCTTCCAGATTCACGGCGGGCAGGCGTTCTGCTTTGGAAACGTCCAAATCTGCCTTCACGCTGTCGCGTTCTGCCACCTGTGCCCGATAGGAAGGATTGGTGTTGTTATCGGCGGTTTTGAAACGGCGGACCAATGATTCTGCGCTGTCGTTGGCAAACGGATCTTCCAAATCCTCTGCCGTCAACTGCCGTCCGGTGTAGCGGGACAAACGGCTCAACGCCAATTCCATCGTGCGTTGTTGTTGCGCGATGGATGATTCGACCTGCAACAGGCGCGCACGCGCTTCAATGAGTTCGGAACGGCGGCCGCTGTCGTATTTCACGATAATATTCAAATCTTTCAGAAGATTATTGTGTCGGACCAAGCTCTGACGGTTGATGCGCAGGATTTCTTTCGCGCGCAATGCGGTCAAATAGAGTTTGCCGATGTCGCTGCCCAGACGTTCCTGATTTTCGAAATAACGATGATGGTAGTATTGCTCTCTGTTTTTATCGCGCCGTACCGCCGCATTGATGGCGCCCCATGAATATACATTCAAAGTTCCGCGTATGCCGACACCGTCATTCATATCGTTGCTGGAATATTTGTTTTTCTGCGCCAAAACTTTGGTACCCGTCAGCGTCAATACGGGATAATGGCGTGCACGGGTCGCCTTCGTCGTACTTTTAGCCGAATCTTCGGTTGCTTTCGCTTCCTTCACAATCGGGTCGGACATCATGGCATCCCTTAAAATAGCCTGCAAAGGATAAGCCTGCGCCGTTGCCGCGCATACTGCCGCGCACACCGCGGCAGCAATTTGCCCGGTGCGGAAAACGGATGTCTTGGGACGATTCAAAAAAGTTTTTTTCTTCATATTATTCACAACAATACGGTTCGTCATTTATCAGATTGGCAGAGGGATGGCCTGTTGCAAATCAATTCTTTGAGCATATTATCATTAATCGGAATCCCTGTTTTCAGATTGCGATAAAAGGTAGTTATCTGCTCCTGAAAGTAACACAGATGATATTCCTACTATTGCTAAATCACGACACCGTATTAAAAACGAGCAAAAGGTCGTCTGAAAACGACCTTATGTTTACAGATGTCCAGCAATAATTTGCAGCATCTGCGCCAGCACTTTCGGATTGGCCGCCACAATATCGCCGCTTTCCAGCCAGCCTTCGTTACCGGACATATCAGTAACGATACCGCCCGCCTCCTGCACAATCAGCGCGCCTGCAGCAATATCCCAAGGTTTGAGGTTGAACTCGAAGAAACCGTCCAAACGGCCGGCCGCCACGGCACACAAATCCAACGAAGCCGCGCCTTCTCTGCGCCCCCCGGCCGTTTTCGCCAAAAAGTCTTTCAAAATAGCCAGATACTTGTCCATCATGCTTTGATCAACGACAGGGAAGCCGGTTCCGATCAAGCAGCGGTTCAACTCAATGCGTGAAGAAACGCGGATACGGCGGTCGTTGAGCAACGCGCCTTTGCCGCGCGAAGCCATGTAAACATCGTTGCGTTCAGGTGCGTACACCAAAGCTTCCTGCAACACGCCTTTGTGCAGCAGCGCCATAGAAATCGCGTATTGAGGATGACCGTGTAAGAAGTTGGTCGTGCCGTCGAGCGGATCAATAATCCATTCGTATTCCGCAGAGGCTTTACCGTGAGAACCGCCTTCTTCGCAAGTGATTTTGTGATGCGGATAGGCTTCTTTGAGCGCTTCCACCAAAATCATTTCAGAATTGCGGTCAACGTCGGAAACAAAATCATTGAATGCCTTGCTGTCAACTTTGACGGCATCCAGATTGCCGCTTGCGCGGATCATCATCTGCCCGGCCTTGCGGGCGGCTTTGAAAGCGGTATTTAAAAACGGATTCATGGGTTTTCTTTCTAAATCAGGTAAAATACCGTCCGGCGCATCTGCACCGAACGCAACGTTTGTACGTTTCCGACGTTGTTAAAGAACATTTCAGACGACCCCTCAAGCCTAAAGGCGAAAGGTCGTCTGAAAACAAAAAGATGGCGTATTATACCCGATTCCCGAACAAACCGAAAACAAAACATGACTTCAGCCAAGCCCGAATTGCCCGACTATCTCGGCAACATCTGCATCATCCTCACCCGCACCAGCCATCCCGCCAATATCGGCTCCGCCGCCCGCGCCATGAAAACCATGGGGCTGCACAAACTCACCATCGTCGCCCCGAATTTGATGTCCACGCCGATGACCGGGCAACCGCCCGTTTTCAACCCCGAAAACCCGCAAGATTTCCAACTGCCGGAGGAAAGTTTCATCCTTGCTTCCGGCGCGGCAGACATATTGCACAACGCCGTGATTGCCGCCACGCTCGACGAAGCCCTCGCCGACACCACGCTCGCCTGCGCCCTTACCAGCCGCCGCCGCGAAATCACCGCGCCGCTGCAAACCCCGCGCGAACTGGTTCCCGAATTATTGCAGGCGGCACAACGGGGAGAACAAGTTGCCCTCGTCTTCGGCAACGAAACCTTTGGCTTGAGCATCGAAGAAGTGCAGGCATGCAACCGTCTGATGACCATCAACGGCAACCCCGACTATTTCTCGCTCAACCTCGCCCAAGCCGTTCAGGTCGTGTGTTACGAAATCTTCAGTCAGACCGATATACCCATGACCCACCTGCAACAGGAAGACCACGCCGCCACCCACGAGCAAATCAAAGGCATGGTCGCCCACATGGAAAGCGTCATGGACGATATAGGCTTCTTCAACCGTCGCAACAGCGAACGCCTGATGCGCCGTATGCAAAGCCTGTTCGGCCGCGCTAACACGCAAACCGAAGACATCGACATCCTGCGCGGCTTTTTCAATACCGTCAGCCATCGCTTGAAGAAGAAAGACTGAAAAAGGTCGTCTGAAAAATAAAACTGCACCCTAAAAGTCGGACATCCCATCCAGCTTCGGGTGCAGTTTTAAGACCAAAGTTATAGTGGATTAAATTTAAATCAGGACAAGGCGACGAAGCCGCAGACAGTACAAATAGTACGGAACCGATTCACTTGGTGCTTCAGCACCTTAGAGAATCGTCTCTTTGAGCTAAGGCGAGGCAACGCCGTACTGGTTTAAAGTTAATCCACTATACATTACATTTCAAATACCAAGTATTAATTCACTACCTGCATATGTATCAATTCAAACTCAGCAACAAATCTCTAAAAGCATTGGGATCTTTAATAAACGTCATTTCACCGGTTTGCGGAAAGTGAAAGTCTACAAGACGCGACACCCAAAACCGGATACAACCCGCTCTTTGGGCAATCGGGAAATATTCGCGTTCTTCATCAGACAAAGGCCTGATGCTTTCATACCCCCTGATAAAAGCATCTTGCAAGGAACTATCCAGCTTGTTCTCCGCTGTTCTTGCCCAGTCATTGACGGCAATAGCCAGGTCATACATAAAATTTCCGTTGCAGGCATAGTAAAAATCGATAAAGCCTGCCACCTTCTCCCCATCCAATAAAACATTATCCTTAAACAAATCGGCATGGATAATGCCTGAAGGCAGATGATTACCCAGATTACCATCTAAATCAGCAATCTCCTTTTGCAGCAAAGCCGCATCATCTTCACTCAATACTGGCAAAAGCTGACCGCAAGCATCATGCCACCAACGGTCATAACGCGGATTGACCATTTTTTGCGGGAAACTTTGTCCGGCAATATGCATTTTTGCCAACATGGCCCCTGTATTGAAGCATTGCATTTCCGTTGCCCAGCCGGTATCCGAGCCATTCAGGCAAGTAACCAGACAGGCAGGTTTGCCTACCAAGACAGAATCCAGCTTACCATCCTTGCGCACAATCGGAGCAGGACAAGCCACGCCATTGCTACTCAGATGCCGGCTCAATTCCAGAAAAAACGGCAACTCCTCTTGCTTCAATACCTCGAATACCGTTAAAACGTAACGCCCCGTCGTGGTGGTCAAAAAATAATTGCTGTTTGTAATCCCCTGCGCAATTCCCTGCAACGATACAAAACCGCCCAAATCGTATTGGGTCAAAAACGCCCGCATTTCTTCATCAGAAACACTTGTATAGACAGACATAGTGCAAACCTATCAATAGAAAATATAAGGGGCAATCATACCAAAAAATCCTCCTGCCAAACAGGCAAACACCAAGCTCGCGCCATAGTCATAAAAAACAAAAAGCTCGTCTGAAAATATTTTCAGACGAGCTTTTGCTTGTTGATCTCAATTAAGCTTGTTTATGCCAACGCTCGATCGATTCTTTAATGACTTGTTTCGCTTCTTCAACATCACCCCAGGATTCGACTTTGGTCGTACCTGCTTTTTTCAAGTCTTTGTAGTGGTTGAAATGGAATTCGATTTGCTTGATTAATTGTTGCGGCAAATCAGACAATGTTTTGTACGCATTGCCATTGTTGCGGTCATCGGCAGGAACGCAAACGATTTTATCGTCAACCTCGCCATCATCAACAAATTTCATCACGCCGATGACGCGCGCTTCCAAAAAAATGCCGGTAGCCAATGGTTGCTCTGTCACCAGCAATACATCCAATTCATCGCCATCTTCGTCCAAAGTCTGAGGAATAAAACCGTAGTTCGTAGGTTTTGAAAAAATTGAAGGCTCAACACGGTCGAGTTGGAAAGCCGCTAATTTACGGTTCCATTCGATTTTATGGTTGCTGCCCGCAGGAATTTCGTTCACAACATTAATAATGCCGCCATCGACATCGCCCGGTGTCAAGATTTTATTAAAGTCTGCCATTTTGCGCTCCTTATAAACAATTGCAAAAGTTAAACGCCGAAAGTATAACAAACAAAAGACTTTCTGGAAATGTATGGCTTTGCGCCTTGCCCGTGATACCCAAAGTCGTCTGAAAACCTTGAATGCCATGAAGCATAACGATACGCGGCAGCATCGTTCACAAACTTTTTTGATTTTAAATGGATAGCAACAACACAAAATAAAAATCGACTCCTATGACAGAGTCGATTTTTATCAGGCTTAATGCCTATCTATGCTTACAGAGCATCTTTCAATGCTTTACCGGCACGGAATTTAGGAGTTTTAGCAGCAGCAATGGTCAGAGGCTCGCCGGTTTTAGGGTTGCGGCCTTGACGTTCTGCGCGTTCGCCGACGTAGAAAGTACCGAAACCGACCAGAGTTACGGTGTCGCCTTTTTTCAGAGCGTTGGTTACAGCATTGGTAGTGGCATCCAGAGCTTTTTGGGCGGCAGCTTTAGAAATGCCGGCTTCTTGAGCAATTGCTTCGATCAATTCAGACTTATTCACAATCAGTCCCTTCCTATCGTTGAAAATAATGAAATGCCCGAATACTCGGGGCTTCGTACTTTTGAGTACCTTTGCGCTTTATAGCAATTCTGAAAATACCGTGTCAAGCAAAAAATGCGGAATTGCCCTATTTTACAGGCTTTCAAGGCAAACCCGCATCTTTTGCAACACATTTTTTTACAAAATCAGTGTTTGGTCGCTTTCGCCCTTGACTTAGGCTTGGCGGCTTCAACCTGCGCCTCTTCGGTACTTAAAGACGCAACCCAAGGTGTCGGCTGGCTTTCCAAGCCTAAAGCGAGGACTTCGTCTATCCATTTGACCGGATGGATGGTCAGGCCGGTTTTCACGTTTTCAGGGATTTCTTCCAAGTCTTTGACGTTGTCTTTCGGAATCAGGACGTGTTTGATGCCGCCGCGCAAAGCAGCCAACAGTTTTTCCTTCAAACCGCCGATTGGCAAAACTTCGCCGCGCAGGGTGATTTCGCCCGTCATCGCCACATCGGCGCGCACCGGAATTTTGGTAAAGGCAGACACCATCGCCAAGGTCATGGCGATACCTGCACTCGGACCGTCTTTCGGCGTTGCGCCTTCTGGAACGTGAACATGGATGTCTTTTTTCTCGTAAAAATCAGGAGCCAAACCCACTGATTCTGCACGGGAACGGACAACAGACCATGCCGCGGACACAGATTCCTTCATCACGTCGCCTAACTGGCCAGTACACTGGATCACGCCCTTGCCCGGCAACGCCACGGCTTCGACAGTCAGCAATTCGCCACCGACTTCCGTCCACGCCAAACCGGTAACCTGTCCGATACGGTTTTCACTTTCGGCAACGCCGTAATCGAAGCGGCGCACGCCCAAGTAGTCATGCAGGTTTTTCTCATTGACTTTAACTGCCTTAGGCTTGGCTTTGCTGGTTTTCTTGGTTTCAGACGACCTCTTCTTATCTTCGTTCAAGGTAATCTGCATCACCACCTTGCGGCAGATTTTGGCAATCTCGCGATCAAGCGAACGTACGCCGGCTTCACGGGTGTAATAACGGATGATATCGCGTACCGCGCTTTCTTCGACCACCAATTCGCCTTCTTTCACGCCGTTGCGTTTCATTTGTTTCGGCACGAGATACTGCATGGCGATATTGATTTTCTCGTCTTCGGTATAGCCGGACAAACGGATGATTTCCATACGGTCGAGCAACGGAGTCGGGATGTTCAAGCTATTAGATGTGGCGATAAACATCACATCGCTCAAGTCGTAATCCACTTCCGCATAATGATCGGCAAATTTGTTGTTTTGCTCAGGATCGAGCACCTCAAGCAACGCGCTGGCAGGATCGCCTCGGAAGTCGCTGCCCAATTTGTCGATTTCGTCGAGCAGGAACAGTGGATTCTTCACGCCTGCCTTAGCCATGTTTTGCAGGATTTTGCCGGGCATAGAGCCGATATAGGTGCGGCGGTGGCCGCGGATTTCGCTTTCATCGCGCACGCCGCCCAAAGCCATGCGGACGTATTGGCGGCCTGTTGCTTTGGCAATGGATTCGCCCAAAGAGGTTTTACCCACCCCTGGAGGACCGACTAAACATAGAATCGGACCTTTGAGTTTGTCCATACGTTTTTGGACGGCGAGGTATTCCAAAATCCGTTCTTTGACTTTTTCCAAGCCATAGTGGTCGGCGTTTAACACCAAATCAGCTTTGGCAATATCTTTGCTGACGCGGGATTTTTTCTTCCACGGCAGCTCAAGCAAAGTATCGATGTAGTTGCGTACCACGGTTGATTCCGCAGACATAGGCGGCATCATTTTGAGCTTTTTCAGTTCGGACAGGCATTTCTCTTCGGCTTCTTTGGTCATGCCCGCTTCTTTGATTTTTGCTTCCAACGCATCCAGTTCGCCGCGTTCGTCTTCTTCGCCCAATTCTTTCTGAATCGCTTTCACTTGCTCGTTCAGATAATACTCGCGTTGGGATTTTTCCATCTGGCGTTTGACGCGGCCGCGGATGCGTTTTTCGACCTGCATGATGTCAAGTTCGGATTCCAACTGGGCGAGCAGAAACTCCATACGGCCGATAATGCCGAAAGTTTCCAAAATCTGCTGGCGCTGCTCCAGTTTCAACTGCAAATGCGCCGCAATCGTGTCCACCAAACGGCTGTTATCATCGATACCATTGATGGTATTGATAATTTCGGCAGGGATTTTTTTATTTAACTTGGCGTATTGGTCAAACTGGGTAAGCAGCGTGCGACGAATCGCTTCAATATCGGGATTGTCCGCATCCGAATACTCATCGACAGCTTCAACATGGGACAGGAACAACCCGCCGCTCTCTTCAATGGTCAACACTCTGCCGCGTCGGATACCTTCAACCAACACTTTCACTGTGCCGTCAGGCAGCTTCAACACCTGCAAAACCTGCGCGACCGTACCCGTACGGTGCAAATCAGACGCCGTCGGATCTTCGGTATTCGGGTCGATTTGCGCCAGCAAAAACACCGGATCGTCATTCGCCATTGCCGCTTCCAATGCCGCAATGGATTTCGGGCGGCCTACGAACAGCGGCAACACCATGTGCGGATAAACGACGACATCGCGTAAAGGCAGGGTCGCCAATGCACTGTATTCCTCAAAATGTTTTTCTTTTGTCGGCATATTGTTCTCTACTTGGTAATAAATTCGGAATGTCGCTTAAATTGGGATGGAAAAGCGTATTTCAAGACTTGAAAAAGCCGATGTACGCTTCTATTTTTATCAGCAACTTTTTGCGATAAAATACACGCCATTCGGGGTCGTCTGAAAGGCTGGAAACTTTTCAGACGACCTCTCGGCATACAGCACATCAGGAGTCAGCCATGACCGACCAAACCTCACTCATCGAATTCCCCTGCCAATTCCCCATCAAAGTCATGGGCAACGCGCATCCCGAATTTGAAAAAAATATCTTGGAAACCGTCCGCCAACACGCGCCCGATACCGAACCCCACCACATCACCACCCGCCAGAGCAGCAAGGGCAACTATACCAGCGCAACCGTCAAAGTAAACGTCGAAAGCAAAGAGCAACTGGACAAAATCTACCGCGCCCTGACCGATCACGAAATGGTAAAAGTAGTGTACTGATATGAAAATCGTGCATAAAGGCATGGTCGAGTACCAACCGACTTTCGAAGCCATGAAAGCGTTCAACGCAGCCCGCGACGAACATACCGAAGACGAATTATGGGTGGTCGAGCATCCGCCCGTCTTCACGCAAGGCTTGGCGGGCAAACCCGAACACCTCCTGATCCGCGACGACATACCCGTCGTGCAAATCGACCGGGGTGGGCAAATCACCTATCACGGTCCGGGTCAGTTGGTCATCTACACCATGATCAACTTCAAACGCCGAAAAACCAGTGTCCGCAACATCGTCTCCGCGCTTGAAAACAGTATCATCGCCACTTTGGCGGAATACGGCATTGAAGCGGCGGCAGACCCGAAACGCCCCGGCGTTTATGTCGGTGAGCGCAAAATCGCCTCACTCGGTTTGCGCATCAAAGACGGTTCCGTCTATCACGGTCTGGCATTAAACGTAAACATGGACTTAAGCCCGTTTACCCACATCAATCCCTGCGGCTATGCCGGCATGGAAATGACGCAAATCGCGGATTTTGTCCAACCCTGCCCCACCTTGGACGAGGTTGCACAAAAACTGACCGCACACCTCGAGACACAACTCACACCGAAAGCGAACAATTAATGAGCGAAATCAAAGTTGACGATCCCAAACGCGGCGTCAAACTCAAAGGCGCGGACAAAACCGCCCGCATCCCTATCAAAGTCGTCCCCCTTCAGGAAAAACTGAAAAAGCCCGAATGGATACGTGCCAAACTGCCGTCACGCAAATTCTTTGAAATCAAAGACATTTTGCGTGAGCAAAAAATGCACACCGTTTGTGAAGAAGCCTCCTGCCCGAATATCGGCGAATGTTTCAGCAAAGGCACAGCAACCTTCATGATTATGGGCGACATTTGTACCCGCCGCTGCCCGTTCTGCGACGTGGGACACGGCCGCCCGAATATGCTTGACCCCGACGAACCGAAAAACCTCGCAGAATCCGTCAAGGCTATGAACCTGCGTTACGTCGTCATCACCTCCGTTGACCGCGACGACCTGCGCGACGGCGGCGCACAGCATTTCGCCGACTGCATCAAAGCCATCCGCGAAACCAGTCCGAACACCAAAATCGAAATTCTCGTTCCCGACTTCCGCGGCCGCTTGGACATCGCACTGAAAATCCTTGCCGAAACCCCGCCCGACGTGATGAACCACAATTTGGAAACCCATCCGAGCCTGTATAAAAAAGCCCGTCCGGGTGCCAACTATCAGCACTCCCTCGACCTGTTGCGCCGCTACAAAGAAATGATGCCGCACATCCCGACCAAATCCGGCATCATGGTCGGCTTGGGCGAAACAGACGAAGACGTGCGCGAAATCATGCGCGATATGCGGGCGCACAATATCGAGATGATTACCATCGGCCAGTACCTCCAGCCTTCAGACGGACACTTGCCTGTCTTGCGCTATGTCACGCCCGACCAGTTCAAAATCTTTGAAAAAGAAGCATACGAACTGGGCTTCACCAACGCCGCCATCGGCGCCATGGTCCGCTCAAGCTACCATGCCGACGAGCAGGCTGCCGAAGCATTGCGCGAAAGTCATGGCGGCGGTTGCGGTCATCACTGATAACAAAAGGTCGTCTGAAAATTTTCAGACG